>DAOTCE010000001.1:0-300000 GCA_035452965.1 Candidatus Paceibacterota bacterium | reverse complement strand
CCGCACCGTCTGGTCGAGCAGTTCGAATACAAACTGCGGTTTGGCCGCGTGCGCGACGCAAAGCTGCTCCCAGTCCACGCCCTGGCTGGACTGCGTCTTGCGCAAGTGCATAAGCAGGCGGTGGCTCAAATGGCGCATCGGCACGGCCGGCTGGCGGGCCCAAAGTTCGAAGACCTGGGGCGGCGGCGCGTTGCGCAACAGGTAGAACGTCCCCCCGGCCAGCGCCAGCACCGGGTGACGGTTGAAGAACAGCACCTCGCTGAGCGAATGATGCTTCCCACCCGGCACGGTCAGCCGGTGCGTAAAGGCCAGCTCTTTGGCGCCGTTTTCCAGGTGCGGCGTCAGTTCGGCGAGCTCGCCGCGGAACTCCAGCGGCTGCGGCGGCCCCCCGCCGGCGGCCAATTCGAGCCGGTGCGTGTCGCCCCAGCGCGCCAGCCAGTGCAGCAGCTCCAGGTTAGAGAGCACCAGGACTTCGTCGCCATTACGACGCGTGGAATGGGTCTCCGCCAGCCACTGAATGAACTCCCAGTCGCCGGGCGGAAAGAGCTCCTGCTCATGCGCGGCGCGCGTCGTCAGTTCGGTGATTTCGCCCAGCCTTCTGGCTTTCTCACCGGTGCGCGGGCGCACCAGGTGAAGCTCCACCGCCAGCCGGTATCGCCCGGGCTGCTCCGGGTCCGGCCGCGGATGGCAAAGGGCGCGCACGAAGGCCCGCGGCGAATCGAAGTGCACCGGTTTGTGCGGGAAGAGCCACTTCTCCAGGTGTTGGACAAGCTGTTGTTCCTGCGCGGCTTGTTCCACCTGAGTGAATCGGTCGAGGTTGGCGTAAACGCTCAGCTCCGTCGGCAGCGAACGTTGCGCGCGCAGAAACAGGAAGGCCACCTCCTCCAGGCGGCTCCGGCCTTGCGCCGCCAACAAACGCGGCCACCAATCTGTATTCGGAAAGTCCTTGCGCGAGAGGGAGAGTCTCTCGAAGTAGTCCTCCAACAGCAGCCACGCCCGCTGCGAATCGGCGCAGACGGCGAAGCTGCGCAACAGCTCCTCCCGCTGAGCGACGACCGCCTTCGAGTCAGCCAGCTCCCGACGCAGGTCCGCCAGCGCCCCGTAGGTCTTGGAAAGCACCGTGTTCTGGGCGTCGTACTTCGAAGCCTGCGCCGAACGTGACCCGTTCCCGGTTCTGAGTAAAACTTTGGCCATCTTCCGAATAAACCCGTTTCAGCGTCTATCATCTCGACATAGAACGCCGCGCCGGTCAACGAGAAATGTAACAAATTTTGCACCTGCGCCGCCCCGAACGGAGGTGTTCGTTGACAATTTCAGCACGGCAGGGCTTTATGCAGCCGGATTGCGGGGCGCCTCGGGCGAGCGCCGGGGCCAGCCCGCAGGTTCACGAATGATCGCTGGAAGCCTGCACCGGTGAGCTGCTGAACGCTTCGAGTCAGGTAAGTGCGCGCAACAGCTTGAAGACGGGTGTGAGAATGCTGGAGAGTATCGGTATGAGAACTATCAAACAACTGACAGTGGCCGTAGCGCTAATCCTCACCCAGCCGGCGGTGTTGCTTGCGGCCGGCCCAAAAGAGGCGGCGTTGTCGCTGGACCTGGGCCAGGCCGGTCCGGCCATCTCGCCTTATATCTACGGCCAGTTCATCGAGCACCTGGGCCGCTGCATCCATGACGGCATCTGGGCGGAGAAACTCTGGGACCGCAAGTTTCTGCTCGCCCTCGACAAGTCGCCCTGGCAGGTGGTCCGCCCGGCGGGCGCGGAGTTCGACGCCTTTCTCGATCCGGCGGGTGCTTACGCGGGGGACCATTGCCTGGCACTGTGGCGGCGCGGCGAAGGGGCGGGAGATTGCGGCATCGTGCAGAAGGACATCGGCGTGATGGCGGGCAAGGAGTATGTCGGCTACGCCGTTATCGCGGCTGTCAGCGGCGAGCCGGCTGTCGAGGCCACGCTGTCGTGGGGGGCGGGAGCCGATAACCGGCAAGCCGTCCCGTTGACTCGGCTCGACCGGGAGTACCGCCGCGTCCCCTTCCGATTCAAGGCCGGGGGAACGATAGAATCAGCCTCGTTCTCGCTGCGGGTGGTCAAGCCCGGCCTGGTGTGGATCGGATGCGTCTCGCTGATGCCTGCCGACAACGTCCACGGCATGCGCGCCGATGTGCTGGCTCTGATCCAACAACTCAACGCCCCGATTACACGCTGGCCCGGGGGCAACTTCGTATCCGGCTACAACTGGAAGGACGCCATCGGCGAGCGCGACCGGCGTCCGCCACGCTGGGAACGCGCCTGGAACGCGGTCGAGGACAATGATTTCGGGTTGGACGAGTTCATGCGGTTCTGCGCCGAAGTCCGCACCGAACCCTACATCGCGGTGAACACCGGGCTCGGCAGTGTGCAGGATGCCGCTGACGAGGTGGAGTATGCGACCGGCTCCAGCCGCAGCCGTTGGGGCGCGGAGCGGGCGCGCAACGGGCAGCGGCAGCCTTACGATGTCACTTGGTGGGGCATCGGCAACGAGATGTACGGCAATTGGCAGTTGGGCAACGTGCCGGTCGAGCGCTATGCTCTGCGCCACAATGCGTTCGTCGCGGCGATGAAAGCGAAGAATCCCAGGATCAAAGTTATCGCTGTCGGATCGCCCGGGCGATGGAACGACATGCTCCTGCCGCTCAGCGCCGCGCACATGGACCTGCTCAGCGGGCATCATTACACCCAACGCAAGTTCAAAGCGCCCCTCACCCCTGAGGACACGGCGAAATACGAAGCCGACTTCCCGACCTACTGCGGCAGCGTGATGTCAGGCGTGCGCGGGGTGGTGGCCGACTACCGGCAACGGTTGGGAGCCGCCACACCCGGGCTCGACCGCGTCCGGCTGGCGGTTGACGAATGGGGCATCGTGCGGGATTGGAACCCGGCCCCCGACAGCCCTGGGGTCGGCGCCTTCGAGCACTTCTATCCGCTCGGGGATGCCCTGGCGTCGGCCCGGGCGTTGCATGAGCTGATTCGCTCCGCCGACCTAGTCGCGATGGCCAATTGGGCCCAGACCGTCAATGTCATTGGTGCAATAAAGGCCGGCCGCAACCATGCTGTGCTGGACCCGGTCGGCCACCTGCTGGCGCTCTACCGCGCGCACGTGGGCGGGAGCCTGGTCCCGGCGCGGCTCAGCGCGGCGGTGCCGGTGGATGCGGTCGCCGCCCTCGACGCGAAAAACGGACACCTCTCACTCGGCCTGGTGAACTATTCAGCAAGCGAAGAAGTCGTGTTATCCCTCAAGACTTCCGCCGGCACGCTCCCTCGGACGGCGCAGGCTTGGAGGATCAACGGTCCGAGCTTGACGGCGATCAATGTCCCTGGAAAGCCTGAATCCGTAACCACCAGCACACTGCCTGCGGTTGACCTTGGTCAACCCATTCGGCTGCCTGCTCATTCGATCACCGTGCTGAGGGGCGGCAGGTAAACCACCAGAACGAGCAGCTTCCCGATTCATCTATCCACCCGGAAAAAGGCTCGCCGCCGCAAAGCCGGACAGCTAAACCAATCCCACCAATGAAAAGCGCGCGGCTCTTGGTTATGACCCTGCTGGGTTGCCTCAGCCTTGGCGGGGCGGCGGCTGCCCCGGCCGTCAAACGTCCCAACATCCTGTTCCTGATGGATGACCAACATCGGGGCGATTGGCTGGGAGTGGCGGGCGCGAAGTGGCTGATCACCCCCAACCTGGACCGGTTGGCGCGGGACGGCGTCCTGTTCCGGCGCGCCTACACTTCAACACCGTCCTGCCTGCCGGCGCGTGCCGCTCTCCTGACGGGCATGAGCCCCTGGGGCCACGGCAGCCTGGGCTACGTGCCAATTCCGGAGCGCTATGCCTGCGAGATGCCGCGCGTCTTTTCGGAGGCCGGGTGGCGCACGTGCGCCATCGGCAAAAACCATTTCGCGCCGCCGAGCAACAGCCACGGCTACCAAACGGTGATCCGGGCCGAGCCGAATATTCGGGATCAGTCGGAGATCTGCGATTACCGAGCCTGGTTTGACCGCCAGGCTCCCGGACACCAACCCCTCGAGGGCTACCGCAGCGGCAATGACCAGCGTGGTGGCATCTGCTATCCGCTGGCCGAGGAACTCCACTTGACCCCGTGGACGGCCGACCGGGCGTTGGAGGCCCTCAATAGTCATAAGCAAGGCGAACCGTGGTTTCTCAAGGTCTCTTTTCTCGCCCCGCACACGCCGCTCAACGCGCCCAAACGCTGGCACGACCGCTACCAAAACGTGGATATCCCGCCAGCCGCCATCGGAGACTGGGCGCGGCGTGAATACGGCGGCGTGCAAACGTCCTTCGCCCAGCACGCGGAGGCTACCCGCGGCGTCGTGCCCGAAGAGGAACTCCGCGCGACGCGCCGTTCCTATGCGGCGGCGATCTCGTTCGTGGACGAGCAGATCGGCCGCATTCTGGCCGCGCTGGAGGAGCGGGGGGAATCGGAAACTACCTTGATCCTCTTCACCTCCGACCATGGCGACCTAATGGGCGACCACCACGTTTACCGCAAGACCTTCCCTTACGAAGGCTCGGTGAATGTGCCGATGATTGTGCGCTGGCCGGCGAGCCTGGGCTTGGATGCCAGGCGCGGGCAAGTGAGGCAGGAGCTTGTGGAGTTGCGCGATGTGTTCCCCACGTTCCTCGATGCGGCCGGCCTGCCGCGGCCGGCCTCGGTCGAGGGAACGAGCTTGCTGGACATCTTGCGCGGCAAACCGGGGCGCAAGCTGTTGGACCTGGAGCACGCCTCCTGTTATGCGCCTAAAGACGGTTGGGTGGCGTTGATGGACCAGCGCTACAAGTATGTTTACTTCGTGCACACCGGGCAGCAGCAATTATTTGACCTGCGGCGTGATCAGCAGGAACTTAACAACCTGGCGGTCAAGCCTGCCGGGGCGAGACTGGTGCAACAATGGCGGCAGAAGATGATCAAGCATCTGAGCGTTCGCGGGGAACCCTGGGTTCAGGGAGGCGAGCTGACGGTGCTGAAGACGCCGATTCGTCGGCGCGCCAACAACCCGAATGTAATGCAATGAACGATTTAGATTTGCTGCCCGGCTTGGGTGCTTCTTTTGCCGTAGTGACCACCGCCGTCAGCCGGCGCCGTTCCTGGAGACGGAAGATGGCGCCGACTGATGTCGGCGACTACTGGTTATCACGCACTGTCCGAGCCCTCGCCGTGCTGTGCCTGCTGGGCTTGCCCTTTGGTGGACAGGGGCGGCCCGCCATCAAGATCGAGTCGGGGGTGGCACAGCTTTTCGTGGATGACGGGATGATTGACCAGCAGAGCGGCCTGCAACGCACCCTCCACCAGCCGGCCAAGGACGACGGCGGCCACACGCCGCTCATTGCCGCCCGG
The DNA here is from genome assembly GCA_035452965.1 of Candidatus Paceibacterota bacterium. Classification (NCBI taxonomy): domain Bacteria; kingdom Bacillati; phylum Minisyncoccota; species Minisyncoccota bacterium. The sequence goes on along the minus strand of DAOTCE010000001.1, from coordinate 294,615 downwards.
CCCGACACAACGCTGCTGGCCTACGGAAGCATTGTTCGGGATACCCGCCTTGAACGCTATGTTATGTTCGTCCAGGAGTTCCCCTCCCGACAGATGTATCGCCTCACCTCGGCCGATGGACTGACCTGGCGCCCCAACAAGCATGCGGAGCTTGAGAAGGTCACCCTGGACCTGTCCTTCCCCCCGCTACCGCCGGACGCGCATGGACGCCCCGGCATTGATCTGTTCTCCTGCTGCTACGACACCGCCGACGCGGATCGCCCTTACAAGGGCTGGGTGTGGGCGGCGAATGTCGGCAATGAGTGGGAAGGCATCTGGTACGTGGATTCCACCGATGGACTTCACTGGCGCAAGGGAGGCCAGGTTTTGAGTGGCTACGCCGGCGAGGGCGACCCAAGCTGCCGCGCCATCACGCAGGACGGCCGCACGCTCTATGGGCCGGGCGATGTCACTCTCTTTGCTCCCGACCCGGTCGGCAAACGCTTCCTCGGGCTGTTCAAGTTCTACAGTCCGCGCGACCTCGCCCCGGGTTACGGCTCAAGAGCTCGGGCCTATGCATTCCTGGACCGGCTTGACCGGCCCCTCGACACCCAGAAGCTGAGCCGCATCCAACTGATGCCGGCGATGGCGGCGCGCAACGGGGATTCTCCCGCCGACGAGTACTACGCCAGCACTGCCTGGCGCTACGAATCGCTCTGGCTGGGCGGCTTGAAGATATTCCATGGCCGCGACGATTATCCGTGGTCGGCCGACGGATGTGCGTTCTTGAAGCTGGTGGTCAGCCGGGACGGGCTGGACTGGCGCAAGGTGCCCTTCACCAACAACACTGGCATCGCCGAGGTCTTCATGCCCAACGGCGCTGAAGGCGGCAACGGCGGGTCCAACGACGGGGGCTATATCAGCGAATTCAGCCAGGGGCCGCTCCACGTGGGCGACGAACTGATTTACTACTACTCGGCCTCCTCTTACGGCAAGAACGCCGGGCAGGACCGGCGCATCCTGGGTGGCGGCATCTTCCGCGCCCGACTGCGCCTGGACGGCTTCGTCTCGGTGGACAGCGGCACGCTGACCACACCGTTGTTGGAATTTGCGGGGCGGGAACTGCTGCTGAATGCGGTCGGCCCCATCAAGGTGAGCGCGCTCGATGAATCCGGCAAGAATCTGGCCTCGACCTCCATGACAGGCAATTCGGTCCGCCAGGTCGTGCGGTTCGGCGGGCAATCCCTGCGCGAGGTTGCCCCGCACGGGCGATGCCGCCTCCGCTTCGAGGTCCAGCCGCCCGCCCAGTTATACTCGTTCCGACTTTAGCCTGCCCTGGCCCTGCCGGTTAAGCAAATCCAGCACCTCGCCCGGCTTCTGAACCAGAAGCTCCGCGCCGGATTCCAGCAACTCGGCCTGGTCCCGGAATCCCCAGAGCGCGCCCACAGCAAACATGCCGGCGGCGCGGGCCGTTTGCATGTCAACGCCCGAATCGCCCAGGTAAAGGCACTCTGCCGGAGAGACTCCCAATCGTCCGGCGACCGCGATAGCACTCGCGGGGTGGGGTTTGCGCGGAAACCGATCGCTTGCGCCCAGGACCGCATCGAAAGCCCACTTCGCAAGCAATTCGCCCACGCACCGCTGCGTAAAGTGGTCCGGTTTGTTGGATAGCACTGCCAGCTTCAGTCCGCGAGAAACCAGGCCGTCCAACATCTCCGGCACGCCGACGTACGGCTTGGTTTGGACATTCCAGGTTCGCTCGTATTCCTGCACATACTCAGCGACACAGGCTTGGACCGTAGCTTCGTCGCGGTGCGGCTCCGGGAGGGCTCGCGCCATCAGCTTGACGACCCCATCCCCAACGAACGTCCGATATCTCGAATTGAGGTGCGTTGGAAAACCTCGGGCCGCCAGGACACAGTTGCTAGCGTTGGCAATATCGTCGAGTGTATCGAGCAACGTGCCGTCGAGATCAAAGATAGCAGCGCGAAATGGCAGACTCATAGTGAACGGCTAGCCGGGCTTCCTTTCATCGAGGCAATCATACTGCGGGACGTCAGCTCTTCAAGCCCGCATCTCGCGGAAGGGGCCTGACGCCGCGTGCTCCGCCGCCGGGCGGCCGCCTGCTATGCAGCATGGACTTGCCTGCCTGAACCTCTTGCGTGTACACCACCCGTAATATGCTCTTGATCCACAGACTAACCGCGCTGTCCCTCACTGCCCTCGCCGCGATGTTCATCGCTCCCGTTTCCGCTGCCGAAAGAAAGTATGAAGCGCGGTGGGAATCTCTCGACACGCGTCCCGCGCCCGAGTGGTTTCTCGACGCCAAGTTCGGCATCTTCATCCATTGGGGCGTCTACTCCGTGCCGTCGTGGGGCAAGGTAGGCGAATATGCCGAGTGGTATTGGAACCGGATGCATGACCAGAAGGCCGACAACCCGTGGTGGCAGTACCACAAAACCAATTACGGCGAGAGCTTCGATTACAAGGATTTCGCCCCGCAGTTCCGCGCGGAGCTCTTTAACGCTGACCATTGGGCCGACATTTTCGCCCGCTCCGGCGCCCGGTACATCGTGCCAACCTCGAAACACCACGAGGGCTTCTGCCTGTGGCCCAGCGGCGAGGCCAGCAAGACCTGGGGCCGGCCGTGGAATGCGGCCGAGGTCGGGCCGAAGCGCGACCTGATGCGGGAAATGTCCGCGGCGGTACGCAAGCGCGGAATGAAGTTCGGTTTCTACTACTCCCTGTACGAATGGTACAACCCGCTCTGGCTGGCCGACCGCAAGCGCTACGTGGACGAGCACATGGTTCCGCAATTCAAGGACGTGGTCACACGCTACGAGCCGGCGCTTATCTTCAGCGACGGCGAGTGGGACCTGCCGAGCAAGGATTGGCGGAGCGAAGAGTTGCTCGCCTGGCTATACAACGATTCGCCCGTCAAGGACCACGTCATTGTCAATGACCGCTGGGGCAAGGAATGCCGGCATAAACATGGCGGTTACTGGACCACGGAGTACGCGGCGGGTCTCCAGGACGGCTCGCATCCGTGGGAGGAAAACCGGGGCATGGGCTTCAGCTACGGCCACAACCGCGCCGAGCACATTGACCACTACAAGACCGGCAGGGAGTTGATAATAGTGCTTGTTGACCTGGTGAGCCGCGGCGGCAACCTGCTGCTGGACATCGGCCCGAACGGCGACGGCACCATCCCGCCCATCATGGAGCAGCGCCTGCTCGAAATCGGCGACTGGCTCAAAGTCAATGGTGAGGCCATTTACGGCACGCGCTTCGCCGGGCGTTCCTGCCAGTGGACCGAAGGCAAGCTGCCCGAGCAACGATTCGGCGAATACAAGGTGAAATACAATCTCATGGATCAGATTGGCCAGAAACCGACCAAGGACGGCGGGGCGGTAAAGCAGGTATTCTTCACCCGGAAGGCCGGAACGCTCTACGCCATCACCCCCGGCTGGCCCGGGAAGCAACTCGTCCTGCGCGAGGTGAAAGCCCCCCCCGGCGTCACGGTCACGATGTTGGGTGTGCCCGGCGCGCTGAACACCCGCGCCGAAGGCAACTCGCTTGTTATCGAAACTCCCGCGCTCAGCCCCGACGCCGCCCCGTGCCGCCATGCGTATGCGTTCAGGATCCCGGGCGCGACGATTATCAGATGACGGGAAGCATCAGCCCGATGTCGGCCCTTGGCTGAATTAGAACGTGTACGGAACGCGCATCGCGCGGGACCGCATCCGGTTGGCTTCGGGATCGCCGACAAACTCAGCATCGCGAAAATTGAACTTCAGGCCTCGCTTCAGTCGCTCGCAGATATCGGCAGCCAGGCAGATGTTCATGGACTGGAACATGACGTCAGGATTAGCCACAGCGGGCCGGCGGGAGCGGATGCAGTCGAAGAAATCCCGCGCGTGGTTCATTTGCCGTTGCGTCCGGGCGGTGTAATCCGCCAGTACTTTCTTGTACTCACGCAGCAGCGCCGGGGACGAAACATCGGGGCCTGAGTAGCCGTCGGCGGCCGCGGCCCACCCATCGGCGCCATCGAACCGCTCGCCACAAGCGCCGTGCCAGAATTTGCACGGTTCCCAAACCGAGCCGCCGACTCGGAACAGAACCAGGTTCACTCCGTTGGACAGCCGCGTCATCATCGTCTTATCCGGCCCCGCATACTCGAACTCGATGTGCGACACGTTCGTCAGATCGAGTCCGGCTAACGCCTGGGCAACCGTGTGCGCGCCCCACATAGCAAGATCGGTGGCGAAATCATAAAAGCGATACCACCCCGCCCCTTTCACATACCCGCTGTTGTAAGGCCGCCACGGACTGGCCCCGAGCCAGACATCCCAGTCCAATTCGTCCTTGGGCGGCTCCGGTTCCGCCGGCAGCCAGTCGTGACGCAATCCATCGCGCCAGCGACAGTCGGCATAGACGGTATGGATCGGCCCCAACCGGCCGGAGCGGGCCATTTCGATGGCAAACACATGATTCGGCTCGCTGAGCCGCTGGGCGCCGGTTTGATACACCCGGCCATACCGCCGGGCGGTTTCCATAACCATCCGCCCCTGCGCCATGGTTAAGCAGGCCGGCTTTTCACAATAAACATCCTTGCCCGCCCGCATCGCCATCACCGAGGCCAGCGCGTGCCAGCGATCGCCCGTGGCAATCAACACGGCATCCACGTCCGTGCGCTCGGCCAGGAACTGGCGCATATCGCCATACACGGCACAATCCGTATTGCCGTACTTGCCGTCCACCATCTTCTTGGCCGCGGCGCAACGGCCCTTCACGACATCGCAGACGGCCACCCACTGCACTTCCGGGTCGGTCAACATCCAACCCAAATCATAGGAACCGCGGCCGCCCATTCCAATGCCGCCCATCAGGATGCGTTCGCTGGGGGCAACAGCTCCGCCTCGCCCCAGCGCCGAAGCCGGAATATAGCAGGGCACCGTCAGTGCGCCCGCAGCTTTCGCCACCCGTGTCAGGAACCGACGTCGCGTGAATGTCAGACTTTCGTGGTTGCTCATGGGCATATTCGATTGCGCTGAAACCTTATCGCGAAGCGTCCTGGATGTCGACTACTGTGCGGCGTTCAGGCGGCTTTACGGTGACGGCACGGTGGTGCCCCGGTGTGTATCCCATGGGGAGCGCTCCCCATGGGATACACACCGTAGCCTAACCGCACTAACAAGCCATCCTCCAGCCAGTCGCAAGCCAACGCCAGCATGCGACCACCATAACGGCATGGTCGCCCGTCCGGCGGGGGTCTTGGAGGCAGGAAAGGCGGTGGGAGACGACGAATTGCTATCGGGGCCCCTTGGAAATCCGCGAAGAACTCTGTCCTATAGGTTATCTTCAAATTGGCGGAAGGGAGAGGATTCGAACCTCCGGTAGGCTTACGCCTACGCCTGATTTCGAGTCAGGTGCCTTTAACCACTCAGCCACCCTTCCCGCCAGCTTTAGTCCTCGTTTGTATCCCGTCATCCTATCCCGCAGCTTTCGGCCCTGCGATCTCGGCCGGTCAAACAAGCGAAGACCCGTTGCCGGGAACTGCGCCCGTCCAGCGAACAACCGCGAGGTTTGCTTCCCTAAGTGCCCCATCGGCTGCAACACACCGGCAACCGTAGTTACTATGGCAGAATCAAGATTGGCGGCAAGGTGATTCGCCGGAATCGGAGGGACAGCGCGAAATCCGGTTGATTCAGCTTCTCGTGTAGCGCGAACGAGGGTGTTTGCCCTGTCCCTTATTCGGTTACGTCCGTAGCAACGGCGCAGACACGGTGTTGGGTCCGTTGGGGTGGCTATCTAGGTCAAGGCACAGGGCATGCCATTGCTCGCTGGCGCCTGCTCTCGCGCTCGCGCCGGACGGGGTTTGGCTCGTCGGGCTAATCGTCGCCCTTGCCACCGCCGCCTTCGCTGCCGACCTTGTTCATCAGCTCGATCAGCGGCAGGAACATGGCGATGACGATGCTGCCGACGATGACGGCCAGGAAGATAATCATCACCGGTTCGAGCAGCGAGGTCATGGCCGACACGGCGTTGTCCACCTCGTCGTCGTAATTGTCAGCGATCTTGAGGAGCATTTCCGGCAGGGCGCCGGTCTGTTCACCGACGTCCACCATGCTGATGACCATCGGCGGAAAGACGCCGGAGGCTTCGAGCGGGGCGGTGATGGTTTCACCCTCTTTGACACTTTCATGGATGGAGTTGACGGCGTCGGCAATGATGACGTTGCCGGCGGTCTCTTTGACGATCGTCAGGGCCTGCAGGATGGGAACGCCGCTGGTGACCAGGGTGCCCAGGGTGCGGGTAAAGCGCGAGATCGCGACTTTGCTGACGACCGGCCCAATGATAGGCATCTTGAGCTTGAACTTATCAAAGGCATGGCGGCCGAACTTGGTGCGAATAAACAGCATGAGCGCCACCACGAATGCGGCCAGGCAGCAAATAGTAATGATAAAATGCTCCCTGATGGTGTCACTGATCGCGAGCACGAACCGGGTGAAAGCGGGCAGTTGGGCGTTGTCCAACATGCCGGCGAAGACCTCTTTGAACTTGGGAATGACATACACCATCAGGATGGCCAGAATAACGGTGGCGACCACCAGCACCGCGATGGGATAGAACATGGCGGCGACTACCTTGCCCTTGATCTTCTGGGCCTTCTCCATGAACTCGGACAAGCGGTTCAGCACGACTTCGAGCACGCCGCCCAATTCGCCGGCCTTGACCATGTTGACGAAGAGGCGGTTGAAGACCTTGGGATGCTGGGCCAGGCCCTCGGAGAAAGTGCTGCCGCCTTCGATGGACACCGCCAACTCGCCAATAATGGACTTGAGGGTGGGGTTCCTCTCCTGCTTTTCGAGCACGCGCAAGCCGCGCAACAGCGGCAAGCCGGCGTCCACCAGCGTCGCCAACTGGCGCGTAAAGGTGGTCAGGACCTTGGATTTGACCCGCCCGCCCAGGCCGGGGATCTTGATGTTGAGGTTGACGTTGAGGCCGCCGCCTTTCTTCTTGGCGCCCGCTTTGGCGGGAGCGGCGGTCTTCTTGTCGGATTTCTCCTTGACCTTCTCGACTTCGACAATCTTGGTCGGGAACAGCCCCATTTCCTTGACCCGGCCGATGGCCTCGTTCTGGCTGGAAACTTCGAGCGTGCCTTTGCTCTCCTTGCCATGCGGGTCCATCGCGACGTAGCTGTATTTTGGCATAAGCGTTCCTCGGTTCAGGTGTACTTGACGACCTCCTCGATTGTCGTATCCCCGTCGAAAATGCTCCGCAAGCCGTCCTCGCGCAGCGGAATCATGCCCAGCTCGATAGCCTTCTGGCGCATCACCACCGTGGGCGCGCGTTCGTTGATCAGCAAACGGATCGCGTCGCTGATGACCAGCAGTTCGAAGATGCCTTTGCGCCCTTTGTAACCGGTATCATTGCAGGTGGAACAGCCCCGCCCGTAGTAGAAGGTCTTCTCGCCCAGATCGTGCGGAGAGAGATTGAGGAGGGACAATTGGGTCTCGGTCGGCTCGAAGGGGGTGCGGCAGTTCTTGCAGATGGTGCGGACCAGGCGCTGGCCGATCACCGCCACCATGGTGGAGGAAATCAGGAAGGGCTCGACACCCATGTCCACCAGACGCGTGACGGCTCCGGGGGCGTCGTTCGTATGGAGGGTGCTCAGAACCAGGTGCCCGGTCAGAGAGGCTTGAATGGAAATCTGCGCCGTCTCCAGGTCGCGCATTTCCCCCACCATGATAATGTCCGGGTCCTGCCGGAGGAAGGAGCGCAACGCGCGGCTGAACGTCAGGCCAACGGCTTCGTTAATGGCCACCTGCATGATCCCCTCGATGTCGTATTCGACCGGGTCCTCGGCGGTAAGCAACTTTGAATCAATGCTGTTGACGCGGCGCAGGAAGGAGTAAAGCGTGGTAGTCTTGCCGCAACCCGTCGGGCCCGTCACCACGAGAATGCCGTTGGGCCGCTGAATGGTCTCGACGGAGTATTCGTAAAGATACTTGGGGAAGCCCAGCGACTCGATTTCCAGGTTGACCGCCGCGCGATCCAGCACGCGCAGCACGACCGACTCGCCGAACTGGGTGGGAAGCGTCGAGACGCGCAAATCAATCATGCGATTGCCCAGCGGGTAACTGATGCGCCCGTCCTGGGGCAAACGCCGCTCCGAGATGTTCAGGTTGGCCATAACCTTGAGCCGTGAGACCACCGGCAGGGCGAGGTGTTTGGGCGGCGGGGACATCTCGTAAAGGGCGCCGTCCACACGGTAGCGGATCTTGAATTCGTCCTCGAAGGGCTCGAAGTGAATGTCGCTGGCGCGGTCCTGGACGGCCTGGAACAGGACGAGGTTGACGAAGCGCACGATCGGGGCCTGGTCGGCCAGGCGCGCCATCATCGCCGCGTCATCGGTCACGGCGACTTCGGTGGCTTCTTTCTGGATCTCCTTGTCCGACCCCAATTCCTTGAGGATGTCCGTGAAGCTCTCGTTTTCCTCGGGGTAGAACTTCTCAATGGCCTTTTGGACCACCGACGGGTCGGCCACCACCAGTTGGATGTCCTTCTTGACGACGAAGCCCAATTCGTCAATGCGGCCGACATTGAGCGGGTCCACCAGGGCCACCTGCAGGGTTGAATTCGACAGCCCGACCGGCAGGCACTGGTACATGCGCGCCATCTTGGCCGGCACGATTCGCAGCAGCTCGGGCGACAGATCACGCTCGCGCACCGTGACGACCGGCGCTCCCAGGTGGTTGCTGATCGCCTGGAGAATCGTGTCCAGGTCCAGCACCCCGAAGTCCTGCAGGATTTGGCTGACAGGTTTGCCGGTGCGCTTGAACTCGCCCGACACTTCCTCGTACTGCAGATCGTCAATCAGTCCCTGATCTTTGACCAGTGCAAGCAGCGGATTGCTAATGTCCTCGGACATACGACTCCGTGGTTACACTTTCCCCTCGACCACCGCCTGGCTGTCGGCGCCCACAGCCGCCGCCAGCTCCAGCTCCTGAAGTTTCGCCTGGATGGTAACCGGGTCCTGGGCCTTGGTGATCACTTCCTCGCGGGCGATCATGCCCGCCAGATATTTCTCAATCAGGAAGCTGTCCAGAGTGACCATCCCGTACTTGGCGCCCGTTTGGATGTCGGACTGAATGCGGAAGCTCTTGTTGTCGCGGATGAGCGCGGCGATGGAGGGCGTATTGATCATGATCTCGAATATGGCCACGCGCCCGGGTTTATCTATGCGCGGCAGCAACAATTGCGAGATGACCGACTGCAGCACGGTGGAGAGCTGGATGCGAATTTGCTCCTGCTGATTGGTAGGGAAGGCGTTGACGACGCGGTCAATGGTCTTGGCGGCGCCGGTGGTGTGCAGGGTGCCGAAAACCAAGTGCCCCGTTTCAGCCGCCGTGATCGCGGCGTCAATCGTCTCCAGGTCGCGCATTTCGCCGACCAGAATGACGTCCGGGTCCTGGCGCAGCACGCGTCGCAGCGCCTCGGCAAAGTTCGGCACGTCCACCCCGATCTCCCGCTGGGTGATGAGGGCTTTCTTGTGCTTGTGGTAGTACTCGATGGGATCCTCAATGGTGACGATATGGGCCTCGTCCCGCTCCTCGTTGATGATGTTGATCATCGAGGCGAGCGTGGTGGTCTTGCCCGAGCCGGTGGGCCCGGTAACGAGCACCAGCCCGCGCGGCTTGTAGAGCAGCTCCTTGGTCGAGGGCGGCAGGCCAATCTGCTCCATCGTCAGCATCTTGTTGGGAATCTGGCGCAGGACGATGCCGAAGTTGCCCTTCTCCTTGAAGACGCTCACCCGGAACCGCGCCATGTCGCCGAAGGCGAAGCCAAAGTCGGCCCCGCCGCGCTCGCGCACGTGCTGAATGTGGTCCTCCGAGGTAATGCTGCGCATCAACTCCTCGGTGTCCTCCGGCGTCAGGGCCGGGCCCTCGACCCGGTGCAGGATGCCATGCACGCGAATCACGGGCGCGGTGCCTACGCGGATATGCAGGTCGGAGGAGCCTTCCGACACCACCAACTGCAACAGATCGGACATCGAGTAAGACATGCTTAAATCCAGTTATGCGCCCACGCTATTGCCTGCGCCATTCAATACTCACCGTATCTTACCACGAAGAATAGACCGCCGTGAAGCTCATTTGTCACGTCCCGGCAATCGGCCATCCTCCGCCAAACCGCTAATCCACATCGCCCACCGTCGCGCGGATGACCTCGTCGGGTGTGGTCAAACCCGCTTGCGTCTTGCGGATGCCGTCTTCGCGAAGGGTGCGCATCCCCATCTCGCGGGCGCGGGCGCGCAGGACCGAGGCCGGAACCTTCTCGTAGATGAGCTTCCGCGCCTCGTCGTCAATGACGAAGATTTCGAAGATGCCAAAGCGGCCGCGGTAGCCGGTATTGGCGCAGTTGGAACAGCCTTTGCCCTTGAGGAAGGTGGCTCCCTGAAGGCTGCTGGCTTCCAAGCCCAGCGTTCGCATTTCGGCTTCCGAGGGCAGGCAGGGGCCACTGCACTGGCGGCAGACCTTGCGGACCAGCCGCTGGGCCATCAGGCCGCGGGTGGAGGAGGCGACGAGGAAGGGCTTGACGCCAATATCAATCAAGCGGGTGACGGCGCTCGGCGCGTCGTTGGTATGGAGGGTCGAGAAGACCAGGTGCCCGGTAAGCGAGGCATTGATGGCAATGGTCGCCGTTTCGAGGTCGCGGATTTCCCCAATCATGATGACGTTGGGCGCCTGGCGCAGGATCGAGCGCAGGGCGAAGGCGAAGGTCAGGCCGACCGCTTCGCTGACCTGCACCTGGTTGATGCCCGAAAGCAGGTACTCCACGGGGTCTTCGACGGTAATGATCTTCCGGTCGGGCCGATTGATGAAGTGCAGGCAGGAATAGAGCGTGGTCGTCTTGCCCGAGCCCGTCGGCCCCGTGATGAGCAGGATGCCGTCCGGCAAACCAATGAGCCGCTCGAAGGTCTGCTGATCATCGGTGAAGAAGCCCAGTTCCGGCAGCCCCAGCCGCAGCCCTTCCTTGTCCAGAATACGCATGACGATGCTCTCGCCGTGGTTGGTGGGCAAACAGGACACGCGCAGGTCAATGAGCTTGCCGCCCACCGAAGTCTGGATGCGCCCGTCCTGCGGAATGCGGTGCTCCGAAATGGACATGTTGGACTGGATCTTCAGGCGGCTGATCACCGCCGCCTGCAGCCGTTTGGGGGGGGCCTTGACCTCGTGGAGCACGCCGTCAATGCGGTAGCGCATGCGGAATGTCTTGGGCAGCGGTTCCAGGTGAATATCCGAGGCGCGCATCTTGAACGCCTCGACAATGATCGAATTGACCAGCTTGATGAGCGGCGCGTCGGCTTCCACCACCGCGCCGTCCTGGGCCGCCTCCGCCTGCACCTCGACATGCTCGCGGGTCAGGTCTTCGATGGCCTCTTTGAGGCGGGGATCGGTCGCCATGCCGCCCCGCTCCGCGTAGTACTTGCTCAGCCCGGCTTCGATGTCGGATTCGGAGGCGACCCGCAGTTCGATCTCCGCGTGCAACAGGTGCGCCAGGCTGTCAATGGTGTCGAGGTCCGACGGGTCGGCCAGCGCGACGGTCAGGCTGCCGTCGTGCTTGGAAACGGGCACGACGCGGTATTTCCGGGCGATATGGCGCGGGATTGTGGCAATGACATCGTCGGGAACCTGCAGTTCGCTGAGGTTGACGACTTCAGCGCCAAAATGGGCGGCCTTCGCCTGGGTGACATCCTCCGGACGAACGACCTTGTTGGCCACCAGCAGGTCCACCACCCCCACCCCTGCCTCGCTGGCCTCCTGCCGGGCCTCGTCCACCTTGTCGGGGGACACGAAGCCGAGGTCGACCAGCACGTCTAACAGATAATCGTCTTTTTCAGCCACAACTTATTCGGCGCTGCACACGCTCGTCACAGCAGGGTGTACCAGAGTAGCGGGGAACAGCGCAATGTCAATGCGCGCGCTTTGAGAAATGACACCCGGGAGCGCCGCCTGGCGTCACGTTCAATTGTCCGTTGAAATACCTACGAAAAGTCCGTATTGGCCGGAATTGCAGGGGCGCGCGGGCTGGAGGAGGATAAGCTGTTCCTTGGAAGGGAACGGGATGGCGGCGTCCGCGAATGCGCTACTCCGGCGCCGCCTTCCACTTGGCGCAGCCTCCGCTGGCTGCGCCTTCTTGTTGTGTCCTGCCCTCGCGCTGAACTTACCCGTGTAGGGATTATCCCTACAGAATTATCCGGCTTTCCCCGACTAGTCAAAAATGACGTTGCGGCTATAAATTTGTGCATAACGGCATCGCGTACCCTGCTTGGGTGCGCACCGGTGCAAGGGGATTTTGGGGCAAGGAACGGCGGCGCACGGGAGGGAAGCGCCGCTTTGGGAGCAAGGGCAAACCCGGGCGCAGTCCTGTGCGGCTGCGCCCGGGGTGCCGCCAGTTGGAATCGTTGAGCGCACAGGTGATAAACCATGGGTTGGGAAGTTAAACACGAGCCCCACAAAGACTGGGTGGCGGTGAAGGCCTCCGGGACAATCCAGAATGAGGATGCCAAGGCGCAAGCCGCCAAAGTCATTTGCCTGCTGAAGAAGCACAAAGCAGCCCGGGTGCTTGTGGATTATGCGAAAGCGCTCTCCGAGGTGTCGTTGCCCGAGGTCTGTTGGCTGGCAAATCAAGCCACGCTGCAGGACGCCCCGTGGCACCTTCGGCTCGCGCTGGTGCTGCCGGTCACGCATTACCGGCTTGATTCTTACCAGTTCTTTGAACTGGTCTTCAGGAGCGCCGGTTACGAGGTGAAGCTCTTCGAGAAAAGGGAGGGGGCGGCGCGTTGGCTTGCGCAGACGCCGCAGTGCCACAAGCGGGGAGCACACCTCGCCCACGCCTGACGCGATTCGCGGCAGGGCAGGCATCTTGACTGTTCCACCGGCCTGTCTTCGGCGGGGCCGCGTCAGCTATGACGTCCTTTGCCAGGAAACCGCTTCAGCTTGAAATGGAACGGGGTCTCGTCCAGTGTGCCGTGCATGAAACCGCTGCTGGTGGAGCCGGCCCCGGGTGATGGCGCAAGTTCTCTGCTTCGGCCGGCACTGGCCGGGCGCGTGGACCCGCCGGGTGCGCTCGCGCGTCTGACTTCGCTGGACGTTTTCCGTGGCCTGGTCATCCTGGCGATGACCCTCGTCAACTACCTCGCCGGCGTGAAGAATATCCCCGCCTGGGCGAAGCACATGCCGGAAGACGCGGAAGGCTACACTTTCGTGGATTTGGTCTTCCCCGGCTTCCTCTTCATTGTGGGCGTGGCCATCCCGCTGGCGCTGCACAAGCGCCTGGCCCGGGGGGAGTCTCTATTCTCTCTGCTGCAGCGCGTGCTGGTGCGGACGGCCTCGTTGCTCTTTGTCGGGGTGCTCATGGTCAACTCCAGCTTCTACTCTGCCGACGCCGCCGGCGTCAGCAAGAGCCTGTGGTTTCTGCTGGCCATGCTGGCGGTGGTGGCGCTCTGGACCACCTGCGCGGCGGACGCGCCGAAAGCAAAGCGGCGGGTGTTGCTGGGCTTGCGAATCCTGGCCGGGCTGGTCCTGGCGGTCCTGCTGATTGTGTTTCGTGGCAAGGACGCGGCGGGTGACGTGGTCTGGCTGCAGCACGCCTGGTGGGGCATCCTGGGGTTGATCGGTTGGGCCTATTTGGTTTGCTGCCTGGCTTACCTGGTCTTTCGCGGCAGCTCGGTCGCCTTGATGGGCGTGCTCGGCTTCCTCCTCGCGCTTTACATCGGCGACAAGCACGGCGTGCTGGACTGGCTGGGGCGGGTGCACAACTTCGTCGGTGTCGGCGCGGTGCTGGGCAGCACCGCGGCCAGCGTGATGATCGGTGTGCTGGTCGGGAACACTTTCGTCGGGGAGGCCGCCTCTCTCCGGCCGCCCATCCGGGTCCGCTTTTTTCTGCTATTCGGGCTGGGGCTGTACCTGGCCGGAACGCTCGTCCGGCCGCTGCACGGCATCAACAAGGTCGCCGCGACGGATGCCTATGCCCTGGTCAGCGGCGGCATTTGCTGTCTGGCGTTTCTGCTGGTGTACTGGGTGGTGGATATTCTCGCCCTGCGGCGCTGGGCGGGCCTGCTGGTGCCCATTGGCCAGAATGCGCTGCTGGCCTACATCCTGCCTGGCATCGTCGCGAATCTGTTTGCGGTGATCGGACTGCCGGGCTTGCTTTGGCAATTCGGCAGCGGATGGCCGGGCGCGCTTAACGCCGGTGTGTTGACCGTCCTGGTCATGGCCCTCACCTGGGGCGCAACCCGCGTTGGCATTGTGCTCAGGCTCTGAGTGCCGCAAGCAGCTCTACTCCGGCTCGCGGTCAAAGTGCCCGGACTTCCCCTGCAATCTCACCGAAAGCAGGGCGGCTTCCGCAGCAGGGGACGCTCTTCCGGGAAGCAGCCGCATAAATCCGGCTCAGATGAACTGTATTCCCTGGTGTATCGCCTTGGAGGTTTGACACGCGCCGCCTGTCTGTTATGAGAAGCCCAATGAGCGGCAAAGGACTTTTGATCATGCCGGCTTGCGGGGTGATTTTGGCGGCAGCCATCTCAGCGGCGGCAGCCGAGCCCGCCAAAACGCCTGCCGATCCGGCAACGTTCGGTCCGCGGATCAGCCTGACGCTGATCCCGCCATCACCGATCAGCGACCGGATTTCGTTAGATATCCGCGGTGCCGTGAGAAACACCGCTGCATCGTCCCGGGAGTATCATGTCAGGGTCTATCTGGACCGGGAGAAGCCGGACCATCTGCTGCATGAACAGCAGCTCATGGTGGCGCCGGGCTCAGCGCGGGGACTCCGCTTCAACTGGCCGGCCCGCGGCCATGCCGGCCGCCATCGGGTAATCCTGGTCGCCGAGTCGGACGACAGGACGCTTCGGGCGGAGCAATCCATCGAGATCCTGCGGGCCGCGGACCGTTCCACACGGCGGCTGGGCGGGGCCTGGGTGGATATCTATCATTTCTCGGAGAAGGAAGTGAAGCTGTTCAACCCGGAGCTGGGGAAGATGACCGACCGGCAGTGGCGCGAGCTGGTGCGGGCGATGCACGCGGTGGAACAGAACGTCATGGTCATCACTATGGTGTTCGAGAACTACACCCACCGGAGCCAGCACAAGATTGAAACCGAAGGCTACCACGGCAAGGCCTATTATCCGTCCCGGCTTTACCCGGGGCGCATGCCCATTGCCTCGAAGGATCCGCTGGAAACAATCTTCGCCGAGGCGGACCGGCTGGGCATGCACGTGATGCCGGGTGTCGGCAATTACGCGTTCTTTGACTACACCCCCGGCGCGCTGGCGTGGGCAAAGCAAGTGGCGGCTGAGTTGTGGGAACGCTACGGGCACCACCGCTCTTTCTACGGCTGGTATGTCACCGCGGAAAAGGATGGTTCCCTGGGCAGCGAAGCCGAGCGGGCGGAGATCGTGGAGTTTTTCGCCGCATTCACCCCGTACCTGCGCCGGCTGGCACCGGATAAACCGGTCATGCTCGCCCCGAACTCCTACCGGATCAAAGGCGCGGAGGAAGCTTACCGCCGGCTGCTGCCTCACCTGGACATTCTCTGCCCGTTCGGCTTTCATCGCATGCCCGCGGGGGACCTTGCCGGCGAGGAAGCCGCCGGGATCTTGCAGGCATTGTGCGACCAGAGCGGCGCCCATCTGTGGATGGACCTGGAGAGTTTCCTCTTCCTGGATAACGTCGAAGGCGGTCCGCTGATACCACGGCCCATCGAAGGGCTGGTGAGCGATTTCACCCGGTTCGGCAACTTCGAGAAGGCCCTCCATTACCAGTTCCCCGGCCTGATGAGTTCGCCCTCCATGTCGCGCCAGCCCGGCGGCCCGGCATCGGTAAGGCTCTACAACGACTACCGGCGCTATCTGAAGAAGTCGGCGGGCGGGCAGTGATTGATTCGCCGAGCGTGCCGGGAGGCATTCGCGCGAGCTTTGTTCCGCTGCCGATGTCCCCGGGCCGGCAGAGCTTTGTCCGCCTCCAGGCGGCCCCGCATCATCACGAGGTTTTTTGCCTTCCCAATCCTGTGGCTTGGCCCTTAAATGCCCCCCATGCGCGAGCAATCACTCTCCTTCCTCAAGACGCTGGTCAATACCCCCAGCCCCGTCGGCTACGAAACCCGCGGCCAGCGGGCCTGGCTTGATTACGTCACGCCCTTCGCGGACGAGACTTTCTCCGACGCCTACGGCAATTGCGTCGCTGTGCTCAACAAGGGCGGTTCGCCCCGGCTCATGTTCTCCGGCCATGCCGACGAAATCGCCATGGCCGTGAATTACATCAACGAAGATGGGTACCTTTACGTGCGCAAAATGGGCGGTGTGGATGCCGCCATCACCAAGGCGCAGCGCGTGGTCATTTACACCCGCAACGGCCCGATCAAGGGCGTTGTCGGCAATGTCGCCCCGCACTTGATGAAGGAGGAGAAGGATGCCAAGCCGCCCAAGATACACGACCTGTTCATTGACATTGGCGCCGCCAACCGCAAGGAAGCCGAACGGCTCGTGCGGATCGGCGACCCCATCACGCTGACCGCCGAGTTCGACGTCCTGCGCAACGACCTGGTCGTGGCCCGGGCCTTCGACAACCGCATCGGCACCTTCGCGGTCGCCGAAGCCCTGCGGCTGCTGAAGGAATCCAAGGCCAAACTGAACGCCGAAGTCTGCGCCGTCTCCAACGTGCAGGAGGAAGTGGGCCTGCTGGGCGCGCGCCAGATCGCTTATTCGCTCAAGCCCGAGATCGCGCTGGTGGTGGATGTCACGCACGCGACCGACTATCCGACCGTCAGCAAGGCGCAGCACGGCGACACGAAAATCGGCAAAGGCCCGGCCATCACCCATGGCGGCTGCAATCATCCGGAAGTGGTGGCGCGCATC
This sequence comes from Candidatus Paceibacterota bacterium, assembly GCA_035452965.1. NCBI lineage: Bacteria > Bacillati > Minisyncoccota > Minisyncoccota bacterium. Next base: position 277,712 of record DAOTCE010000001.1, on the reverse strand, counting down.
GAAGCCGTGGCCAAGGCCCGCAACATACCCCTCCAGCACGAGGCCATGTCCTCCAGCAGCGGCACGGATACGGATGTGATTTTCTGGACGCGCGGCGGCATCGCCAGCGCCCTGATCAGCCTCCCCAATCGCTACATGCACTCACCCGTCGAGGTGGTGAGCCTGAAGGACCTCGAGCAGATTCCCAAGTTGCTGGCCGCCTTCGCCACTTCGGTCAGGAAGGGCGAACAGTTTAAAGTCAAGATCTGAGCCGGGTGGCCGCGGCTCGGCCAGGCGAGCCAGGTCGGCTGCCTTATTTAGTGGTTTTTGGCGGAATTCCGGGGAATACCGATGGCGATCCGCCGTCTCGCCCCCCCTTCCTGACTCCAGCACCCCCGCCAGGCGGGCTCCACGCCCTTGCGATGGCCGCACGCCGGCGTTGGCCTGCGGCTGGCTGGACGATGGCTTGTCAATGCGGTCAGGCTACGGTGTGGTTCCCATGGGGGTCGGGCCCCATGGGAACCACACCGTAGCACCACCATACTGTCACCATATTACCAAGCCAGAGGTGCCGGGGGCAGCGGGGACTGAAAAAGGCCGGCAGGCAGCATCACTGTCCAAAATATGGACAGTGTGCGGGCGAGAACGACTGTTGGCAGTTCCCGGGGGCCCGTGATGAACCTATTTAATGGCCACAGACTTCCGACCGCCGCCGTATAGGGGATCGTTCCCGAGCAAACGCAAGTCAGTGGTGGTGGCGCATCTGCCAGATGATGCTCCCGCCGTGAATCAGCGCCAGGATCAGCAGGCCCCCGCCTGACCAGTGCTCCATGCGCAGGAGCGTTTTCTCGCGTAGCTTGCCGTGCCCGAGCGAAACCGCCCAGCTCAACCCTAAGAACCACGCCCCTGTTCCAGCCGCCACGCCGGCCACGCATGCCAGCTTGCCCGGCCAGTCGGGTGTGACCCATTCCCGCGAGATGAAGTTGGCCGCCAGAATGATCCAGAACACCAGCACGCCCACATTGCCCATCACCCGCACCAGCCCGGTCATGAAGGCCGAATGCGGGTGCAGCCGATGCTCGATCCGCTCCTCGATCCGGTCCGCCGCCGCGCTCAGGTGCACCGGCGCTTGCACTGACTTGGACAGCATGAACTTGAACCCGAGGAACAGCATGAACACGAAGCTGAATAATTCCATCGCCGCCTTGACATATCCCCGGCTGAAGAAGGACGCGAATCCGGTGAACGCGATGAAGCAGTAGATGACCTCCATGGTTGTCGCCCCCAGCCCGATCAGCACGGCCCATTTGAAGCCGCGCCGCGCGCCTTCATTCAGGATTGTGAGGTTGATCGGCCCCACCGGAATGGAGAGCAGCAGGCCGCTGATCAGGCCCGTCACGCCGGCAACCAAAATGGGCGACAGCTCGGCCATGCTCGGCTACCCAAGCGTGACCGGCTCTTCCTGCTCCTCTTCCTCCTCCTCAATCTCCTGCCGCATTTTGCGCGAAATGCGGGGCCGAATGAACCCGTAAACCAGGTAGGCCGTGAAAAACGCCGGCAGCACAAAAACGAGTATCTTCTCCCGGAGAATCACGATGCTGCCCAGAAACAGGATGGCCACCAGCGTCTTGGTGAAGGTCCGGGTCGCGCGCAAATCCAGCGTCTTGAAACTGGGATACTTCACGTTGCTGACCATCATCCACGAAAGGAACAGCATCAGGATCGGCAGGCAGTAGCGCCAATTGCCGGTGGCGAACCCCTTCTCGTCCCACCAGATCATGAACAGGGTCAGCGAGGCCACCAGGCCCGCCGCCGAAGGAATCGGGAAGCCCAGAAAGTCCTTGGAATGCTCCGCGCGCATGGCCGTCAGGCAATTGAACCGGGCCAGGCGGAACGCGCCGCACAGCAGATACACCGAGGCGAGCAGCCAGCCCCATTCCTCGTGGCCGCCAAACACGTCTTTGAGCACGACGCGATGCACCAGGAAGGCCGGCGCCACGCCGAATGAGATCAGGTCAGCCAGCGAATCAAACTCGCGCCCGAACGGGCTCTCCACCCCGCCCATCCGCGCCACCCGCCCGTCAAACAGGTCGAAGATGCACGCCAGCAGGATGAACCCCAGCGCCACTTTGATCGGCTGGAAATCCCCCCCGGGAATGTTGGCCTCGACGATCTTGGTCAGCGCGACGAAGCCGCAGAACAGGTTGGCCGCCGTCAGCAGGTTCGGCAGAAAGTAGATCTTCAGCTTGGGCTCGGGCGTATCGTTGAGCGGCGGCTGGGGCGAGGGCTGTGCGTGGACCTGGTCGCTCATGTTGCCTCACTCAAATACCGCCAGCACGGTCTGGCCGCTGACCACGTGGTCGCCCAGCTTCACCTGGATTTTTGCCCCGGCGGGCAGATACACGTCGGCCCGCGAGCCGAACTGGATCAGCCCAATGCGGTCGCCCCGGGCGACCTCGTCGCCCAGTTGGACAAAGGGGACAATCCGGCGCGCAATCACCCCGGCGATCAGCCGCACGCCGACTTTCCGGCCGGGCGGCTCGCTCGCTTCGAAGCCCAGCAGCACATTCTCGTTGCAGGTCGCCGACTCGGCCTTCAGCGCGTTGAGGAACTGCCCCATCGTGTATTTGTACCAAGCCACCTTGCCGCTCACCGGGGCATTTTGAACGTGCACGTCAATGACGGAGAGGAAGATCGAGATCCGCTGGCACTCGCCGCCCATGAAATCGGGTTCGGTGGTCGTTCCGATCACATCCACTTTGCCGTGGGCCGGGGCCAGCACCAGGTTCGCCCCGGCCGGCACCCGCGGATTCGGGTCCCGAAAGAAGTAGAGGGTAAAGAGGGCGAATAGAATCCAGAGCACTATCACCACCGGGATCGTCGCCAATCCCATCGCGCCGAGAAGGGTTGCTGCCGCCACAAACAGCGCGCCCAGGACCCACAGCACCACCAGCGCAATCAGCGACCACAAGATCAGCTTGAAGGCTGCCTTCCGCGCTTTGCCCGAGTGTTTCATGCGGCGCGAAGGTAAAGTCTCCGGTTCCCCGGGCAAAGGTTAAAGTTGGCGGCCCAGCAAGGCCTCTGTCTTGGGTGCGGCCGCCTCGCCGAAGCGGCCAAACGGTGGCGCTTTCGGCGAAGGCGCCCTGTCAAACTGAAGGATTACAGGATGGGTTCCTTTTTACTTTGCGCCCCGGGCGAAAGAGGTAGGCTCATTCTGGTTGATCGTGTTGCAAATGACCGCGCATGAAAACGAATAGTATCATCCTGATCGCGGTCCTGACCCTGGCAGGACTGGGGATCGGCATGCTCATTGGCGGACGGCTCTCCGCGCCATCGGCGCCGCCTGTGGCTTCAGCGCCGTCGGCGGGGCCACTGGCCCCGGAGCCATTGCCACCCATCAAGACTCCTCCCCGAACCGGTGGCGCCGAGACCGCCGCAGCTCCGGCCCAACCGGCTTCCCTGGCGGAAACCATGTCTGCACTCCAGAAGGCCAGCCGCGCCGACAGCGGCTGGAATCACCAAACGCTGACCAGGCTCATCCAGAAGGTGAACCCGTCGGATATCCCGCAATTGCTGGCCCTGGTCGAGAAACTGCCTTCCGCCAGCCAGAAATCCCAGTTGCGCACGCTCCTGCTGGGGCGATGGGCGGAGACCGATGTCTCCGCTGCGATGGCGTATGCCGCGGCCGTCGCCGGTTATCAGATTCGGGAACGGGCAGTTCTCACCGTCCTCTACTCGTGGGCGGAGCAGGACGTGGAAGCCGCCAGCGCCTGGGCGCAACAACTCCCGCCCGGCCAGCTCCGCAGGCACGCCATTGACAGCATCAGCGCCAAACTGGCTCAGAAGAGTCCGGAAGCTGCGCTCGAGCTGTTAACAAACAACTCCTTGGATAACCGGCGCTGGGGCACGCTGAATAACGTGTTCAGCGCCTGGGCCGCCAGCGACCCTGCCACTGCGGCCGCCAGAGCCGCCCAGCTTCCTTCCGCCCAGCAACGCGAGCAAGCCTTCCAAGCCATCGCCTCTCAATGGGCGGAACAAGACCCGCAGGCCGCCCTGGCATGGGCCAACAGTCTGCCGGGTAACCGCGAGAAATCCAGCGCCGTCTCCCGCGTTATCGCCCAATGGGCCGGCACTGACCCTGAATCTGCCGCGGCTTACGCCCTGTCGCTCCCCGCCGGCCATGCGCGCAACAACTCCATCAGCTCGGTCGCTTCCCAGTGGGCGAATACCGACCTGGCGGGCGCGGTAGCCTGGGTCCAACAGTTGCCTGAGGGCCAGGCCAAACAAAGCGCCTTGAACAGCATGACCTGGCAGTGGATTCAGGCCGATCCCCAGGCGGCCCTTGCCTACGCGCAAAAGCTCCCCCAGGGCCACACCCGCAACGAGTTGCTGAGCAACCTCGGCAGCCAGTTCGCCCAGCAAGACCCGCAGTCCGCCATGGCTTGGGTACAATCGCTGCCTGCCGGCCAGACCCGCAATCAAGTGATTGGGCGCATCGCTCACACGCTGGCCTGGAACGATCCCAAGGCCGCCGCCGCAATCGCCGCGACGCTGCCGCCGGGCCAGACCAGGAACCAAGCGATCAGAGAGATCAGCCGCAGTTGGGGCCAAGTGGACATTAAAGAAGCTTCGGCGTGGATCAACACCCTGCCGGACGGCCCCACCAAGCGCGATGCCCAGCAGAGTCTGTCTTATCAGATGGCCGAGAACGATCCGGAAGCGGCAGCCGATTACGCCTTGTCGCTGCCCGCGGGGCAATTGCGCAACAACTTCATTAATCGCGTCGCCTCTGCGTGGGCGAACTCGGACCTCAACGCCGCGGTGGCCTGGATGCAAAAACTCCCCAATGGCCGGGCCAAGCAGGACGCCGTGAACAGCTTGAGCTATCAGTGGGCCCAAACCGATCCCCAGGGCGCCGCGGCCTATGCCCAGACCTTGCCGGCCGGCGAAATGCAAAACAGCGTCGTCAATACCCTGGCCAGTCAATGGGCCGCAACCGACCCGAAATCCGCTTCCGCCTGGGCCAATCAGTTTCCCGAAGGCGAAGCCCGCAGCCGGGCCCTGGCCGGCGTAGTCTCAAGCTGGGCGGAGACCGCGCCACAGGAGGCGGCCGGCTTTGCCGCGGCGCTCCCGGCCGGTGAAAGCAAAGAACGCGCGGTGCTCTCGGCCGTCTCCCAGTGGGCCCGCAACGAACCCGAAACCGCCGCCGCCTGGGTGGCCGGTTTCGGCGAAGGCAAACTGCGCGAGCGCGCCACCCGCAACCTCGTGTCCGCCTGGGCGGATAGCGATCCCGCCGCCGCCGGCCAGTGGCTGCAAAACCTGCCGGCCGGCAATGCGCGCGAAGCGGCCGTCCAGAGCTACGTCGGCCAGCTCAGTTACTCCTTCCCCGAAATGGCCGCGCCGTGGGCCGAAACCATCACCGACCCCGACAGGCGCAACAGTCACCTCGAGAGCGTCGCCCGCACCTGGCTCGAAGCCGACCCCGCCGCCGCCGAAGCCTGGCTGGCCAAGACGAGCCTGCCGGATGACCGGAAGCAGCGGTTGTTGAAGCGGCAGTGAGGTTTGGCTGGAGGCTATAGGCTGCAGGCTGGAGGAAAGGCGAGGAAAAGGGGGCAAGCCGGTCGGATTACTACCGTAGTCTTATCGTAGTCTCACCGTAACAAGCAGCCTACGGCAGGCTGGCGGGGGGGGCTGGGCGCGGGAGGGGGTGCCCGCCAAATTTGGCAGCAGGTTCTTGTTGAAGGAACGCAGCGTGCAGTGGAGCTTGCAGTCATGGCGTCTGGCGCGTACGCAGTGATGGCACCTGCCGGTGTGGGAACACCGAGCGGGGAAATGCTGTCATGAGCAAGCCCGATCTGATCAAGGGGCGGAGCTGCCGGGGCTGCCCGTGGCAAACCCGGTGGGGCGGGTGTCGCAACCCGGTGATGCGAAGCGGGCGGTGCGGGGGCTGGGTGTGGTATGTGCGTGGGGGCAAGCAGTTTCGGCATCGGTATGTAAAGCCGAAGGACCCGCGGACGCCGGGGCAATTACGGTGCCGGGCCAGACTGGGGGCGGCATCGCGGGCGTGGAGCAGCAGTCCGGAGGTGACGGAGGCGGAGCGGCAGGTGTGCATTGCGGCGGGGAGAAGGAAGCGGAGCCGCCCGCGCCTGGGCCAGTCGGGGTGGTTGACGGGGCAACAGTATTACGTGGGGAGGCGATGCGAGCAGGGGCGGGAGAAGGTAGAAGTGGGAAGGAAGGATGAAGGATTAAGAGTAAGGCGGGCGGATGCAGGAGGCAGGGGGCAGAATGGAGGAGGAGGAGTTGTGGAAGTGAGGCAACCAGAGGGAGATGCACGATCCACATCGGGCGCACACCATAGGTACACTGTGGGTACAAGGGAGATACAAGGCATAGACAAGGCACAGGGGAGGGAGGACTACCGGGGCAAGGGCGGCGCAGTGACGGTGCGGGTGGCGGGCGGGGTGAGGGCCAGCACGGGGTTGGGAAGGGCTGAACCAAAGGGCGGTCGTGGCGGGGAATGGCAGATGGCAAATGGCAAAGCGGGGCGTGGGCTTAGGCTGGGGGAGAGCGACGCAGGCTGGGGGCTGGCGGTTGGAGGGCGGGGGCGAGGGCCGCCGGGGGTTCGGGTGGCGGTGGCGGTGCGCTGCTGGAGGAGGCGGACCTCGGCGAGGGCGTCCGCACAATCTCGAGGTGCCTGAGTGTTGGTCATGGCTTTTTGGTTTGGTTGTGGAAGAAGCCGCGAGCCGGTGCGGAAAGGAAAGGGGCGTGAACTCAACGCCCACTCACTTGAGGCTCTGGAAAGCCCGCCACGAATGAACCCCAAGCCACGCCCGATGGGGCGTGAACTCGGCGCGGTTCTGCGACAGAATTCTCCAGATTCAAGAGCGACCGCAGCCGAAGCTACGCAAGATTCAGTTGGTTTGGTTCAGTTCTCTATTCGGTGATTCCTTTCAGTTGTCTCCCCAATTAAAGCTTCTTTGCGGTGGTCGAGCAAGAGTTGTGTTTGGGGGATCCGGGGGCAGGCGGCTGCGCCACCGTGGCGGACGAAGGCAAGAGTGGGATGACGGCGATTAGGAAGTCGGGGGGGGCGCCAACGCGGAGGTTGGATCGCCAGGTAGTCTTTTCCCTCAGTTCTTGGGCTCCAGATAGCGGGAGCCGTCTGGATTGATGGCGTACCGCAGGCGGGCTCCGCCCCACCCAATGGCAGTCTCCACGGTCAGCCAGCCGTACTGCGGGGGCTGGCCAAAGGCGATGTAGTAGCTCTTCTTCAACGTCCTTGCCCAGTTCGTCTGGCCCTTGTTGAACTGGAATGCGACCACAGGTTGATAGCCGGTCTCGGGGGCGTCAAACGGGAATTCATCGTTCTGTTCGACGAGGCCACCACTGGGTATCTGGAGTTGAAAGCTCCACGCAGTTGCATTCTTTGCCTCTAGGTATTGGGGTTTCGTCTGGGTAATTTGCAGCTGGCCCTCGGAACCCGTTTTCCGGGATAGCAGGTTTACCAAGACCGGTACACCGTTGCGAGGCACGGTGACCTCAAGCTCGGGCAACATCCCGTTCTGAGAGGTAATCAAGGCAGTTCCCGGCCCTTTCTTCCGGAGATGGAAAACCACGGGGTTGCTCGGGTCGGGGGCGAAAGGCTGGTCGCCGGCAAGTTTAAGGTAGTTGAAGTTGTTGCGATCGAGGCTCCTGACCGCGTAGTAGCCCGGCTTGCGAACATACACATCCAGTCCGGCACCGTTGACGCCGACCAAGGAGAAGAGGCCTCGGGCATCGCTGAAGGTGTTCGTCTTGAAATCAGCCTCGGGATGTACGTGAGTCCAAAGGAAATCAACTGTGGCTCCTTGGACCGGCTGGCCGCTCTCGTCAAGGACCATCCCGTAGAATTCGATTGGCGGCTGAACGCTCTGCAGCCAGTGTTGAAAGCCTTCTGATATCCCTCCGCCAGCTGATGACGGAGCCTCCGGCGCAGGGTGGCTGGCCGGAAATCGATCAGGTGTCGCCGCGGTCGCCAGTGTATCTTGGACGGTCGCAGTGGACGCTGGGCGTTCCCCGCTGGCGGCTGCGTTGTTGGGCGGGAGGGCCTGCGGTCCAGGCCGAATCACCCAGAGTAGAGCAAGTGCAAGGCAGAACAGAACGAGAATCGTAAGCAATACCTTTGGTCTCATGGGATAGGGAAGAGGCTTGTCCTTAACTGGGAGTAGAATGGGGCGACTGCAGGGTCTTGGATGCTTCGGTTCCACTGAGCGCTGTGATCACTGCTCCCGCCTCCGAAACCGAATCTGCTCTGGAGGTTGACTTCGGCGCCCTCAATTTGCCCTTGGACCGCTGCTTGAGCTCCTACAGCTTTGGTCCGGGGCCGAGCAACGAAGGGCATTATTTCGTGGGCGTTTGTGACCGAACGGGTCGGGCCATTGTAGTATCCCCCCCATGCAGGGGAGAGGAGACTCTGGTTCCACCAGTTCGTTCTCACCTCGTGGTTGATGGCATCGGTATAATAGCCGAGCAGGGTGTTGGGTTTCATCGTCACGGGCCCGTTCGTGACCGGAAGATAGAGCTTCTGGTTCCACTCCCAGGCAATGGTTAGTGCGAAGTCCCCTGGGTTAAAGAAGTTGAGCAGTTGGCCACCGCCGCGGAGCGCAGCACTGATGCCGTCGGCATAGTTGCTGTAGGTGTTGGGGGTGGGAACCGTCTGCTCCAGACTCTCGAACGCGGGGAGATTTGTAACGGCGGAGTCATAGCACTGCGCGGGGACCGCAGCCTGCATAAGGACGTAATTGTCAATTGGGGCCTGGCTGGCGGAGGTGAGCTCCCGAAGGGCCTGCATCATGACGATATTTCCCATGCTGTGAGCGCACACGCTGATGGTGTCGTCGGGGAAGCGGAGGCGCAGGTCGCTGAGGTAGGCCGCCGTGCCCGTGCCCGATTTGAAGGCGATATGCTCGCTACGATTGTAGGTGGCATAGTCCAGACCGAAGAACGGGTCTGTGTCCGCTGAGCGGGTAGGCCAGCGCAAGCTGGCAAAGCGTCCCTGAAAGCCCTGCCAGTAAAGGCGCTTGAACATGGTCTCAGCGAAGACAAAGTACTCGGGCTCGGGCACACGCCAGCCATGAAGGAAGACGGCGAGTTGGCTGGCCTCACCGGTGTTTGCGGTTGCATAAGAATGCACCCGGAAGCCGCTGTTGGTGTCCTGCTCGACCATGGCGGGCCACTCCTGGACAACGTTGGTGACGAGCGCCTGCTCATAGAGATCTTTGATGTCGTGCAGGTCCAGCCAAGCCGAGGTTTGGCAGAGGATATTGGTTCCTTGGGAAATGGTCAGCATTAACGCACCGCTGCCAACCCCTGCTGTCTCGAACAGGAGGTGCTGGGTGCCACCAAAAACAAAGGCGCCCTCAGGGAATGTGAACTCTGCATTGTTGGACACCGTGGCGATCGCGGCCCCGTAGTGGGGTGATAAAGAAGCCGCAACCTGCTGCGCAGCGACGTTCGCATTCGTCAAGTAGCGGATACCTCCGTCGGTTTCGCAACTCCAGTAGAGCCTGATGGCAGGGGTGCCCCGGGTGCTCTGCAGGCTCAGCGTGACGGCATAATTCGTCTGGAATATCGACAGCGGCGGCACGCCGCAGACCCACAGCCGAGCGAAGTCCTCCAAATTGCGTTCGGAGTGGATTGTCCCGTAGGTGCAATCGGGGAAGTTGATGCGATTGGTCTCGGCGTCCGCCCCAACGCCAGTGCCGTCATGGTCATTATTGACCCAGAAAACAAAGGGCCGGGCCTGGGAGGTGTTGTCCGGCCCGGCGAAGCTGAGGTCCATGGTGCCGTCGTGGTTCACATCCAACTGTAGTTTGATGACGTGGACGATGCCAGTGCCTTGCTGGCCGGTGTCAATGTCGGGCATGGTGACCAGGGCGGCAGGGCCGGGCTGCATGCGGAAGAACTCGCCATAGGGGGAGAGCAGGCCGGCGCTGTTGGTGGTGGCCACACCGCTGGTGTCTACGGTGCAGGCTTGGTCGAAGTACTGTTCGAGATAGGCGTAGGTGCCGCTGTAGCCGTTGGTGATGGCCTGCTTGGCCCAACCGCAGACGGTGATGGACTGGCCGAAACCCGTCATGAGGAGGGGCGAGGTGTTGGTGACGTTGAAGTCGGGTGAGCCGGGCAGTGGCGGGCGTGGGGTGCCGTAGTAGAAGTAAGGGGTCTGGCTGGCGAAGTAGTAGTCCACGGTTTGCAGGATAGGCGCCTCGACCGCACAGAAATAATCCGCCCCGTGGTACCGCGGGCCGGTGGGGCCACCCGCCGTCAGCGTATGGCGCCGCAGCGGCGAATCGAGGTTCAACAGCACCGCCTCCAGCGGCAGGCCGTAGGCGTTAACGACCCCGCGCAGGAGATAGATGTTGGTGTCCCCGACGCCGACGCCGATCTCGGCAAGGTCATTGGAAAACTGCTGGGCTGAAAGGTTGGGAACCCAGCGAGCGTAAAGGAAGGGATAGTTGGTCACGGAGAGAGCCAGGGGCAGCGGGTCGCAATTGGTGCAAGTGAGCTGGTAATTGGGATCGTAAAGCCAGCGGAAGCCGGGCAACTGCCACTCGTAGCCAACTCCGTTGGTCCATTGGCCGGCCGCGTTAAAATCTCCCGGGTCGTAAGCGAGGTTGCGCCAAAGATGGTTTTTCTGAGCCGGGCGGAGTTCCTGCATCACTGAGTAGTTGAGGGTGGAACTGAACGTGTGGAAGCCATAGTATTCGTAACTGGCGGGGCTGGAAGGCCGGGCGAAGTAGGTTTCGGGTTTCCAGACGCTCTCGAAATAGCCACCCCAATAGGCGTCGCCGGGGCCGCAGCTGAAGGGCTGATGCACCGTGGCCGAGCAGAGCAGGAACTTGAGGTTCTCTTTAAGGTGGGAGGAAGCATCTGTGAATCGGAACACGGTGGGGTCCTGCCCTTCCGGAGCAGCGACAGGTCCGACGTACACGGCATTGCCAAAAGCCCCGGAATCCGTGAATGCCTGCAAGCACAGACCAGACTGCGCGAGCGGCGCAACGGCTGCATCGGGTAGAGTCATTACACCGTTTAGAATGTTTGATGCCGGGAGGTCGATCCCCGGCCATCCGCCCCAAGGGTCGTCAGCGAATAGCCGGAGACTGGTTACCGAGTCCGGAAGTGCGGACACCGCCAGGTCGAGATGGCCGCCGGCACCACGAACCACGAAGGCAGTCGTCGTAATCTCGGGAGGAAATACCGGGGTGCTGGCACTGACGGCGCTCGCTCCGTCTGAGAAGCACGCACGAACCTGGTAGGCTGGTTGGAGATAGTATGTGCCCGTCAACGGGTAGTCTGGGGTAAGGCTGGCAGTAAACGTAGATGGACCGACTTCGCCCACGGGATACCACCACGAGTCGCCGTACCCCCAGTACCCGGCTTCGATCACATAGTTGGTAACTGGACCACCACCCGATTCCCAAGTGAGAGTGACGTTGGTGCCCGTGGAATCAACCCGGGCGACCACGTTCCTGGGCGGCGGCGGCGTGTGCCACTGGAGAGGATTCCAGCCGTTTTGGCAGGCCTGGAGGACGGTCCAGCCGTCGCCCGAGGGGCAGAGGGTGTAGGGGTCAATGTCGGTGGTGCCGAAGTATTGGAGCAGCCACCAGTCGGGGATGCCGCTGCCGTTGCTGTCCTCCCAAGAGCGGCACGACAGAAAGAGGCTGTTTGTGCGAGCCCCTACCTCCACCGCCGTTGGGGTCCAGTCCTGGTCAGCGGAGCCAGGGACGAACCCTTCGGAGAACCATTCCACATTGGTGAGTGTTTGCCTGGAGAGAATCTCATAGGTCACGTCCGGGGTGGTGCCGTGAATGGTCAGGGGCGCAAGGCCGTTGGTGATCTGGGAGATGGAGAGCCAGAGCGAGTTGGACGGGTAACCCAGCGATTCGAGTGGCCCGCCGCCTTCCTCTGTGCCCATGGGCTCGGCCAGCCCCAACTGATCCTCGAGATCGCGGAGCGCCTTGTCTATTTCACGCTGCTGTTGGAGGGCGGCGTAATCAACGGCGCTGTCGTCCACGAGGAAGTGGCGGTCATCGAGGGCATAGATCAGGACGTTGGTCATGCTGCCCGGCGGGCAGGGCAGCGGCGGGTAAGGTTTGCCGGGGTTGGGGCCAAACAGGAGCCAGAAGGTGCCGAACCGGGGCACGGCGGTCGGATCGAGGGGTTGGAGGGCGGCGGCCTGTTCGGGGGTGATGTCAGGCGGCCAGGGCCAAGCGGGGCTGGATGCCAGGATCAATGCTGCCAACACGGCGATGCTGCGGATAACCGACTGGGCTTTCGGCGTCTTCATAAGGTGGTGCCTCTGAGCGGCCCCTTCGCCACGGAACTGAAGGGGCGCGAACCTAACGCACCCCGACTGAGGCACCGCGAAGCGCCTTCCCCGGAAGTACGCCAAGCCGCGCCCGATGGGGGCGCTTGCTTGGCACGTTCCGGGGGAGAATCTCGCGGTCTTCGATGAGACCGTAGCCAGAGCTACGCAAATGGTTGTCGGTTGGTTGTGTTTACATATAAGCTGTGAGTGAGCTTCCAAACGGATTTCTACCGCCTACGCCGGTAATCGCCAAGGAGTATCTTTCGGAGAATAGCGGTGCGAGCGGAGGACAGGTTCGTGGGTTCGTGGCAGGATGCATTTTGCGGATTGTTTCGGGGGCGGGCGTTGGGCTATGCTGCGCGCTGGCTCTGCCGAGTGGCCGCCAACTGGGACATGACTCCAACATTGCTCATTGTGGACGACGAGAAGACGACGCGCGAGGGATTACGCGCCGCGCTCGATGATCGTTACGACGTCTACCTGGCCGAAGATGCCAAGGTGGCGATGGAGCTGCTGGAGAAGGACTCGTTCGACGTCTTGTTGACGGACTTCCGGCTGCCGACCGAGGACGGGATGAAGCTGATCACGCGGGCCAAATCGCTGGGTAAACCGCCCATCTGCATCCTGATGACGGCTTATGGGTCGGAGGAGTTGGCCGTCGAGGCGATGAAGCACGGGGCGGATGACTATATCGCCAAAGGCCGGCTGCAGATTGACGAGCTGGAACTGCGGATCGCCAACGCCCTGCGGCGGCAACGGCTGGAGGCGGAGAATGTGGCGCTCCATCAGCAGCTCGACGCGAAGTTCGGCCTGCAAGAGCTGGTGGGCGAATCGCGAGCCATGAAGGAGGTCCTCGAAGTCGTGCAGCAAGTGGCGCCGACGCGGGCGACGGTGCTGTTGCTGGGGGAGAGCGGGACGGGCAAGGAGATGGCGGCGAAGGTGATTCACCAGCTCAGCCCGCGCGCGCAACAGCCGATGGTGACGGTGCATTGCGCGGCGCTGGCGCCGACGCTGTTGGAGAGCGAGTTGTTCGGCCACGAGAAAGGGGCGTTCACGGGCGCCTACGAGCGGCGTATCGGCCGCTTCGAGCAGGCGCAGGGGGGGACGTTGTTCCTGGACGAGATTGGCGAGATTGACGCCGCGCTCCAAGTCAAGCTGCTGCGCTTCCTGGGGGAACGGACGTTCGAGCGGGTGGGCTCGAACAAGACGCTGAGCGCCGACGTGCGGCTGGTAGCCGCCACGAACAAGGACCTCCAGGAGCAGGTCAAGGCGGGCTCGTTTCGCGAGGACTTGTTCTTCCGCCTGCGGGTGGTGGAAATCCGGATGCCGCCATTGCGCGAGCGGCTGGAGGACATCCCGCTGCTGGCGCGGACGTTTCTGACCGAATTCAGCAAGGAAAACAACAAGCCGGTGAAGGGCTTCACCGCCGATGCGTTCGACCTGTTGGTGCGGTATCAATGGCCGGGCAACGTGCGCGAGCTGCGCACGGCCATCGAGCACGCCGTGGTGTTGTGCCGCGGCGAGAAGGTCACCGTGCGGGACCTGCCGCATGCGATGCGCGAGGCGGCGGCCGGGGCGCCGGACGACAAGGACGTGAAGCGGCTGCTGGCGCGCAATGATTTGACGGCGAAGGAAGTCGAGCGGGAGCTGATCATCGGGGCCTTGCAGGCGACAGGCGGCAGCCGCACCCAGGCCGCCCGGCGGCTGGGCATGAGCCGGCGCAACTTTCACCGGAAACTGCATCTGCATCATCTGGAGGGAATGTGACTATGCCATTATTACAGGATCTTTTGCACAAGCTGGAAGTGGGCGGCGGCATGCGCTTTGTGCGCGTGGCAGTCGTGGTGCTGGGGATCTTGCTGCTGATGGCGGGCTACAACTGGCGCGCGTTCAGAGACATGTCCACCCAGGAAGCGATGGACGCGGCGCAACTGGCCCGCAATATCGCCGAGGGCAAGGGCTACACCACGCTCTTCATCCGACCATTCAGCATGCACCTGGTCAAGCAGCGCACCCTGGAGCGGGAGGGGCCGCCGGCGATCGGCCAGGTGGCCGACCTGTCCAAGCTGAAGGAAATGCATCCTGATCTGGCCAACCCGCCGGTCTATCCGCTCGTGCTCGCGGGGCTGATGAAACTGGTTGGCTTTGATTACACGATCTCGACGACCAAACCGTTCTGGAGCAACAATGGCCGGTTCTGGCGCTACAAGCCGGACTTCTTCATTGCCGTGCTCAACCAGTTCCTGCTTCTGGGCGCCATTGCGATGGTGTTCTTCCTGGCGCGGCGACTGTTTGACCCGGGCGTCGCCTGGCTGTCGGCCGCATTGCTGTTGGGCACGGAACTGCTCTGGCGGTTCAGTGTGTCGGGTTTGTCCACACTGCTGTTGATGGTCATCTTTCTGGGGTTAGTGTGGTGCGTGGTCCTGTTGGAACAGGAAGCGCGCGCGCCCAAGTGGGGAGCCTACGGCGTCTTCGTTCTGGCCGGGTTGGCTGGCGTAATCGTTGGCGTGGGCGGGCTGACGCGATACTCGTTTGGCTGGCTGATCGCGCCGGTGATGGTGTTCCTGGTGCTGTTCGGCGGGGCGCGGCGGTTCGCGCTGGCCGCGCTCGCACTTGCCCTGTTTGCGGCCGTGATGGCGCCGTGGGTGGCCCGCAATTACAGCGTCAGCGGCTGCCCGTTTGGCACCGCCACCTACTCGGTGGTGGAGACCACCATGGCTTACCCGGAAAACCGCCTGCCGCGCTCGCTCGAACCGGAATTCAGCCGGCTCCATGTCAACGCTTTCTGGTACAAGCTGAACACCAACATGCGCGAAATCGTCACCAGCGAGCTGCCCAAGCTGGGCGGGAGTTGGATTACGGCCCTTTTCCTGGCCGGGCTGATGATCGGGTTTAACAGCCCTGCCTTGACGCGTTTGCGCTACTTCCTGCTCGGGAGCCTGCTGGTGCTCGCCGTGACTCAGGCGCTGGGGCGAACCCACCTTTCCGAGGATTCACCTGAGATTAACTCCGAGAACTTGCTGGTACTGCTGGGGCCGCTGGTGTTGGTTTACGGGGTCAGCCTCTTCTTTGTGCTGCTCGATCAAATGCGGCTGCCCTTCCTCCAATTGCGCTACCTGGTCATGGGCGTATTCGGCTTGATCGCCTGCCTGCCAATGCTGTTTGTGTTCCTTCCGCCGCGCGGCACCCCGGTCGCCTACCCGCCTTACTACCCGCCCGCCATCCAGACCGTCTCGGGTTGGCTCAAAGACAGCGAGTTGATCATGAGCGACATCCCCTGGGCGGTGGCTTGGTACGGCCAGCGCCAGTGTGTGTGGCTCACGCTCCGGTGCACCCCGGACACCAACGACCCGAATGTGCACGAGGATTTCTTCGCCATCAACGACTACCAGAAGCCGATCAAACTCCTTTACCTGACGCCGCGGACCATGGACGCCCGGTTCCTCACGCAGTGGATCCGCGCAGGCGAACAGAGCTGGGGCAGCTTCATTCTGGAAAGTATGGTGAAGAAGAAGGTGCCAACTTATTTTCCGCTCACCGAGTCGCAAGCCGGCTGGCTGCCCGAACAGCTTGTGCTGACCGATTGGCAACGCTGGCGCAAGCAGCCGTGAGCCGCGTTGCCGGGCACGGTTGACAGACGCTGGCCGAGCAATGATGATGGGTCATGAGCGATATTATTTATCCCCGCAGCCCGCGCGAGGTCATGTGCGGCTGGATGCACCTGCCACGGTTCGTTGACAAAGTCCGCCTCCATCTGGCGGGCAAATTGCACTCTGATTACCAGCCCAACTTCTGCCAGGGTTTTGACGGCCTGTGGCTGGAAACGGCCGGCGTCGAGGCCACGCCGTTCATCGAGGTGGTGCGCAACAGCGTCACGGACGGCGAAGTGTGCGACTGGGTGCGCAAGAACGTGAAGCAGCCGGAGTCAGTTAAGGCGGCCCACCGGGAGCGGATGCTGAACTACCCCAGGAAGGACGACGCGGAAATGCAGGCGCGTCTTAAGCTGCGCAAGGAGCAGGCGGGCCTCGCCCACCGCGATGACATTCAGGGCTTTGTGGACTTCATTGACGCCGACGAGAAGCGGCTATAACCCCTCTCCCTGACCGAGCCTGTTAGACTGGAGTCCTGATTGCCTTTGCGCCCGTTAATCGGTGGCTTTATGCTCCATCCAGAACGGCGTGACGGCGAACCAGACCAATGCGGCGGCCAGCATCCAGACTTTGGCCAGCGGCAACTCAATCTGGTCCGCGAAGAACAGCACTGCTGATAGCAAAGTCGCCGTCAGGGCGAGATATGAGATGACTTGCGCGATGCGCTTCATAGTTCAGGCGGCGGTCAGCACGGAGCGGCTTTGCAGCAACTTGCTCAGCCCGACGTAAAGCAGGGAGGTCACAAACCAGCCCGGCAGGCTGACAAAATAGATCTGCGTGCGGCCTGTCAACACCAGGCCGGTGCAGACGGCAATCGTCAGGCACCAGGCCAGGCCGGCCGCCCAATTAAATGGGATGCGGGCAAGCGTGGCGAAGTTCGAGCGCAGCCCCAGCTTCGGCAGCACCCAGAAATCCATGAAGATCACCGCGCCCATCGGCATCAGGATCATTCCCCAAAGTGCGACGAAATCCAGCAGCCGCATTGTGACGATGGGAAAGACCGCTGTGACGCTCGCAATCAGGCCCGTGGCCAACGTGACCTTGAAGCGCGAGGATCCTGGCCGGAGCGATTGAAACGCCAGCCCCGCCCGGTAGAGCGTGGGATTGGCCGTAGTCCACCCGGCGGCAACCACGGCCAGCAACCCGGCTACGCCGCAGGCCCGATACGCCAGCGGCCCGGGCAGCACCGCCGTGTTGCCGGGGTCTTGATGAAGCTGGACGGCATAAAGCACTGAGGCCGCGATCCAGGCCATAAAATGCCCGATATACATTCCCGCAGCCGAAGTCAGGCCATACCAGCTTTTCCGGGCGTACCGCAGGATGGAAAGGTCGGCCATGCCAATATGCCAGGCCATGTTGCAGAACCAGGCGAAGAACATCACGTGCCAGAAGGTGAACTTGACTTGCCCCGGCTGGGGCGCCCCGCCGGTCCAGATCACCGTGCTGGCGACGCGCCAGAAGTCCCCCACCGATTCCAGCCCCATTTGATGCAGCCCGACAATGCCGAAGGCGGCAAACATCAGCACCAGCCACGGCGCGGCGATGTTGGCAAAGCGAGATACAAACCGGTAGCCGTAGGCGGCGACGGCCGAGAAGAGCATGCCCGTCGCCAGCACGGCCAGCACCCAGCCTGCGCCGGTAGGCAAGGTGTCGGTCAACTGCGGCATGGGAAAACGCAAGTAGACGCCCAGCGCGGTGGCTGAGACTGTGATCATCGCTCCCGCCAGGATGGTGAACATCACACCGTTGGCCAGGTTGTAGAGCATCACCAGGCGCCGGCCGCAGATTAACTCGAGCTGGTAGTAAAGCGTCAGCCGCACGCGCGTGGCAATCGGCGCGGTGAAGAACATCCAGCTCGCCACCGCCAGCAGGTTCCCCACCAACAGCCCCAAGATGAAATCGGCCGCGCTGACGCCCGCGGCCAGAAACAGCGGGCCGATCATCAATTCCGTACCCGCCACATGTTCGCCGGCAAACTGGCCGACGTAGTTCTTCAGCCCCAGCCAGGCCTTCTGTGGCACCGGCTCGCGCTCGTATTCGTTCACCGGGTCGTGCTGCTCGCCTTTTGTCATTTGGGAACCCAATTCGAGGCCAGTATGCGCGTCTCACACGGCTTGCGCACTGAAAAAAGTTGGAACACTCTGGAGCAACCATGATCCTTTGCATCGGAACAACGCCCGCCCTGCAGCGCGTGATGATCTTTCGCCAACTCACGCTCGATGCCGTTAACCGCACTGTGACGACGCTGGACGGCGCGGGGGGCAAATCGGTCAACGCCGCCAAAGTACTCAAGACGCTGGGGGAACGGCCCGTCGCGATTGGCGTTCTCGGCGGAGACAGCGGTGACAAGTTGCGAACCCTGCTCGCCGCGCGGGGAATCGAGTTGGATTTTGTGACCGTGGCCGCCTGCACGCGCCAGTGCATCACGCTTCTGGACCAGTCCGCCGGCACGACCACCGAACTGGTTGAGGAGGGCTGGCCGGTATCCGCGGCAGATTACGAGGCGCTGCTAACCGTCATCCGGCGCCGGGCGCAGGAGTGCCGGGCGGTCGTGATGTCCGGCTCGGTCACCCTTGGCGGCCCGGTTAATCTCTTCCTTCAAGGCACACAAGCCGCCCGCGATGCCGGGGCTCTTTCCGTGATAGATGCCCAGGGCCCGGCACTCATCGAGGCGCTCAAGGCCGGGCCGGGCCTCGTGAAACCGAACCGGTCGGAACTGGCGGCAACGGTGGGGCGCGATCTCCCCGACGAAGCGGCCGTCCTCACCGGCATGCGGGAACTGACCGAGCGCGGCGCGCAGCGTGTGGTCGTCACCGCCGGTCGAGGACCGACGCTGGCCTGCGACGGGCGGCATTGCTGGCGAATCCAGCCTCCACCGATTGAGGTGACTAATCCGATCGGCTCCGGCGATGCCTTTACCGCCGGACTGGTGTGGCGGTTGTTGCGCGGAGAAGACCTCGGCGAGGCGTGTCGTTGGGCTGCCGCGGTCGGCGCGGCCAATGCGCTCACCGCGATGCCCGGCGAGATCAGTCGTAACGATGTGGAACGCCTGGCGCCACAGGTAACGGTGGAACATACGGGCCAGAGCTGAGCACGCGGTAGCCGCTGTTGACGCCGGCGGGACGCTTCGCTAATCCAGGAGCGTCTCGAGTCGCGCTAAGTGGGACTTCTTGCCGCGACATGGTTTTCGTGCTTGCGTAACTCGGCGGGCGAAGCGATTTTATCACCAGCTGAGCGCGCGGGAGAACAAGCAAGTGCGGGCGCCGCGCGAGTTCTTTGGAATGCGGGTTAGCGTAGAATTTACCCTGCCTATGCTCGTGATTAGAAACTATGTCCTTGAACCGTAGTTGATAGATAAAGGGGCTTGAGCCGTGGTTGTGGCCGACAGGCCTTCACTGGAAGTCGAAAGCAATCCGGCGGGTCCCGACTGTTTCTAGCAAGTTCAAAGGAACTGTTACACACGGCAATGGCGGGGTTCTTTTTTGAGCTCGGGGCTGGAGGCGCTTTTTGTTTTGGGCAAAGCCGGCGCGGGCTGTTACCGTGGCCGCATGACGCGGGAAGACCTGTTTTCCACTTCGCCCGAGCCGCCGGCGGCGGAACACACCTCCACGCATCAGCCCCTGGCGGCGCGCATGCGGCCCCGCGACTTAACCGAACTTGTCGGCCAGACCCACATCCTCGGGCAAGACCAACTGCTGCGCCGGGCCATCGAGGCTGACCGCATCCAGTCGCTCATCTTTTACGGCCCTCCGGGCACCGGCAAGACCTCTCTGGCGCAGATCATTGCCCGTCAGACCCGCAGCAAGTTCGAGCGCCTCAGCGGCGTCGAGTCCAACGTCGCCGACATGCGCCGCGTGCTCGCGCTGGCCGCCAACCGGCTTGAAAACAAGGGCCAGTCCACCATACTGTTCATTGACGAAATCCACCGGTTCAACAAGGCGCAACAGGACGTATTGCTGCCGGATGTCGAAGCCGGCGTGGTGCGGCTGATCGGCGCGACGACCCACAACCCGTTCTTTTTCGTCAATTCCCCGCTGGTTTCCCGCTCACAGATCTTTGAGCTGCGGCCGTTGTCCGAGGAGGAACTGTATGGACTGCTCCAGCGCGCCCTGGCGGACGCAGAACGCGGGCTGGGATTTCTCAAGGTCCAGGCCGACGAAACCGCACTGCGCCATTTGGCCAAGCTCTCCGACGGCGACGCGCGCAAAGCGCTAAACGCACTGGAGATCGCCGCTCTTACGACGGCGCCCAATGCCGGCGGTCTGATCCGCCTCGACCTGGCGGTCGCCGAGCAGAGCATCCAGAAGAAGGCGGTGGTGTATGATGACGAGGACGCCCACTACGACACCATCTCGGCGTTCATCAAGTCCATGCGCGGCAGCGATCCTGACGCCGCGCTCTATTGGCTGGCCAAGATGATCCATGCGGGGGAGGACCCGCGGTTCATTGCGCGGCGGATAGTCATCCACGCCGCCGAAGACGTCGGCCTGGCCGACCCGATGGCGCTGGTGCTGGCTAATGCCGCGTTTCAAGCCGCCGAGTTCATCGGCTGGCCGGAGGCGCGCATTCCGCTGGCGGAGGCGACCATCTACATCGCCACAGCGGTGAAGAGCAACACGACCGTCCTGGCCATTGACGCGGCGCTCAAGGATGTCGAGTCCGGCCGCACGCTAGCCGTGCCCGAACACTTACGGGATGCCAGCTATCGCGGTGCCAAGCGGCTGGGCCATGGCGAGGGCTACCAGTACGCGCACGACCACCCGGGGCATTTCGTCGTGCAGGATTACCTTGGGGCGGACCGGCGATACTACGAACCGACCGAACAAGGAGTGGAGAAGAAGATCAAGGAACGGCTGGACAAATGGCGGGCGCAGCGCGCAAAGGCCGGCGCCCAAAATCCAAAACCTGAAGGCTAGCCCCCAGGTCATGCGACAGACCATTCGAGAAGCAAAGCTGGCGTTGCGTCAGCAGGTCGGTGCTGCGCTGAGCCAGCTGACACCCGCGCAGCGAGCAGCGGCTTCAGCCTTGGCACGTGCCCGGCTGGCCGCGCAACCGGCGTGGCAGGAGGCGCATTCGGTTTTGTTCTTCGCGTCGCTGCCGGAAGAGCTGGACCTGTGGCCGCTGCTGACCGACGCCCTGGCCGCCGGCAAACGCGTTGCCCTGCCTCGCTTTGTCGCGGAGACCAAGACCTACGAGGCCCGCTTAATTCAGGATATCGGGTTGGATTTGCAGTTGGGACACTTCGGGATCCGCGAGCCCAATCGCCGCTGCGCCCCACTCGAGTCGTCCCGCCTGGACTTGATTCTGGTTCCCGGGGTGGCGTTTGACACGGCGGGAGGGCGGCTGGGCCGGGGCAAGGGGTACTACGACCAGTTGTTGGCAGTGGTGCGCGGAAAGACCTGCGGCGTCGGATTCGATCAGCAACTTGTGGACGCAATTCCTGTGGAGCCCCACGACGTCCGCATGGACTGCGTTCTCACGCCGGCGCGTTGGATTGAGTGGAATAGCTGACGAAACGACGGGGGGGGCACCCGGATCAGACGGCCGGTCACCGATATTGGTTGAACATGCTGCCGGCCGTGCCGCTTTCCCAGCTTTGCGGGGCGTTCCAAGGCCGTTCCGACAGGTTTTCCGACTCGGTGGTAGCACAACCGCCACTAACCAAGCCCACTACGACCAGCAGCAGGAATCCCCAGCGCGAATTGCGAATCATATCTCTCAAGAAGCCGGATGCGCGGGAATGACCAGGTCGCCCTCCATCACCTGCCCGAGTTCCCAACCAGGCAGGACGTTGGCAATGCAGCGGTCTTTCTGCACGCTGCGCACGACGATCTTGGCGACCAGCCGGCCCTCCCGATTTACCAGCAACTCGCCGCGCTCGAGGACGCCTTGGTCCTCCCCGACGTCGAGCACGACGAAATTCCACTTGGGATCCGCCACCAGCACCTTGCCCTTCAGGCTGGCGGGCAACGGCACGAAGAAGTCCTTATCCTTGAAAACGGCCAGCTCGGTTTCGGTCTTTTTGAGCTTCTGCAGGAGAATCTTGTTCTCGGCCTCCGCCACCTGCAAGTTGTCTTGGACCCTCTTGTACTCCTTATCCATGGACAGTATCTGCTGGGGCGTGCGACCCGTCGCCTTGTAGGCCGCCAGGTCTGCCTGGGCATTATCCCGTTCCTGGGTGGTCTTCTTCAAATCTTCGGTCAGCTTGTCGGCGCGCTTGGTTTGCGCGAGTGCCTCGGACTCTGCCTTTTCCTTTGCGGCCGTGGTCGCTTCCAGGTCGGCCTTGGTCGTCTTCAACTCGGCGGTGGTCTTATCCAGATCCCTCTTGGTATCGGTATACTGCTTCTCGAACTTATGGTGGAGAGCTTCCTCTTGCTTCCAGTTGCTGTGCAAAGTGGTGATCTTCTCCTTGACCTGGAAGAAGTTCAGGGCGCTCACTGCCAGGCCGGCAAGAATGGCCACGATTAAGCTGATTCGAATCAACATGGTGCGGTGCTCGATTAAATATCGGACCAAAATTAGGCGCCGGCGCCTGGCATGTCAACGCTCGAATCAACCCAAAGTCAAGCTATCATTCCAACCGCTTCAGCACGACCAGCCAGGCGGTCGCGTTAGGGGAATTGCCGCCCAGCACCAGCAACTCGCCCGCCGGGAGGGGCTGCTTCTGCTTGAACACCTCTTTGCCTTTGCCAATAAGGGCAACCTCGATCTCATGACCGGTGAACTTCCTGACATTCAACTGGCACTTGGTGCTGATAACCACTTCCTTGGCCGCGCCCTGCGGCACTTCAAAGGCGGTCCGCTTGACCTCGAACCAATTTGTCCATTTGAGCGGCAGATCTTTGAGCTTCTGCTTGATTTCGAGAGCCGCCGGCTGGTAGTTCTTCCCTTCAGGCGGTTTGCTGTCATCCGTGCCCCAAAGCAGGAACGCCTGCAGTTTCATCTCGGCGGCCTGGACCCCAAGCTGGGCGCCGGCCAGCAGGGCCAATGCGATTGCAGTCCAAATGAAGCGGGTTGCCGGAATTCGTCTTGCTCTCATTGCTTAATCGAGTGTAGCCGAGCCGTCCCCATCCGCAACGTCATTGTCAGCGGGAAAGGTAAGCCAGACCAGCGTAGTGCCGGCGGCGTAATCGCGATAGGTAAACGCGCCGCCATCGGCCAGCGCGGTTTCAAACGTCGCTCCCCCTGAACGGCTAATTGGAGCCGCGGGCCGAATGAGCACCAACCCGACGACGACGACGAAGGCGGCGGTGGAAACCGGCACGAGCAGCCGCCGGAGCAGGGCGAAGTAAGACATCCTGGGGGCCGGTTCCGCCGCCCGGGATTCCTGACGATTAATCTCCCGCTCAACCTTCGACCAGAAGAACTCACGCGACTCCGGCAGGCGAACGTCGGCTTCAAACCCGGCGAGGGCCTGCCGGGTATTCCGCAACTCATCCGCCAGGGCCGCCGAATCCCGATCCCGCTCCAGCCGGGCGGCCACTTCGCGCGCTTCGGCCTGGGGCAGCTCGCCATCGAGCCAGGCCTGCACTTTCAATTGTGTTCCAGAGTCCATGACAACTAATCCGCTTGCTTCAAATCCGCCAGCAGCGCAGCCAGCTTTCGCCGCGCATAGAACAGGCGGGACATAACCGTGCCGATCGAGCAGCCCATCGTCCGCGCAATCTCTTTATATTCCATTTCTTCAAATTCATGCAGCACCAGCACGGTGCGATGCTCATACGACAACTGGCCCAGCGCCCGATCTATCCGCTGGCGCAGTTCGCCGCGTTCCAATCCGGCGGTCGGGTTCACCGTCACCACCGGCATTTGCCGCTCGACCCCGCCCGATTCTTCATCCATGGCCTCGATGGACTCGGCCCGCAACCGCTTCTGCCGGCGCAACTGGTCCAGGCAGAGGTTAATGACGATCCGGGTCATCCAGGTGGCGAAGCTCGCCTCACCCTGAAACTGCCGCAATCGCTGCCAGCCCTTTACCCAGGCCTCTTGAGAAAGATCCAGCGCCTCGGTTTCGTTGCGCATCATGCTGCAGGCGCGCGCATAAATCCGGTCTCGATGCCGGGCGACCAATTCCTCAAACGCGGCCATCTGGCCTCGCTGCGCCGCGCGGACCAATGTCCGGTCGTCAGCGGAGGAATGATCTTTAACAGTCATCTGTTTGACGGCTGGCGTTCCCGGCGTATTCAACGCGGGCTACAACTTTCCCTTGGTGGTGGGCAGCCGGCCGGCCATCCGTGGGTCGCGCCGGCAGGCGGCGTCTGTCGCCCGGGCAAAAGCTTTGAAAAGGGCTTCAACGATGTGGTGCGGTTCATCGCCGTAGAGCAGCTCCAAGTGCAGATTGCAGCGGGCTTCATTGGCGAAGCCTTGAAAGAACTCGCGGGCGAGGCCGAATCGGAACGCGCTGGACATGTCCTGCCGTTTCTCAGCCTTGCTGAGGCGCTTATGGGCGAACGCATCCAAGCCCCGCCAAACCAAGTACGGCCGCCCGCCAAAGTCAATCACGCAGCGCGCCAGGCACTCGTCCATCGGCAGGTAAGCCTCGCCGGTGAACGGGTTGCGCGGGTCAAATCCGGTCCCGTAGCGGCGTATCCCCTTCTTGTCTCCCAGCGCCTGGACAAC
Source organism: Candidatus Paceibacterota bacterium (assembly GCA_035452965.1). Classification (NCBI taxonomy): domain Bacteria; kingdom Bacillati; phylum Minisyncoccota; species Minisyncoccota bacterium. The sequence goes on along the minus strand of DAOTCE010000001.1, from coordinate 253,121 downwards.
CACCTGCCCCAGGGCAATCCCACAGTCTTCCACCGTGTGATGCGCGTCCACGTCCAGGTCCCCTTGGCAACGGAGCCTCAAGTCCATGACCGCGTGCCTGGCGAACAAGGTGAGCATGTGGTCGAAGAACGGGATGCCCGTTTGGATGGAAGACTTGCCCGTGCCGTCAATGTTCAACGTGACCGCGATGCGGGTTTCGTTGGTCACACGGCGGATGCCTGCCCGTCGGAGTTTCATCTTGGCGCCATTTAACCAAATCCGCCCCCCCGACACAAAGCCCAAACCTTCCCCTTTGAGCGGGGCCCGGGCGCATGCACGCGCGCCCGGGTGGGGGCTGACCGGCTCGCCCAGGTTCCACGCCTCCGGATTCCTGAGGCTATTTCGTCGGCGACTTGCCGAAGAGTTTGCCCAGCCCGGTCCAGGCCAACAAGCCCAGGCCGACGGGTGTGCCGGTTATGAAAGTTGGAATCGCCGCCAGCACGGCCAGGATGGAGGCGAACGCCAGGGCGCGGCCTTTGGAGTCGTTCTTCAAGTACCTCTGGATCAGGAAGGTCGGGACAAACACCGCGGCGAAGCAGGACGGGATGGCGATAGGCCAGTCAATCGGCAGCCAATCGAAAGTCGCCCAGAGAGAATCCACAGCCACAAGAATCAGGGCGGCCAGTGCATGGACCGGCGGTCCGTCGACGGTCGCGGCCGGCGGGGCTGCCGCGGGAAGTTGGGGCGGCAGAATCTCCAGTGGCACCACTCTGACTGGCGCCTCGCTGATGATGGGCGGCTTTTCCACGCACATTAAAACTCAACCCATTCAAGCAGCTTGTCGAGTGCCACAACCGGGTCACCGGCCGCTTAAATCCAGGCAGGCCACGTGGCCGGCGGCGTTCCGGCAGTAAACGCGGCCATTGGCCAGGACCGGGGAGGTCCAGCACTTGCCCGTGAGGACTTTGGCCCGGGAGATGGGCTCGAACGCGGCGGGCACCGCTTTGGCGATAAAGAGGTCCCCTTTCTCGCTGAGCGCCACCAGGCATCCATCAGCCACTATGAGCGAGCCTTTGCCGAATTCGCGATAGGTCCATTTCAGCTCGCCGGTCTCGAAGTCAAGACAGCGCAATCCGCCGTCATCGGGGCCGTAAAGATGGCCCTGCCACAGCACGCAGGAGTTGAAGTGATTGCGCATGTTCTTGTTCTCCCAAACCTTCTCCGCCCCTTTCGCGGTCACTTTCAGCACAGTCCCGCCGCGGTTGTAGCCGGAAGAGATGAACACCTTGTCACCGGCTATGATCGGGTCGGCGGCGTTGACGTCGTATTCGGTCTTCCAGGGGTAACTCCATGCCTCTTGTCCGTCGGCGGGCTTGACGGCTATGAGCGATCGGCGGGAGAGGATGGCCAGGAACCGGTCGGGGCCAAGTGTCAGGGGAACGGGGGTGGCATAGGCGCCAGCGCTCTTGGCGGAGACCCAGGCGACTTTGCCGGACTGTTTGTCAAGCGCCACGCCGGCGCTGCCCATGTTGAGCACGGCCAGGTTCCCCTCGATCAGGACCGAACTGGCGCAGCCCCAGGTGGGTATCTCCAGACCCAATTCCTGGTTGAGGTTCTTCGTCCAGATCACGGTGCCCTTCATCGCGTCGAGGCAAAAGACGTCGCCCTTTCGGCTATGGGTATAGACCCGGCCATCGGCTACCGTCGGAGTGGCGCACGGCCCGCCTTCGAAGTTCTTCGGGTCAAGCGGGCAAGGATAGGAGTGCTGCCAGATGACCTTGCCTGTCCGCGCGTCCAGGCAGACCGTTGAGTCTGTGTCGCTGGCGTTGCCCATCGTGTAAACACGGTCGCCAACGACGGTGAGGGAAGAGAAACCCGTGCCGACAGTTGCCCTCCAAAGCCGCTTCGGCCCCTCGGCGGGCCACTTTGCCAGCCAGCCCTTCTCCTGCGAAATGCCGTTCAGGTCCGGCCCGCGCCAGCGCGGCCAATCACTGCCGCTCGCCGTGAACGCGCCAAGGGTTATCAGGACAAGCACCGCCGCCATCGAGAACATTTTCATAGCTCAGAGTTAAGCGGCCCGGCCCAATGCTGTCAATCCAGGGTGCCGCCGGCAGGTTGGTTTCGGGCGGGCGGCTCACCGCGTTCCCACGCGGCGATGACCTTGTCTATCAGCGCATCCAGCTCCGGCTTGAGATTCTGCTGTTCGGGATGCTCGCGCAGCCAGCGCACGGATTCGCGCACGCCCAGCCTGAAGGGCACGCGGCAGCGGAACTCGGGGACGAAGCGCTTGATCCTGGAATTGTCGAATACGCCGGGATGGGCCTTGTCGCCTTTAAGCGTGCCAGTCAACTGCGGGGCCATCTGGCAGATGAAGTCGGTCGGCACTTTCACTATGCGAGGAGACCTTGCCCCCACCGCCTCCGCGATCTCGGCATAGATCTGGTTCCAGGTGAGGACTTCATCGCTCGTGATGTGAAATGCCTTGCCGACAGCCGCGTCGTTGCCAACCAGGCCGGCCAGCCCGACGGCGAAATCCGAAGCGGCGGTCAGGGTCCACGGGCTTTCGCCGGCATCGTGGACAAAGACCGGGCGGCCCTGTTCCAGGCGCGCCGCGAAGGTGTAGCTGCCGCTGGAGATCGCGTTCGGCACCCAGCGTTTCGAATAGGTGTGCGAGGGGCGGACGATCGTCACCGGGAACCCGGTCTCGGCGTGCCGCTGGTGGAGCCACTGCTCGCACTCGAGTTTCTTTCGCGCGTAATCCCACAAGGAATTGCCGGGCGGCGCGTCTTCCGTCAGCGGCAACTGGCCGGGCGGCTTCGCATAAACGACGACCGAGCTGATGAAGACATACTGGCGCACCGCGCCGTTGAACAGGTCATAGTCCAACTGGACCTCGGGGAGTTCGTAGCCAAGGAAGTTGAGCACCGCGTCCGGCCGCAGCCCGTGGAGGGCGGCGCGCATGGCGGCCGGGTCCTTGCGATCCGCTTGAATGGCGCGGTAGCCGGGCGGCACCGCGCCGCGGCCGCGGCTCAGGATGATGATATCGTGGCCGCGCTGGTGGAGCAGCGCGGCGCATTCCGCGGAGATGTTCCCGGTGCCGCCGATGAAGAGGATTTTCATTCCAGCAATTGCCTCTGGGAGACTACGTGCTTGGCGAAGTGGGCGCAACCACCGGCGCGCCGGGCCGGATGGGGATTGAGCCACCGTCCTGGCACTGTCTCGACGTGTCCACCTTTGATGCGGCCATTCCACAATTGAGACACAAGCCACGACGGCTCGGGCCAATTTCGGATGCCGGGTCGGGTCAAAAACGGATGCCCCCCGGGGCGATTACTCATTGCATCCGACCGCCCGGCGGCCTACGCTTCTGTGTGCGGTTGGCAACCGGCAATACGTGAACGCCTATAGCACTAATAATAACCGCTGGCTGCCTCGTTCACGCCGCAACAACAGAAAGATTAAGTCATGAAAACAAGAACATCCCATGCAAGGGGCTTCACCCTGGTGGAAATCATGATCGTTGTGGCCATTATCGGTCTGCTGGCCTCGATCGCGATCCCCAACTTCGTGAAGGCCCGCACCACGGCCCAAAGACAGGCCTGCATTGCCAATCTGCAGCAGATTGACGGTGCTGTCCAACAATGGGCCGCTGAAACCAGGCAAGGCGAAACCGCGAGCGTTTCCGCCGCCGACGTCCTGCCTTACCTCAAGAACGCGGTGGTTTGCCCCTCGGGGGGCAAGACCTTCGCCGACAGCTACTCGCTGACGACCGTGGCGGTCAGGCCCACCTGCCTCAAGCAGCCGACCACGCACAAGCTGGAAGAGACGCTGCAGTAGCCGTCCGGCAGGCAGACTCACAGGGGCCCGGGAGCGATCCCGGGCCTTTTGCTTTATCGGGGGGGGCGGGGGAGCGCCCGGCTATGCTTGGCATTCCGGCTGCTTTAATCCGCACACGCGGTTGCAGCAGGCAATAAGTGAACCAAACCGCAATTGTAAACTAACCCGCCTGCCGCGTGGTTCACGCCGTAAACAAAGAAAGAGAACGAGTAAGTATGAAGAGAACATCCCGTAAATCGGGCTTCACCCTGGTGGAAATCATGATCGTCGTCGCCATCATTGGCTTGCTGGCCGCGATCGCTATTCCCAACTTCGTGCGCGCCCGCACCACCTCGCAGAAGAACGCGTGCATTAACAACCTCCGCCAGATTGACGGCGCCAAGCAGCAGTGGGCCCTCGAGAACAAACAACTGCCCACCGTGACGCCTAGCCGGGACAATTGTCAGCCGTATCTGGGGCGCGGCGCGGGCGGCAATTGGCCGGAATGCCCGGCTAACGGCTCCTACACCATCGGCAACCTGGAAACGGCGCCTGATTGCGACGTCACCGGTCACGACATGCCGACTGGTGCTGCTGCTGCTCCGGCCGGGACATAAAAGTCACCAACGTTGCCCGGAGGCTTGCTGTCAGCAAGTTGCTCTGGAAACAATCGAAGGCTTAGGAAGAAATTCCTAAGCCTTTTTGATTTTGGCAGCACTGGCGGCGTGTTCAAATGGGAGGGAATTCTCCTGCCGGCTGGCAGATGAATCGGTTTGCATTCTGCTGGCATCGGGATTGCTGATAAGAAGTCAGCGGTGGCCGCAGGCAATCCGTGGACCAAACCGAACTTATTATTACTCGCCTGCTGCCGGGCCCACGCCGCGAGAGCAGAAAGTGTGTGAGTATGAAGATTCGAGCTTCGAGCAACCCCGGGTTTACCCTCGTAGAAATCATGATCGTAGTGGCGATTATCGGCCTCCTGGCGGCGATCGCCATTCCCAACTTCGTTCGCGCCCGCGGCACCACGCAAACGAACGCGTGCATCAACAACCTCCGCCAGATTGACGGCGCCGCGCAGCTTTGGGCGCTGGAATTCAGCAAGGCGCCTAACAACACTTATCAACTGGAGGACATCGTTCCCTATCTCAGGCCGCTCACCGACGCCCTCCCCCGGTGTCCAGCCGGCGGCGATTACACGCCCGGGTTGACCGTCAGCAACCCTCCGACCTGCTCGCTTTCTGCCGAAGGCCACGCGATGGAGTGACCGCGGTCAGCCCGGGGCGAGCACGCCAGCGCCGCCCCGCCCGAACCTGGCATCCTGCCGCCCTGTCGACCGATGCTCTTTGGTGCTGATTCCTGGAGGAACGGAATTCGCCGACCGACGGGCATCATGCCCAGCTTCCTGGCGCACTTAGCCGTATCCATGCAGTTAGAGAATTACGAACGGCCCCCTCACCCCATCTCTCCGAGGAGCTGAGCATTACCCACCTCTTGGCCTGTAATTTCGGCCAATCCCTTCGGGATGAGGGCGGGCGCGGCGCGTAGCGTTTGCTCAGGGCGAGCGGATCGCAGGGCGCCAGGATTTGGTCCGTTGGCTCTGGGGGGATGAAATGTCCCGAATTCTGAGAATGTGCCCGGGGCGGGCGGTCTCGGCGCGGCGGCCCTGCCGGTCCCGGAGGGACCGGTGAGAATAGCCCAACGTTTCAACGTTGGGAGAGGTGCGTTTTAGGATTGTGCCAGTCCCGAAGGGACGGCTGAATGGGGTCATGTCGTACGTCAGCGCGTATTATCATTGCGTGTTCAGCACCAAAGACCGTCGGCCGCTGATCACGACTGGCTTTGCGGAACGGCTTTGGCCCTATTTGGGCGGCATCGCCCGGGAGAATGACATGAAAACCGTCGCCGTCGGCGGTGTGGCGGACCATGTGCATCTGCTCTTGTCCCTGCCCTCGACGCTCGGGATCGCCAAGGCGATGCAACTGATCAAGGGCGGCTCCTCCAAGTGGGTGCACGACACGTTCCCGGAGCAGCGGGTTTTTGGCTGGCAGGTCAAGTATGGCGCCTTCAGTGTGAGCGTGTCGCAACTGGGCAGGATTATTCGGTACATTCAGGGGCAGGCGGAGCATCACCGGAGCGTGACGTTTCAGGAGGAGTTCATGGCATTGTTGAAGCGGCATGGGATTGCCTTTGATGAACGCTATCTGTGGGAGTGAGCTTCAGCCGTCCCTTCGGGACTCGGGGGGCATCGGACACGGGTCCCCAACGTTGAAACGTTGGGCTATTGCCGGCCATCCCTCCGGGATGCAAATGCAGGCCAACGGTCTGCCTCATCTCGGATCGTTCCCAACGCTAAAACGTTGGGCTATTGCCCACCATCCCTCTGGGATTCGCCCTCGGGGGCCAAAAGATGTGGGTAATGCTCAGCTCCGAGGGGAGAGGGTGCCCTTCAGGGCAGGCAAGGGGTCCAGGGAACAAAGCTCGCCCCGATTACCGGCACCGCCCGTCCCCCAAGCCGGAGGCCCCCGCGCCCAGGCCAACCATGGCGAGGGGACGGCGCCAATCCGGCGGGACTACGGTGTGTATCCCATGGGGAGCGCTCCCCATGGGATACACACCGGGGTATCACGCGTGTCACAGCGTTCTCACACCGGCAAGTCCGGCTGTGGGAACCGCGATCGGGAACCACCACTGTCTCAAAAATGGACACAACACCAATTCATAATGGGACGGTTAGTTAATCCAGGAATATGGGACTGGGTTAGTGGATTGCGGTAGTCAATGGCAGGACGCGCATTCCGCTGCGCGCCGAGTACGGAGTCCGTCGTTTGAACAGGCCTTCCCGCGGCGGTTTCAGCAAGACTGCCCTGCCCGCCTGTCGTTCACGGCAAAGGTCCTGCTTGCTTTGAACAATCGTTGTGTTGTGTCTGGCGTCAGCTACACTGGCGCCCGGCTCGGCTGTTTGGAACATGGATCCCATACTGGAACTAAAGAATCTGAGGGTGGAATTTAGGACGCGGAACGCGGGGCAGGCGAAGAAGGTCGCCGTGAAAGACCTGAACTTGCGCGTCTGCCCGGGCGAAGTGTTTGGCTTTCTGGGCCCCAATGGCGCCGGGAAGACCACCACCATGAACGTGCTGTTGGGCTTCGTCAACGCCACCAGCGGCGCGGCCTGCCTGTTCGGCGTGGACGTGCGCGAGCCCATCGCCCGCCAGCGCATCGGCTACCTGCCGGAGCTGACGTATTACTACAAGTTTCTGACCGCCGAGGAGTTGCTCCGTTTTTACGCGCGCCTTTTCGGCATCCCGCGCCCCGAGGCGGAGCGGCGGATTGACGAGCTGCTGAGGCTGGTTGAGCTGGAGTCCGCCCGCAAACGCCCGATCAAGACCTATTCCAAGGGGATGCAGCAACGGGTGGGGTTGGCCCAGGCCCTGATCAACAATCCCGACCTGCTGATCCTGGACGAACCCACCAGCGGCCTGGACCCGCTCGGCCGCATGAAAGTGCGCGAGATCATCCAGCGGCTGAAGAACGAGGGCAAGACCGTGTTCTTCTCCTCCCACGAACTGGGCGAAGTGGAGACCGTCTGCGACCGCGTCGCCATCATCAACCAGGGAGAGCTCAAAGTCGAAGGCCGCGTGGCCGACCTGGTCGAACAGCACCAGGCCAACCTCGAACGCATCTTCCTCAACATCATCGGCTACCAGCCGCAAGCCTCCGCATGAATACGATTCTGGCCCTCGCTGGCGTTGCGATCAAGGAGCTGTACCGGCGCAAGGACTTCTATGTCCTGTTCGTCCTCACGGCCGTCATCACCCTGCTGATGGGATCGGTGAGCTTCTTTGACGACGCGAAGATTGTCCGCTACGTGAAGGAGATTGCGCTGCTGCTGATCTGGATCTCCGCGCTGGTGATCGCCATCGCCACCACCGCCCGCCAGATTCCCGCCGAGCGCGAGAATCGCACCATCTTCCCTTTGCTGGCCAAGCCCGTTACGCGCGGCCAGGTGATTCTCGGCAAGTTCGCCGGCTGCTGGCTGGCTTGCGGGCTGGCGCTCGTTGTTTTTTACCTCTTCTTCACCATCGTCAGCGGTTCGCGCGAGCACCACTGGCCGCTGCTGAACATCCTCCAGGCGCTCTGGCTGCAGTGGATCATGCTCGGCATTGTGGTAGCCCTGGTCCTGCTGGGCTCGGTGGTCTTTGCCGCTCCGTCTTCCAACGCGACCATCTCTTTCATTGTCGTGCTCGGGATTCTCCTCCTGGGGCGCTACTTGAACCAGGTCGCCCTCCAACAGCCGGAACCGCTCAGCTCCCTTATTTACGGCATTTACTTCCTCATCCCGCACCTCGAGTGGTACGACGTGCGTGACCTGATCATCTACGACCACAACCTGGTCGGATGGGTGGATTGCGCCCTGGCGACCCTGTATGCGGCCGTCTATGCGGCCCTGCTCCTGTTTGGCGCCTGGCTGGTGTTCCGCCGGAAGGCCTTGACCTTGTGAAGAAGCTTGGCCTGTCTCTGATTCTGCTGCTGCTGCTGGCCGCCTGTTTCAGCCTGGCCACGGTCCTGGGGCACCGCGCCTCCGGGTGGAGCAAGCGGGCGCAAGCCGACAACGTCCTCAAGGTCCTGCTCGGCGACGGGCGCCGCATGTTTGCCAACCATTTCTTCACCCAGGCCGATGTCAGTTTTCACAGCGGCTACTACCCGTCCATCTTCGACCAGGCTCGCGCCGTCAAGGACATCCGCCATCTGACCTCCAAAGAAACCGACCACGACCAAGGCCACGACCACGCGCATGCCGACGACCGGAACCACGCGCACGACCACGACCACGAGCACTGCCCCGCTTGCGCCCATGACGACCACGAGAAGCAAATGAACTTCCTCGGCCCCCCGCGGGACTGGATCGAGCGCTTCGGCCGGAAGTTCATTGTCTCCGAACACACGCATTTGGAAGGCAACAAGGAACGCGAGATCCTCCCCTGGCTGAGAATCTCCGCCGAGCTGGACCCCCAGAAGGTCGAGACCTACATCGTCTCCGCCTACTGGCTGCGCGATTTGGGCAAGGTGAAGGAAGCCGAGGACTTCCTGCGCGAGGGGCTGCGCAGTAACCCCGACAGTCACGAAATCCTGTTTGAACTGGGCCGCCTCTATTTCGAGAACCACCACAACTCCGCGCGCGCTCGCACCATCTGGGAACTGGGCCTCCGCAAGTGGGCCGAGCAGGAAGCCGCGGGCAAGGATCCCGACCTCCTCCAGCTCGACCAGCTCGCCGTAAACCTCGCGCGCCTGGAGGAGAAGGAAGGCAACCTGGCCCGCGCGATTGAACTCCTTGGGCTCGCCAAGAAGGCCTCCCCCAACCCGGAGACCCTGCAGCGGCAGATAGACGAACTTAAGCAGAAGCTAGCCGCACCGCCGCCCCCTGCCGCTCCCAAAACGCATTGAACAAAAGCCCGGCCACCCTCGCCGTTTGTTCACCGCCCGCGCAGGCAGCCCTCATCGCCCGTTCACCGACGGCTGGCCGGCAGTTTGTTGATTCTCCACAGGACCCTCATACCCCTTCACCGCGCGGACACCGCCGTAAGAGAAGAAGGATACATATACTTAGCGATAGCGCTGAAAAGGCGGAGCCAAGATAAAACGCCCGGTCCCGGTAAACCAAGGTCACTTCATGCCGTCCGGCGGGAACCTCCAACGCCTGATATGCGTAGTTGCCTCGCCACAGCCGGGCCGGCTGTCCGTCCACCGACGCACTCCAGTTGTGGTAGAACGACTGAGCGATCACGACCATCGCAGGCGCGGTTGTCTTGACGCCGAACTGGACGCGCGACGCGCTCCATTGTGGGGAAATGATGGTGGCATTGGAGACAGCGGCAGCGCGCACAAATTCTCGCGCTGGTGCGGGCATACAAACGACCTCGCGAGGCTTGAAGTCATCCGCTGTGACCGCTTGCAGGCATTCTTGATCAGTGGAGAACATCGGCTGCTGTCCGGCAGTGATCAGCGGCAGAAAGCCGGAACGTGTCTGCCACGCAAAGACGTTGTCCGGAGCCGTCACGCAGGCCACGCCGAGAAAATCCGCCAGGGGGGACCTTACCAGGCTGGCATCTTTGAGCGCTGGCATGAGTTCCGAAACCTGCCGGAGTCGGAGCGAACAAAAACCGTCCACTTTCGGAATGTTCTCCAGCAGATTGTTGTTCTGAGCCAATGCGCCCCGCATGGTAACGCAAAAGGCGACCGGATTGGTCATTCCCAACCGGTTGAGAAACGCGTTCGCCTGCTGGCTGACCAACGCCCGCGATTCCCCCAGGCGCGGCCGGTAAGACATGTTCAACTCAAGCGGTCCGAAAGCCCGCTTGTCCACGGTGGGATGCAGCCGCTGGCCCGCCGTGATCAGGTCCAATCCGACCAGCAGCACGATTGTCGCACCAAGCAATGCGCGAGTGCGAACCCGGCAGGAAGACAGGAATCCAACGAGGCAACCGACCAGTCCTGCCAGGAACAAAATCCGCATCACGCCGTCCCGGCAGGTTACTGGCCATCTTTCCTCCGGCACCGGAAATCGGTGCGCGAAGAACAATATTCCCGCAGTCACAAGCAAGAACAAAACGCTTGCGCCAATGAGAAAATGAACGTCTTGCCTGGACTTCCCCGTGGGGAGATTCTGCAGGGCGTGCAACCCGCACGCAGTTAGGAGGGGAATGGCAAAGAGCGGCAGAGCGATGAACTTGATCGGGTAGCGCGCGAATCCCAAGGCAGGCACCAATTGCTTGAGCCACGTATAGAGGAATCCACTATGCCCTAGCGCCAGCACCAGCCCAACCAGAGCCATGCCCGCCAGACAGCGGACCCGCCATTGGCGCACTCGCCAGCAAGCCACGAGCCCCAGGACCAGCACTCCCACGCCCACATAATATGACTTGGTCCAATACTGTCCCGCCAGGTGGTAAGTGTCACACAAGGATTGCGATGCGTGAAACTGCGGCACGATGAGGTTGGCCCAACCCCACGGAGGCATCGGCCACGCATCCGCCTCCCCGTACGAAGCATCACGCTCCGAATGTGCCAGCAAGTCCAGGAAGGGCAGCAATTGCGCTGCCGCAAGCCCGGCTACCAAAATCCCCACGGCGGCAAATCTCTGCAGCCCCGGCCAAACCGGGACTCGATGGCGCAATAATTCCCGCGTCCACAGCACGGTCAGAATCAGCCAGGTAAACACGATGATCTCAGGCGCGCCAGACAGCATCTGCATGGCGCCGGCTAGTGCGGCCAACGCAATCCGGCGGGCTCCTCCCCGCTGCCAGGCCTGTTCCACCGCCAGGATCACCCAGGGCTGCCAGCTCAGGGCGGCGAGGTTGCTCGTCCACAACAGGCAGTTGAGCATCAATCCATTCAAACCAAATGCCAGGCCGGCAATGCTTGCGGCCAGCCGGTTTTGCGTCCAGCGCTCCGCGAGCAAATACATGCCCACGCCCGCGAACACCAGATGACCCAGGCCGAATACACTCAATCCCCAAGGCAAAGGCAAAAGCACATAGACTAGTGACAGAGGATAACAGACCGAGGTGTTCCACTGCGCCAGAAAGGGCACGCCGCAGTTGTTCAGTGGATTCCAGAGCGGCAGTTCACCGCGCCAGAAACTGTCCTTGGTGTAGCGCGCGACGGGATAGGTGAACAAACCATAGTCCTGATAGAAAAACGTATGGGTGCCGCTAATCACGCCGGGGTAAAGCGCGAACAACAACAGCGCGATCAAGACCGCCAACCGGCCCGGCGTAAACGCCCCTATCCAAGTGCTATCGGAGCCATTCGCGACTTTGGAAGCGTTATCAATCAACTGCATGGGTCGGGGCCAACGCTAGTAGTGCACCCCTAGCCTAGCAAGCGGCAAAACATCGCGAAGCCCACACTACTCGTTTACAGCCCTCCACAGCCGGATGGCAAACAAGATCCCCATTTCCAACGCCAAAGATAAGTGCCAATTCGTCGTCCCGCTCAATCCACTTTCGGAGCGGTGTTGCCGGCAGGCGGTTTGGTGGCGCGCTCAATGGCCCACGCCGTTGCTTCCGGGTCCAACTGCCGGGCTTGTTGTTCCAGGGCCTCGGCGCGCTGCGTGTCACCCCGCCGGCGCTCGATGGTTGCCCGGGCGGCGAGAGTCGCCGCGCTGGGCTTAGGTTGCAGTTTCTCCAGCTGATCCAGTATCGCAGCGGCGTCTTCCAGTTGTCCGGCTCGGGTTTGAATGAACGCGATACCGAGAAAGGCCAGCGGGATTGGCGGCCGGCATTCGGTGGCCCGGCGGTAGGCGTGGAGCGCAGCGTCTGTCTTGCCCAGCGCCTCAAGCGCGGCGCCGAGGTTGTTCCACACGCCGGAATCTCCCGGGAGGAGCGTTAGGGTCCGCTCATAAGCCTGACAGGCTTCCTCCAGACGATTCAAGGCGAACAGCACATTGCCCCGATGGTGCTGAACCGTGCCGCGGCCAGAATCGAGGGTGACGCTGCGATTGACGTCCTCGAGCGCCTCGGTGAAGCGCCCCTTCTCATACCACGCGCAGGAACGGAAGTAGAAGTCCTGGGCGAAGTTGGGCAGCTTTATCCCGAACCAATTGGGCAGGGAAATGGCGGCCATCACGCCCGCGCCCGCCAGCACGCACAGCAAGCCTCGCCACCGGCGCCGGCGAAACATGGCCAGACCGGCCAGCACGCCGCCGCCGGCCAGCACCGCCAGGACGGGCAGCACGGGATACCGGTAACGGTCGCAGATGAAGAAGGCGAGGTTGCTCGCCGAGTAGCTGCCGGCGTAAACGAGCAGGATGAAAAGGTGATCGCGAATTCCGAATCGGGCCGCCGCCCATAGCCCGGCGGGCGCCAGCATCAGCAGGACCACCCAGCGCACCGGCAGCACGCCCAGCCAGAAGTGCTCCTGCGCGACAAACGCGAAGTCCTTGTTGTTCGGCACCTCCTTATTCCAAAACATGAGCCAGCATTTCCTGGCGATCAAGCGCAGCCAGGCCGCCGGGTCGGCTTTGATCTCGTCCACGGCCCGTTGCGTCCAATAACGGGAGATGGCCTTGGGATCGCTTTCCGGCTCGCGGTTCTGCGCCCGCATGGCGGCGAGGTATTCTTCTCGAGCCCAGACCTCCACGAGGTCCTCGTACCGTTCGCTGGCGGCGGCACCGGCGGCAATTTGCCTGTTCACCGACAATTCGGAAAGCGCGGTGGCGACGTCGTAGGCGAACATCCCATCCGCGCCGCGGCGGTTGCCGAGGTAAAGGGCCACGCCCCCGGCGTTGGTGACGAGATGGAAGCCGTCCGCCTGCCGCAGGTTGATGATCCCCCAGGGCACCATCATCGCCAGCACGCCCGCCAATCCCAGCAGCGGCAGCAGAGCGGCGCGGCCGCGGATGTGCCACCAACGCCACAGGGCAAACAGCGGATAGAAGGCCAGGAACACCAGAACGTTCGCCCGCGCTTGCGAGGCAAGAGCGATCAGGCCGCCACAGAGCATCCAGAGCAACGCGCCTCGCCATCCTTCCTTCGCGGCCGTGTGCAGGTGGAGCAGCAAAGCCAGGACGATCAAAAACGTGTAGCTGGGTTCGATCAGCAACTCTCCCTCGCAGAAGAGCGGCAGGGGAGCCAGCAGAAACAGCGCCCCGCCCACCACGCCGGCCAGGCGATGGCGGAACAGGCGCGCGCCCAGCAACGCCACCAGCAGGCCGGTGGCAATCCCGAGGAGATGTTGCGCCAGCAAGGCAAGGTCCACACCCCAGTTGCCGCCGAGCTTGTAAAAGAAGGCGAGGAACATGGGGTAAAGCAGCGGGCGGAAGCCACGAAGCTCGTGCAGGTCCTCGCCGGCCAGCAGCATCTTCGCCACGGTGTCGTAGTACTTCTGGTCAAGTGTCGGCACCCCGAAGGACGGGGTGTTCACGTGCTCGACATAGAAGCCGATCCGCAGGATCAAGCCCAACAGGCCGAGAAACACCAGCGCCCGGTTGAAGCCCGCGGGCGAGATGTCTTTGCCGAAGATGGAAGGGCTGGCGGTCTCCTTCAAGCCTGGCTGGGCGGCAGATTGCATGGCGCTAGCTTCTAGCGCAGTGAAGCTGCGCAGTAAAGCAGAGTTGTGCGCGAATGCGAGGCCTGGTTCTTCCGAAGTGGGAGAATCCACGGAAAACAAGGTGCCAGGCCCCCAGGCTGCCAGGCATTGAGACTGGCAAGCTCTCATTAACACCCCGCTTCAGCGGGGTGGGAGTCCGGCCAGGTTGGCGGAAACCGTTTCAACGGTTTCCCCGCTTGTGCCGCCGCCTGCGTTCTCTTAATCCTGCCTCATGTCGCTGCACTCCTACTCGCGGGTTTGGCTGCACCTGACCTGGGCAACACTGGAACGGAGGCCGCTGCTCTTCCAGTCCGCCGCGGCAAAGGTGTCCGCCTATCTATCCGAGTACGCACCGCAAAAAGGCATCTACTTGAGGATCAACCACGTGAATCCCGACCATGTTCATGTGTTGATTGACTTGCCCACGCAGCTATCCATTGAGGAGGTGATGCAGCTTCTTAAAGGGAGCTCCTCGCATTGGATAAACGAGAGCAAACTGCTGCCTGGCAAATTCGCCTGGGGACGCGGCTACGGCGCCTTTTCGGTGTCGCACTCGGGCGTGGACGAAGTGGCGAGGTATATTGCCACCCAGGAGGAGCACCATCGCAAGAGGAGTTTCTCGGAGGAACTTGAGCTGCTGGTGAGGCGTTATGAGCTGGAATGGCGCGAGGACGGAAACCGTTGAAACGGTTTCAACGACCGCGGACCGTCCTACACCCCGCTGAAGCGGGGTGTTAATGAGAGGCGCCGGCAGAACTCTGTCTCACACTCTTCGTGCGCGTCCCGCGGCCCATGCCGGCGCACCGGCCCGCGGCGCTATTTTCCCGGGCGAGCCTGCTCCCCCTCCGTCACGGGCAAGTATGCGAGCTTGGAGGCGAAGCGCAGCCGGCCCAGGATCCGGTCATCGGCGTCCAGCAGGCGAACTTCAACCTGCGCCAGGCTGGGCCACGGAAGAACCGGCGCCAACTCGAGCCTGAGGCGCGAGGCCTGGGAGATATTAACCGGACCAGTTCCTTCATCAACCCGGCTGACTGGGGCCCCGGACTCATTGATGGAAACACGCTGCCAGGGCTGAGCGGCGTCCAGCGGCAGGCGCTGCAGCACGGTGTGTTCGGGAGTGAGCCGCACGAATTCAATTGCGGCCAACGGCCGCGCCAAAGCCTCAACGGCAGACTCGAGCTGCCGGCGTTCCTCCGCGGAACCGGGGAGCAATTGGGCAATTGAAAACGGGGCGACCGGTCGGTCGCGGCGGACCCAAAACTGAAATGTGTCAACCTGCAAAGCCGGAACGAAATGTGCGTTAACATAGCGAAAGATGTTCTCGGGCTGAGGCTTCCCCTGGATCCGAGTCAGCTCGATCCAGTGAAGATTGACGACGAAGACGGCGCGTGGATCGGCCTCAAACTGCTCGAACAAGGCGTGTTCGTAGGCTTCGAGCGTTTCACGGGGCAGGAAAGGCGAGCGATGGCCCGTCCATAGATTGAGGCTGCGCATCAGGGGATAGGTGTAGAGCAAGCCGCCATGCGCCCGGATGTTCTGCTGGACAATGCGCAAATCGCTGGAGAGGTCACGGGCCAGGCGCAGTCGGGAAGAGCCGGGCAAATCCAGGGGTTCATTGCTGGTGAAGTTCTCGTAGCCCACCCGGCCGATGGGCAAGAGGGCCAGAACGGCCGCGCCCACCAAGACAAACCCGGCTGCCACCCGCGCGACGCGCACTTTCGCCCAATAGCGTTCGACCCAGTAACTCACTGCCTCATGCCACCCCACAACAAACAAGGGCACCCAGAGGAAACAGCCCCAGCCAACCTGGCTGCCCGGCACGGGATACGCCTGCAGCGTCTGCCAGATAAACACCCAGGCCAGCCAGAGCCGGGCACGGTCAGCGGTGCCGGGGATAGACGATGCCAACGGCACGGCCATAAGCCACGCAAGCGAGGGGCCGTAGTTGAAGCAGAAATTCTGGAGCGAAGTCGCCTCGGAGAACAACAATGGCACCCGCGCGAAGAACCACAGTCCGGCCACGATTCGGAGCGCAGCTATGGCGGGCGACACCCATGCGGCCCGTTCACGAAAATAGTAAGCGGCAGCGGCCGCCAGTTGGAAAACCGCAAGCTCCCGTGCTCCCGCCGGCCAAAGCAGTTGCACATAGTGACCCTGAGCAAATCCCTTGGGGGCCACGACCACGCCCTTCCAGAGGCCAGCCCAACTGGTGCCATGGGCAGACGCGGCCACAAGCACAACGCCTCCGAGGACCAGCGCGCCCGCAAGTCCAACCATCCCTGACCGAAGCCCGTGCTCCGGTTGTCGCGCCGCGTGGAGTGCGGCCGTCAACGCCAGCGCTCCGCATGCGAAAACGAGCACATAACCCGTGGCCCATGGGCTGGGCCACTGGTCTCGCATGAGCAGCAACGGGACGACGACACAGGCAAGCGCGCACAGCAACGAAGCCGCCCGGGTGCTGCCCAATGCGCGAGAGTTGATCGCGAACCAGGTGCCGGCCGCGATCAGGAAGAATGCGCCGACGTTGATCTTGGACAACACCATGGCCGTGCCCAGCAGGGCGACCATGCCGCCAAACACAACTGGCCGGCCCCGAACGATGGCCGCGCCGCCAACCAGCACCGCCAAGGCGACCGCTAAGGCAAGGAAGCCACTCGGATGCATCGGCTCCCGGATTACCGTGATGAGGCTAACGAAGGTAAGGGCCGTGCCGGCGAGCCCCGCCCCCACACTGCGCGTCTGCTTCCAGCTAAATAGGCCGCAGACCAGGGCTGTTCCGCACCAGTAGAAGAGCGTAAGCAACCGGCCGGTGTCGTGGTCGAAGTTCAACCCCGCCAATGCGTGCAAGAGATGATTGAAAGTAAAGAAGAACGGACCATACCAGCTTTCTACGCGATCGTAGAGTCCACCCTCGGAGCAGTAGTTGCTTAACGACCAAAGAAAGCACCCTTCGTCGTCGTAGGCCATGAACTGCGTAAATATCCGCCAGTAGCCGATCACGGCCAGCGCCGCCATCACCAGGCCACAAGCGGCGAGCTTCCACCAGTTGTGGCGCAAATCGCACCTGGTATTCACCCCGGCAAGCGGGTCAGGATCTGCCCGCTTGCGCTCCTCGGAGGAGACAATGCTCATTTCAGACAGGTTTAGGTCGGCGCAGGCAGGTGGCAAGCGCGTTCTTCATTTGCCAGGAAGGGAACTCCATTCTCTGGAAGGCGTTTGAGAATGTGATGCTCCCGGCAGAGGTTCTGGGCCGTCATTCTGCGCCCGGCAGATCGCGTTACGACCCCGAGCCGGGAATGGGAACGCCTTCAGGAACCTGGGAACAGCAGTGGTCGAACAGGGTAACCGGGGGCAGCATTACACGATATTGTCTGTCGCGCTGCGCCGCGGCCCGGAAATCCAGCTTGAAGTGGCAGGAGGTTGTGACAGAGTCCTCAGGCATGTTTTGGAACCGCCCGGCGCGAGAGCCCGCACAGGATGCGGATAGCTGGTTTACGCCCGGGCGTTTTGCCGCGATGCTCGCAGTATTGGTCGTCGCGGCGTATCCTGAAGTGCTGCTGGGACGGGGCACCTTTTTCCATCGCGACTTCTCTCTCTTCGGCTACCCGCTGGCCCATTACCATCGGGAGAGCTTTTGGCAGGGCGAGATTCCGCTCTGGAATCCGCTCAGCTACTGCGGCCTGCCGTTCCTGGCCCAGTGGAACACGCTGACGTTGTATCCCCTATCGGCGATTTACCTCCTGCTCCCGCTGTCGTGGTCGCTGGGGGTATTCTGCCTCCTCCATTTCTACCTCGCGGGCATGGGCATGTACTTCCTGGCGTATCGTTGGACGGATAACCGGTTCGCCGCGGCAGCAGCGGGGGTGGCGTTTTCTTTCAACGCGCTCATGCTGAATTGCCTGATGTGGCCGAATAACATCGCGGCGATGGGTTGGCTGCCGTGGGTGGTCCTGGCCACGGAACGGGCCTGGCGCAACGGAGGGCGTTGGCTCCCGGTTGCTGCTCTGGCCGGAGCGATGCAGCTGTTTGCTGGCGCTCCGGAAGTGATCTTCCTGACCTGGGTCCTGGTCGCCGCCCTGTTCGCTGGAGCGGTAGTCGGCGCGCCGGGCGGGCGCTGGCGCATGTCCGCGCGATTCCTGACCGCAGGTTTTTGGGTCGCCGGACTCGCCGCCGCGCAGTTGCTGCCCTTTCTGGACCTCCTTGCGCATTCGCAGCGGGGCAAGGCTTTTGCGGATTCCCTCTGGTCAATGCCCGCCTGGGGCTTGGCTAATTATCTGGTGCCCTTGTATCGCAGTTACTCCTTATCTCTGGGGACCTATGCGCAACCGGACCAGTATTGGATTCTCTCGTATTACCTGGGCGTGGGAGTGGTCGCGCTGGCGCTGTTGGCGATCGGACTGGTCCGCCGCCGTCTGGTCTGGCTGCTGAGCGCCCTCACGGTGGTGTGCCTGCTCCTGGCTCATGGCGATCATGCCCTGCTCTACTCTGCTTTCCGGAAGGTGGTGCCCGGCTTGGGATTCATGCGCTATCCGGTTAAGTTCGTCATTCTGCCGACGGTTCTCATTCCGTTACTGGCCGCAGTGTTTCTGACCCGCTGCCTCACGGTCACGCCCGATGAATGGCCACGCCTTCGCCGCTACCTCCTTGGGCTTGGCCTGGGCCTGCTGGCTATCATCGGCATAGTGGTCTGGTCCGCATATCAGTATCCGCTTCGCGACACTTCAGCACTCGTCGCCGCGACGAGCGGAGCCAGCAGCGCGGGTTTCCTTATTATGATCCTGGGTGTCATAGTAGCGTTGCGCCAGACCAACCGGCAGCCGCTGGAAATTCCGGTGCGCCTGGCGCTGATCATGCTTCTGTGGCTTGATACCCTGACTGCCATGCCGCGGCCCAATCCCTCCGCTCCGCGCTGGGTCTATGAACCGAACCTGGCGCGCAAGGAATTGCGCCCAAACCCCGCGCCGGAGACCGGCAGAGCGCGAGTCATGCTCACCGCAAAAGGTGAAAACAAGATGTATTATCTTCAAATGACCAACGCCAGCGAGCAAGTTGTCTATGCTCGCCTGGCGCTGCACGCCAATGCCAATCTTCTCGACCGAATCCCCAAAGTCCTCGGCTTTTACTCACTCTTCCCGCAGCAATTGGGCGAGATTAAATCCACCTTGTTGGCCGGGCCTCAGCCTCCGGCCAGGCTGGCTGACTTCCTGGCCGTTTCGCACATTAACATGCCGGGCCGGGTGATTGAATGGGAATTTCGGCCGACTCATTTGTCCTGGGTCACGGCCGGACAGGAACCTGTGTTTACGAACGCTGCCGCGACCTTGAAAGCGCTGACCTCGCCGGATTTTGATCCGCGCCGGACCGTTTTCCTGCCCCCGACAGCGCGGGCGCTGGTCACGGTCTCGAATTCGTCGCCGGCGCATATCACCGTCCAGGAGTTCTCGGCTCATAGAGTGAAACTGGAAACCGAGGCAGCCGAACCGGCGCTGGTGGTGATCGCGCAGTCGTTCTACCACAACTGGCGCGCCTACGTGGCTGGCCGCCCCGCGCCCCTTTGGCGAGCCAATCATGCCTTCCAGGCCCTGCAAGTGCCGGCCGGCCGGCAGGAGGTCATTTTGGCATACGAAGACCGGGCATTCTATTGCGGGGCAGTGATCTCCCTGATTTCTGCCGTTGCGGCCGTGGGCATCTGGCTCCGCGGACGCAAGCGCCTCGCGAGTTAGCTGTTCTCGCCGATTTGGCCATGACGTTGAGGGGCTGCTTCATGAGCCTGTGAAGCATTAGCTGCAGGCTTCGGTCGGGGGAGGAAGCCTTGCCGGGCTTCGCCGGTTCTGGTAACAGCAGGCATGGGCTTTTCACAAGCCCAGGTAGCCGCCGGTGACGGCTATCCTGTGCGGCTTTGCGCCTTTAGCGAAAGACACGGACACGGCTGAGCAAGTCTCTAATCCGAATGTAATTATGAACCACAACCCGATCCTGGGCCGGACATGGCCAACATTTCTAACACTGCTCCTGCTGGGCTGCGGGCTGGCGCCGACGCTCGCCGGGCAGGCCGCGCCAGCCAGCCGCCCTGTCAGCGCAGTCCTGCGCGATCCGCTGCCGCCCGAGGAACTCAGCTTCTCGGAGAACGCTACCGAGGTCACGATTAACGGGCCCACGTTCACCTACCGCGTTCGCAAGGCGACGGGCGCCATTAGCGCATTCCGCGTGGTTTGCGAGGGGCAGGAAGTCATCGCTGCCACCGGCCCGGCCGACATTCAGATTGACCAATACCGCCTGGCCTCGGAACTGAATTCCTGCAAGCTGGCCATTGAGACCAAGGGTACGGACAAGGTAGTTCTCCGGGCGGAGGGGGTGCTCCGCGATCCGGCGAAGCGGGGCCCGGAGGTGGATTACACGCTGCTCCATACGTTCTTCAGCGACGGCGTGGCGGTGACGGCGGTGAAGCTGTCACCACGGGCGGACTTGCGCGTGGAACAGGCGCTGCTCTACCAGCTTCCCGCCCAGGGCCAGTTTAGCCATTACCTTCACAAGAGGCGAGATGAGCAGGGCGACGACGCCGCGCACGGCAGACTGCCTGAGCCCGGACAGGCCGTCCGGCTGCAAACGCTGACCTCCTGCCTGCAGGTGTTCAGCCCAACGGCGGCACTGGCGATCTTCACGGACGGCGGCGCGCTCCACTTGAGCCGGCCGAAGCTGGATACGGCTGTCGCCGAGGTAATCGGTAGGGACGGCCGCCAGGCGCAAGTGGCCCTGACGCAGTATGTGGCGCGGGTCGCTCCGGGCGACAAGCCTTACGTGCTGAAGGCGGGTGAACCGCTCACTTTTCGGGTCGGCATCAGCGTCGCCCCCAACCGGCTGCCGCATCCGCGGATGAACGATCTGCGGATGTTCGTGTGGATTGGCGATGCGAAGTATCCTTACCCGACGGACGAGGAGATCAGCGGCGTCGCCCGGCTGGGCTTTACGCTCTTTCAGATGCACCGCCCGGGCACGCCAGGCGAGCCGCGCCCGCCGGCGGGAGAGTTCGAGCGCGTCCTGGACAAGGTCCACGAGCTGGGCATGCTTTTTCTCTGGGAGGAGAATGCGGACCTTTTGTACGCGAGCGCGCCGGGCGTGCGGGAGATGCAGGCCAAAGGCAAATGGCCGCTTTGGCAGGGATTCAACTATGGCGGCCGCTACCTGGCCACGATGGACCCTTACTGCG
Source organism: Candidatus Paceibacterota bacterium (assembly GCA_035452965.1). Lineage (NCBI taxonomy): Bacteria > Bacillati > Minisyncoccota > Minisyncoccota bacterium. The sequence goes on along the minus strand of DAOTCE010000001.1, from coordinate 232,033 downwards.
ACCTTATCGCGACCTGCCTCGCCTCGCCCAACGGCCTGGCCGAATACCGCCTCGGCAACATCACCCGCATGCTGGACCGTTTCCCGGTGGACGGAATCTACCTGGACGACAACCTGGCTTACCCGAACTGCACGTTGTGGCGCGAGCACGGCCATCCCCGGGAGGTCTATGACTGCCTGATCGAGCTGCACGAGATGAACTGGCGCCGCCGCGAATTGATGCGCCGCCGCTGTCCGCACGTGGTGCTGGTCAGCCACAACACGCGCGCGTTTGTCCTGCCGATCCTTTGTAACTTCGACGCGCTGATCTACGGCGAAGGCTACTCCTTCGGCTCGCTCGATGACTATTGGAACTACTACGGCTTTGCCAGGAGCATCCCCGCCCAGAACATGATCTGGCCCGGCGGCGAAGACCCCACTCGCTGCCCTGCTTCGCTGGTTTATAACTACGACCTGCTTACCGGCGGCGGCCAATACACCCAGATAGACTGGCGCATTTATCCCAGGAAATTCCCCTATGCCAAGGGCGTCACCGAACTCGAATCGCGCTATACCCGGACTTACAACCTCGCCCAATACTACTTCGGGCTGTATGAGTCGAAGGCTTGGCCCTTCGCCGATGCCGCCGGCCTGTTCGCGACAACGACGCCCCAGACTTACGCGACGATTTACCGCAACCAGACCTGGGGCGACTGCCTGATCCCGGTCGCCAATATGGCGGCCCAGGACCAGAAAACCGCGCTCGAGTTTCAGGCGCCGGAGGCGTTCGGCATCGGGCCGCAGAACGACTACACGCTCTTCGACGTGGTGCGGCGGCTCGCCAGGACCGTGAAGGGCAACCAACTCAACCAGGGCCTTGCCGATCTCTCCATCCCCGGGCAGAGCCTTCGGCTGTTCTGCCTGCGCGCCGCGCCAGGGAACGCCCCGTTCCATCTTTGGGGCGGCAAGCGCATCTCCGAACATTGGGATGCCCAGGCGCGCAAGCTGACCTTCTCCATCCAGGGCCCGCCCGGCCTGCAGGACACCGTGTTCCTCGGCGGGGCGAACCTGGGGCTGGAGAAGGTCCTTACCGCGGGCAATCCGGCGGAGTTCTTGTTCGATCCAGGTCAGGGATTGGCGCATGGGATGGTGATGTTCTCCTCCAAGCCCCTGACCCTCGAAGTGTTGTGTTCCCGCGATGGCGTCAATCGCCTGCCGACCGGGAAGGCGACCGCCCCCGCGGACCGGGGCTTCTGAAGTCCTCCGCGCAAACCGCCGCTCGCTCCCACACGGGCGAGCGCAGCGTGACACCCTCTGTCGGTCCGCGCGCCGTCCGCCGCGAGTTCCGTCAATTTCAGGGGTTGCTTCCGGGCGGGAATGGGTCTTAACTCGGTCCTGATGAACAGCGCTCCGTCATGCGCCGCCTTCGCGGGCGGCTTGTGGCTGGCCCGCGTGTCGGATGCCAACGCGCAGTGGTTGGCAATCGGCACGTTGCGAGGGACGATCGAAGGCGGCAGTCCATCGCTGAAGTTGGAAACGACGAGCGGCGGCCTCGAGCTGTTCCAGCACGGAGCAAAACAGAAATAGCTGCGCGAAGGAGCGTGATCTCCCATGAGATACGGACTGACCCCAGTCCTCAGGCAGATGCGTGCCTTGGCGCAGGCACTCAGGGTGTGGAATCAGACATACATCAGAGAATTCGAAAACTCATATTTGCCATGAAGACGAAAATGACCTGCCTGCTGGCCATCCTGGCCGGCGGCAATTTAATGGCCGCCGATATCGAGGCGACGGTTTACCCCGGCCAATCAGCCAGCAACAGCCTGAGCGTAACCCTCCCGTCGCTGCCGCCCGCGGCGGACGTCTTGTTTTCGTTCGACGTCACCGGGAGCATGGGTGGGGTGATTGACACGGCGAAAGCCAACGCCATTAGCCTCATGAACGCCCTCCAGGCCACAGGTGTCAGCTTCCATTTCGGGGTGTCTTCGTTCGGGGATTACCCCAGCTCCTACGACTCCTGCGGCTACGATGCCCCGTATGGCACCAACAACTGGGTGGGAATGCCCGCGGATTACCCTTACAGGTTGGACCAGGCGCTGACGACCAACCTGAGCGCTGTCTCCGCGGCAATCAACAGACTGCAAATTACTCCGGGCATGGATGGGCCCGAGTCCTACACGCGCGCCCTTTACGAGAGCTACGCCGACCCCAGCATGACCTGGCGTTCGGGCGCCAAACGGGTCGTAGTCAATTTCGGGGATTCTGTGCCCCATGACTGCAATCTGAACCAAGGCATTCCCGGCAAAGGCACTACGGTCGAGTCAACCGGCGGCGACCCGGGCCGCGACGGCATCATGGGAAACAGCGACGATCTCGACCTGCAAGCGGTGTTGGCCGCCATGGCCACGAATCATGTGGTCCTCCTGGCGGCCCGCATAAGCAGCTTTGCCTTCACGGACTATTATTTCCAATATTGGGCCAATTGGACGGCGCGAACCAGCGGCAAGGCCTTCCAGAGCACCAATGTCACCCTGATCAATGACCTCAGGCACGAGATCACCAACAGCCTGACCATTAGTTGCGTGGACAACCTGGCGCTAAGGGTGGAACCGCCGGCGTTCAGCTCCTGGCTGGCGGCCGCCCCGCCCGCTTACGGCCGGGTCTGCTCCGGCGAAACGCCCGACTTCAACCTGGCCTTCACCCCGCCCGCCGGCACCGCCGCGGGCGATTACACGTTCACGCTGCACGTGGTGGACGATGCGGGCATTAACTACCTGTCCAAAACCGTCGTGGTCCACGTCATGCCGACCGTGCCTTTGCCTGCGGCCCTCAACTACAGCAATTCCACTTGGGTCACGGCCACGAGCCTCCCATGGTTCGGCCAGACCAATGTGTCTCATGACAGCGTCGCCTCCGGCCGCAGTTACTTCATCGGAGATAGCCAGCAAACCAGCCTGAGCACTACCTTTAACGGCCCCGGCACCCTCTCTTTCTGGTGGCGGGCCTCATCCCAGGCGAACGCCGACATGCTGAGTTTCCTGAGCTACGGCGGCGGATACACCAACCCGGCGATCCAGCTCTCAGGAGAGACGGGCTGGCAGCAACTCAACGTACTTCTGGGCGGCGGCCCCCAAACCGCGGTCTGGTCCTACACCAAGAACGCCTCGCAAAGCGCCGGGCTGGACGCCGGGTTCGTTGACCAGGTCAGCTACGTGTCGGGGCCGACGCTGCCCTTTATTATTACTAACCCGGTCAGCCGCCTGGTCACCGCCAGCACCCCCGTCACCTTCTCGGTGCTGGCCAACGGCACACCCTTGCTGGCTTATCAATGGCGCCTGGACGGCACGGATATTCCGGGGGCCACATCGAACGTGCTGGCCATTGCCTCCGCGAGCGGGGCCGATGCCGGCACCTACTCAGTCCGGGTTTCCAATGACTATGGCGCCACCAACAGCGCCGACGTGACCCTGGGCATCTTCCCCTTGATCCAGCGCGGCGACAACTCTCAGGGTCAGGCCGATTTCCCGAACACCGCCACAAATCTCGTCGCCATTGCCGCCGGGGCCTGGCACAACCTCGGCCTGCGCGCGGACAGCACCGTCCTGGCCTGGGGCAACAATTATGCCGGCCAGTGCAACGTGCCCGCCGGGCTGAGCAACGCCCTGGCCATCGCCGCCGGCGGCTACCACAACCTGGCGATTCAGGCCGACGGCGCCGTGGTGGCGTGGGGCGCGAATGATTACGGCCAGACCAACGTGCCCGCCGGCCTGGCTCCGGCGATCGCCATCAGTGCCGGCACCTGGCATAGCCTGGCCCTGGGCCGCGACGGGACTGTGAAGGCCTGGGGTGATAACACCTGGGGACAGACCAACGTGCCGGCGGGAATGAGCGGCGTGGTGGCCATTGCCGCCGGGGGCAATCACAACCTGGCGCTGCTGGCTAACGGCACGGTGGTGGCCTGGGGAGAGAACACCGATGCCGAAGGGAACCTGGCGGGACAGTCCATGGTGCCCCCGGCACTGGCGGGTGTGACGGCCATCGCCGCCGGCGCCTACCACAGCCTGGCGGTGCGGAGCGATGGGACAGTAGTGGCGTGGGGCGACGATTCGATGGGCCAGGCCAGCGTGCCGTCGGGACTGAACAACGTGATGGCGGTGGCCGGCGGCGGCGCTCACAGCCTGGCTCTTCGGGCCGATGGCACCGTGGTGCCGTGGGGCGATAACTGGAACGGCCAGTGCGACCTGCCGTTCCCGCTGGCGAATGTGGTCAGCGTGGCGGGCGGCGAGCAGCACTCGCTCCTGCTCGTTACCAGCAGCCTCCGCGCCCCGGAGTTGCTCAATCTGGTTCGGGTGCCCGGAGAGTTCAGCTTCCTCATCCGAACGCTGGCCCGCAAGCATTACGCCCTCGACTTCAAGGACTCCCTGTCGGCGCCCAATTGGAGCCCGATCGCCACCAACACCGGCAACGGCGGCCTGTTGCTGCTCACCGACCCCGTCGCCAACGCCGCCCAGCGCTTCTACCGCATGCGCCAGTGGTAGCCGGGAGCCGCAGGGTCTTGGAGTGCGCCGGCAGAGCGCAGCGGCGACGGCGCTTGTTTAGCCGCAGTTCCGCCCCCGAACTCCGAAAGCGGGGTCGCGCTCCGCTTGCCCCCGCACTCCAAAAGCCTGGCCAGCGGCGGCCCTCTGCGGCTTCCAGCAACCCCGGTGCGACAACGATGTGAAGCCCGTTATACCCCTGTGTGGTTCCCGTGGGGGCCGACCCCCATGGGAACCACACAGGGGTCCCGCCGGATTGGAACCGTCCCATCGCCGTAGTTGGCATGGGCGTGGGGTGCCTCAGGCCTGGGGGATGGGCGGAGCCAGTCGTTGTCGGCGAAGGATTCAGTCCCGTCCAGCGCCGGCAGAGCGCAGCGGCGATGGCGCTTTTGGATCCGCGGTTCCGCTCCCGAGTTCGGAAAGCGGGGTCGCGCTGCGCTTGCCCCCGCACTCCAAAAGCCTGGCGAGCGGCAGGCCCTGGTTCAAGGCGTGGCGGCTGGGCCACCAGGCGCCCGAGCTGTGGCGGCCGGGGTTAGCTTAATAGATGCACGGCACAAACCGTCGCACCCGGCGCTCATAGCTGGTGTAGTCGGGGAATTGTTGCCTGAGCCAGCGTTCTTCGCGGCGGGCTTTGGCGTCGAAGAGCGGGGCCAGGGCCAGCGCCGCCAACAGGGCGGGCCCGCTGCCCCAAACCAGCGCCCAACCCATCGCGCCACAGAATACCGCCGTGTAGAGGGGATGGCGGATGAAGGCATAGATGCCCGTCTGGACCAGCCGGGTGCCGGCGGTCGGTTTGGGATACGGCGTCAGGCCCCGCCCCAGGCTGATCGTCCCCGCGAGCCCGCAGCCGGCGCCGATCAGGAGCAAACAAGCGCCGCAGAGAGTGAGGGGGAGACTCTGCCACTGACCGCGACACAGAATGCCGGCGGCAATGACAACGCACAGAAGGACGCTTTGCCCCAGCACCCAAAGCCCGCCGCGTTGGAGGAAATCGCCGCCCATCGGCGCCCCGTCGTTTACGGCGCCGCGTTCCCCGCCCCGACGATCTTCGCCGCGCTGCCGTAGGAGCCGAGGTTGAATACCTTGCTGTACCCCAACTGTCTCAGCACGCTTGTGCCCCGGCCGCTGCGCGCCCCGCTCCGGCAGTGGAGCAACAGCGGCTGCTCCTTATTGGGCGCGTGGCGGGCGATTTCATCGCCCAGCCGGTCGAGGGGAATGTTGACCGCCCCCGGCAGATGTTGTTCCTGGAACTCGGCTTCAGTCCGCACATCAATGACGAGCGCGCCTTGGCTATGCCATGCGCGCGCGGAGGTCGGGCTCACCTGGCCCAGCCGCTTCAGGAGCAGCCAGGCGATGACCACGACGGCGATGATGATGATCCATGTGACTTTCGGGGGCATGAGATTGGAAGAGGCTTAAGGGACTGTGCGGTTCAGGGTTTCGGACAGTGAGTTTCGCTCCAGCGCCGCCGCAGGGCGGAATGGAGGCGCTGGCGGAAGGTGGCCGGCAATTCGTAGGGCTGGCCCCCCTTATAAAGCGTGATGGTCTGGCGGATGTTGTCCACCACCACCTGGCAGGGGTTGCACCCGGCCATGTGCTTCTCAAACTCCTCGCATACGGCCGGGTCCACTGTGCCGTCCACGTATTCGTTCAAGACCGCAAGCAATTCCGAACACTTCATATCGCTCTGTTCCATCAGACTGAGCCTCCAGCCGGAGAAAAGTTACAGGGTGGCAGCGCTGAGAAGTTGTGTGTGCGCACCGGGGTGCTCTGGCAGGGGCTCCCGCTCAGTGGCCATGCGGAATTCGCGTCAGCTGCCGGCCCGGGTCGCCCAGGGAACGGGTCAATTCCTCACGGAGCTGGAGGCGGGCGCGCAGCAACCGCACTTTGGTGTTGGCCTCGCTCAGGCCGAGAGCTCCGGCGGTGTCCCTCACGGACAACCCCTCGACATCCCGCAGCAAGAATACCAGCCGGTGCTTCTCCTCCAGTTTGGTCAATGCCTCATCCAGCAAGCGCCGGACCTCGTTCTTGTGCACAAGTTGTTCCGGCGACTGCCGCCAATCGGCGATGTACTCGGGATGGGGGATGGTGTCGTAATCGTCCCCCGGCTCAGTCGCTGCTTCGAGGGAGACCGTGTCCAGCCCCTTGCGCTTGCGGATGATCTTGAGCGCCGCATGCGCGGCGATACGCAGGAGCCAGGTGCCGAAGGATGCCTCGCCACGGAAGCCGCCGAGGTTCTCCAGCGCGCTCAGGAAGGTCTGCTGCGTCACATCCTCGGCGTCCTGCTCCTGGCGCAGCATTCGCAACGCCAGGGAATACACCCGCTGCTCGTAGCGATTGGTCAGGGTCTCGAAGGCCTCCAGCTCCCCCGCCTGGACGCGAGCAACCAACTCGGCATCGCCGGCTTCCGGGATTGTCTGGTTCGTCATGATTTGGGGCGGTCCAGTGAACCGCCCCCACCCGTATCAGACCCGCCCCACCCGGGTCAATCCGCTTTCCGGGGCCGGCGAATAATCCGTGTGCAACCGCGCCTGTCTGTGGTAACAATTCCCCGGCATTATGGACTACGAAGCGGTCATCGGACTGGAAACCCACGTCCAGCTTAAGACGAAGTCAAAGATGTGGTGCGGCTGCGCCAACGAGTTCGGCGCGCCCCCGAATACCCACGTTTGCCCGGTGTGCCTGGGCCTGCCCGGCGTACTGCCCGTCGCCAACGAGGAGGCGTTGCGGCTGACGGCGCTCACCGGTTTCCTGCTCAACTGCACGGTGACGCGCTACGCCAAGTTCGACCGGAAGAACTACTTCTACCCGGATATGCCGAAGAACTACCAGGTGACGCAGTACGACAAACCCTCGACTATCAACGGCTCCGTTGAGTTCGAGTTCAACGGCGGCATCGCGCGGGTGCGCATCACCCGGGCGCACCTCGAGGAGGACGTGGGCAAGAACTTCCACTTCGAGCGGAACAGCGGCGTGGACTTCAACCGCGCCGGGGTGCCGCTGATGGAGATTGTCTCCGAGCCGGACCTCACCAGCGCGGACATGGCCTACGAGTATCTCAACGCGCTCAAGGACATCCTGGTCTATGGTGGCGTGAGCGATTGCGACATGGAGAAGGGCATGGTGCGCTGCGACGTGAACGTCAGCGTGCGCCCCAAAGGGCAGACCGGGCTCGGCGCCAAGATAGAAATCAAGAACATGAACAGCTTCAGCGGCGTGCGCAAAGCGCTGGAGTATGAAATCCCGCGCCAGATCGAGGTGCTGAACAAGGGCGGGAAGCTCATCCAGTCCACCCGCCGCTGGGACGACGTGGCCGGCATCACCGAGGAAATGCGCACCAAGGAACACGCGCACGACTACCGCTACTTCCCCGAGCCGGACCTGATGCCCTTCCAGCCGGACGACGCGTGGCTGGCGGAAGTGAAAAGCCGCGTGGTGGAACTGCCGCTGGCGCGCAAGCAACGGTTCATGCGCGACTACCAGTTGCCGGCCTCCGACGCGCAGACCTTCGTGTGGGATGTGCCGCTGGGCAACTACTTTGAAGGCTTTGCGAAGCAGGCGAAGAACCCCAAGGCCGCCGCCAACTGGATCATCAACAACCTCCGCGCCCGGCTGACGGAGTCCGGTGCCGCGCTGCCCGACCTGAAATTCAAGCCCGCCGCCATCCTGGAGCTGATTGACCTGGTGGATGGCGGCAAGATCAGCAGCCGCATCGCGCAGGAAGTATTTGTGGAGATGTTCGCCACCGGCGAGGCGCCGGCCAGGATCGTCGAGCAGAAAGGCCTGGCCCAGGTGAGCGACGCGAGCGCCATCGAAAAGTTCTGCGACGAGGCGATTGCCGCCAACCCCGGCCCGGCGGCGGACTACAAGGCCGGCAAAGCCGCCGCCCTGAACTTCCTCAAGGGCCAGGTGATGAAGCTGAGCAAGGGCAAGGCGAACCCGGCGCTGGCGGGCGAGATTCTGGAGCGGAAGCTTAAGGGGTAGCGGGTCCGTTGCTGGGGTCCGCCAATCGGCCCAGGAACAGGAGGCTGCCGGATCGGGTGTCGCGAATGAAGAAGATGAAAGGATGATCGGCGCGAAAACTCGGCAGCCGCGGAGCCACCGACTTTACCGTCGCTACCACAGCCGTCGCTGCGGCCGCTTCGGTGCCCTCCTCGTTCACCTCGCCCCAGGCTTTGTGGAAGACAGCGGAAATGAAGAGGTTCTTTGTGCCATCCATGCCGGAGAAGTCGGCTTGCATCCCAAACGCGTCCGTCATGCCCATGCTGGCCAGCGTGCTATTAAGCTTGAAGCTGGACTCCAGCTTGAACCTGGGCAGGTAGATCTCGACCTTCTGCTCCCTCATTTGCTTTAGCGTGTCCGCGAGCAGCGCCGGAGTCAGGCGATCCTCCAACTGGCCGCAACCCTCAATCTGGCGCGGCAACAGGATCACCATCGAAAGCGTGCCGCCGGTGTAAGGCAGTTCCACTGCCTGGAAGTCTTCATTCTCCATGTACTTGACGTTGTCCTGGTGGTGCATCAGCGGCACATCCACCCGGCGGCTCGACGTGAGGTGAAACGGATTAGGGGACGTTCCGGCCTTGTCAAACTGCTTGGCCCAGGCGCCCTTGAAGTAAATAGCGTTGACCAGCACCAACCGCGTGACAGCATCCACGCTGCCGGACTCCAGGATGTCCTGAATCTTGTACTTGGTCCTTTGCGCCACCCAACGGTTGATCTCACCTCTGGCGGCCTCGGCTGCCGTCTTGAAGTCGGCCTGGGCAACGCTGGCCTCATAATTGTCTTTGGCGATCCGGAGAAAGGCCCGCAGGAAGGGGTAGCCTTTCTGTGCCCACAGTGCATTGGCAATGCTCAGTTCAACGCCCTTCTGCCGGCCGGCGCTGTCCAGTTCCCGCTGAAGTTGGCCGAAGGCTGCATGGAACGCTCGTTGGTCTTCGGCGAAATGGAGAACCCTGGCCATCTGCTTCTCGGTCTCGCCCCGCGCACCGGCATAGGTCATCGCCAGGGCGGTGGAGATGCTGTAAGGCGAGAAGAACAGGTTGCCCGGCTCAGCCTTAAGCTGGCCGAACAGGTCCAGGGCAAAAGCATTGTTTCCCTCCGCCGCAGATTGGCTCTGCTCCGACGGGGTCCCGGGCGAGCAACCAAAAATGAGAGCCCCCGCTATAATGCCGGCGAGGGCGTTACCACGACTCCGTTTCATATACAGGGCATCCTTTCTTTGCATACCAGTATCCCGGTTGTGCTATCCGGTCAAACCAGACCACATCAGTCACATCAGTCAGACGGAAATCCCCCCTGGATGCTCCCTCAATTCAGGGTGCTGTCGGCGGGGGCCGCTTGGCTGGCAGTCGGCAAGCATGTTCAAATACGCCGAACCGGCGAAGTCCTTGTGACGCTTTGCCTGGTTCTTGGCGCGGACATTTGATGTTCCGCACGAAATGGCGACAGACCGGCGCACGGCAGGATGCCCGCGCCCCGCCTTTGCAGGTGTGAAATGTTCCGGTTAGAGTTTGCAAGGTTTTTGGCCGGCTGGCGTATTCCTATATATGAGAGAAGAATCAGTTGAACAGGGACAACAAACCAGGCAATGGATCAATATGACCTCACGGCGGACGTTTCTGAGCAGCTTGCCACTGCTAATGGCGGCGCCGTATTGGAGCCCGGAGGCGCAACGGACGGTTCGGGCTGATCCTGGTTACACTGTTCGCAGGCGCTTGGATCGATCGATTTACGTAGTAGATGATTTCCCAGCGATCGTGGAACTATGCCACTTCGTACTCGAGGACGCCGGTTATACGGTGCGAGGCTTCAATGACCGGGCACTGGCGCTGCAGGCCTTTCTGACTGCCGATCCCCAACCAGGGCTGCTCATCACGGACTACGACGGCTACCCGATCACCGCGGAGGAGTTGATGAGGGCATGCCGCCGGATTCAACCTGGCCTGAAGATCCTGATGTCAAGCGGCTACCTGGAAAGCCGCATGCATTTCACCCACATACGACCAGACCGATACCTGCCAAAGCCTTATCGCATCGAAGAGCTCATGGCCACTGTGGAGGCTTTAGTCGGACCGCCCGCGCCCATGGGAGGCTATTTCCTGCAAGATCTTTAAGTGCGGCAGGGATCATCGCTTCCAGGGGCAAGGGGATTGCCGGCGCAGCGCTGGTGGTTCAGGGCAATGTTGTTCATTTGAGCCTCTACCGGAACTGAGCCGCCGATCACAGTTCCCCAGCCAAGGAACCGCTGACTCGTGAAGCGGGGACTCGACCCCGGGCCGCCCAACTGTGCCACATGGCAGACAGGCGCGGTCCGAGGGCAGCTGAGGGTGACGCCAGGGCCTTACAGCGCCCCGGCCACCAGATCACCCACCTGAGAAGTGCTGTAGCCCATCTTGCCGGCGGCGAGGCTCTTCATCTTCTCGCGGGTGATCTTGATGACGGCCTCCTCGATGGCCTTGGCGGCTTTGGTCTCGCCCAGGAAATCCAACATCATCTGGCCGGCGCAGATCGCCGCCAGGGGGTTGATGACGCCTTTGCCGGTATATTTTGGAGCGCTGCCGCCAATCGGCTCGAACATGCTCGTGCCTTTCGGGTTGATGTTGCCGCCGGCGGCGATGCCCATGCCGCCCTGCACCATCGCGCCCAGGTCGGTAATGATGTCCCCGAACATGTTGTCGGTGACGATGACATCGAACCACTCGGGGTTCTTCACAAACCACATGGTGGTGGCGTCCACGTGAGCGTAGTCGCGCTTGATGTCGGGGTAATCCTTCTGGCCGATCTCGTGGAAAGCGCGCTCCCAGAGATCGAACGCAAAGGTCAGCACGTTGGTCTTGCCGCAGAGGGTGAGCTTCTTCTCCTTATTCCGCTTGCGGGTGAACTCGAAGGCGTAGCGCAGGCAGCGCTCGACGCCCGGGCGCGTGTTGATGCTCGCCTGCAGAGCGACTTCGTGGGGCGTGCCCTTGTAGGTGAATCCGCCCGTGCCGGTGTAAAGCCCTTCGTTGTTTTCGCGCACCACGACGAAGTCAACGTGCTCGGGCTTCTTGTCTTTGAGCGGGCAGAAGCGCTCGTCGTAGAGCTTGACCGGGCGCAGGTTGATGTACTGCTCCAACTCGAAGCGGGTGCGCAGCAGGATGCCCTTTTCGAGAATGCCGGGCTTCACGTCGGGATGGCCGATGGCGCCGAGCAGGATGGCCGGGAACTTCCGCAGCTCGGCCAGCACACTGTCCGGCAGCGCCTCGCCGGTGCGCAGATAGCGATCGCCGCCCAGGTCGTAATCCGTGTAGCTGAGCTTGAGCTCAAATTTCCTCGCCGCAACGTCGAGAACCTTGATGGCCTCGCGGACCACTTCGGGCCCCGTGCCGTCGCCGCCGATGACTGCTATGTTGTAACTCTTCATGTGCAAAAGCTTCTGTCTGCCCCGCGCTTCTGGCAGGGAGGGCGGATGCTAATCATTCCACGCCGGGTGGCAAGGAATTCTGCGCGAGGCGTCGCAGTTGCGATTTGCGGTCACCCGGGCAGCCGCTCGTTAAGTGGCAGAGGCGGGTAAGCGGTCCACGGAAATGAGCGGCAGAAAAAGCTTTATCACACCCTGCCGGAACATAAAACTGCAGCGATGAAACTGACTCTGACTGTTCGCTGCGTCCATTGGGGCCCTATACTCGTGCTGCTGGCCGGTTCTCTGCTGCTCACCTCATGCGACAACACGGGTTCCCCGGGTGCGGCGGGAGCGAAGCAGCCGAAGAGATTTGCGGCACTGTTCAACGGCCAGGACCTCACCGGCTGGCGCGGGGGGGAGACGTTCGATCATCGCAAGCTGCTGGCGATGCCCGCCGACCAGCGCGACGCGCAAATTGCCAAGTGGACGGAAACCATGAAGGCCCACTGGCGCGCCGAAAACGGCGAATTGGTGAATGACGGACAGGGCGCCTACGCCACGACCGAGAAGGATTACGGGGACTTCGAGCTGCTCGTCGAATACAAGACCGTGCCGAAGGCCGATTCGGGCATCTATCTGCGCGGCTGCCCGCAGGTCCAGATTTGGGACTACACGGACCAGGGGAAGTTCGGGATCGGCGCCGATAAGGGCTCAGGCGGACTCTGGAACAACAGTCCCGGCGCGCCCGGCAAAGACCCACTGGTCCTGGCCGACAAGCCGTTTGGGGAGTGGAATGCCTTCCGCATCCTCATGGTGGGCGCGCGGGTGAGCGTGTGGCTGAATGAGAAGCTGGTGGTGGACCACGCGCTGATGGAGAATTACTACGACCGAAAGCTGCCGGTGCCGGCGAAGGGGCCGATCCAGCTCCAAACCCACGGCGGTGAAATCCGCTGGCGCAACATTCTCATCCGCGAGATCGGAGCTGAGGAGGCGACCAGGATTCTGGCCGACCACAGCAATGCGGGTTTCAAGTCCATTTTCAACGGTCGCGACTTCACCGGCTGGGCCGGACCGACGAACAACTACGAGGTGGTGGACGGCGTGCTGCAGTGTCAGGCGCGCAAGGGCGGGACGATCTACACCACAGAGGAATACGGCGACTTCGTGGCCCGGTTGGAGTTCCGGCTGCCAGCTGGCGGGAATAACGGGTTGGCGATTCGTTACCCCGGCGAAGGGGACGTCGCCTATACGGGCATGTGCGAACTGCAGGTGCTGAGCGAGGATTACGAGCAGGTCCACGGGCAGAAGCTGGACCTGCGGCAGTATCACGGATCGGCTTACGGGGCGGTGGCGGCGGCACAGGGATACCAGCGGCCGGTGGGCGAGTGGAATTTCCAGGAGGTTACAGTGAAGGGCTCAACGATCAAGGTGGAGCTGAACGGGACGGTGATCCTGGATTGCGACATGGCAACGGTGAAGGAGTTCATGGGCAAGCGAGAGCATCCGGGCAAGGACCGGAAGAGCGGGTATTTCGGGTTTGCGGGGCATAACGACCCAGTGGCGTTCCGGAATGTGCAGATCAAGCGGTTGTGAGGAGCGAGGCTCACACGAAGGGGGCGAAGGGGGCGAAGGGCCTGACCGCGAAGCACCCAGGTGGAGAGGAGAGCTGGAAGGACGGGCGGCCCGCAGGTAACTGCAAGCCCTACCTGGGGCCGAGCGGGAGACGATGGATTTGGATGGGGTGACCGAAGGTCTGGCTGACGGCCAGCCGGAGGCGGGCGAAGGAGGGCGGGCGTTTGGAGTGGAAGAGGTGGGTGGTGCGGCCGCGGTGGTAGTCGGAGGAACCGAAGCGGGGGATGGGCATGTGGAAACCTGGCGACCGGGCCAGCAGCGCCGCCAGGTCCTGCTCGAGCTTCCGGCCGGCAAGGGCATACCAGACCTCGAGAGGCTCGGCGTGCCGCAGGAGGTAATCAATATGCCAGTGAGGTTCGGCGACTGATTCGAGATGATGCCCCACCCGCGCCCGGAGGCCGCCCGGACCGAAGGCGCTGCCGACGTAGGCGTAGAATCCCGGAACGAGGTCGAACGCACCCAGGCGCCCGATCTCCAGGCGCTTCATGCGCGGCACGAAGGCGATCAGGACGTAGGTCCCTTTGTCTTCCGGCAAATCCGCAGCGGTCACCCGAAGGTGTTTCCCTTCCAGCCCCAGTTGGCGGCAGCGAGCTCGGTGAAGTTGAGATAGATGCGGTTCGCCGGCAGGCCGAGCGATTCATTCAACAACCGGCAGATCTTTTGCGAAAGCTGCCGGTTCACGTCGCCGCTCAAGCCGCCGATGCCGCGGATGTCCACAAAAGCCCCACCACCCGGTTTGCCGGCCATCAAGATGTCGGCCTGCCCGGCAGTAACCATGACGTATTCCTCGGGCTTGCCGGTGGTTTCGGCCATGACTTTGGAGAGAGCGGTGAGCAGCGTCTGGCGCTTTTCATCGGTGAGAGCAACAGTAGTTTCAAGTCTCAGGAGAGGCATAACTTCGTTTCATTAAAGTTCGTAAGCGAGAGCCACATTAACCCGCTCGGAGCCGTTTGGCCAGTGCCCGGGTGTGGGCGTCTTCGCAATCCTGGCGGCATCACCTGGTGTCAATTACTCACGTGCAAGGCCCGGACAATACGGCTCTTGATGAGTCCGGCGAAATGATGCTGGCCCGCGTAGTACCAGCCAAGCTGCTGGCCGCAACGGTCACACTGGCAGAAGGACCAGGTGTGCCCGGCAAACCACGTGTGTTCCAAACTGGGCGGACCCACTTCCCTGCAACCAAGCGTCCGGGAGAACGTGATAATGGCAAACCTGACTCCCTCCGGATTTGCAAATGTAAATTCGTCTTTGCCATCGTAAGGGAACCGGTCCTTTTCGTTGGCCACGCGGCTGTGGCACCACGCGCAAAGCCAATCGCCTTCGGTGTCGCCCGAGGTGGCCGCGGTGCTCTGCGCCAAGTCCGGCTCGGCCACGGCCACTGTCAATACCCCGGCGTCTGTTGCCGCTGAAGCCTTCCAATTCAGAGCCCCCGCACTACTCTCCTCGAAGGAAAGTGGCCTTGCATTCACGGTTTGTTCCTGTCGCCTGCCGACAATGAATAGCCCGGGTGACTGATAACGGGCGGGAAAACTCGCATGCAATCGTTCCATTAATCTTCGGCCCGCTCACCCGGAGGGCTCATCTTGACGAGCTTCGGATCGAATTGGCCCAGGATGGTCACCAAGTCGCTTTGCGCGGCCATCACTTCACGGATGTTCTTGTAGACCATCGGCACTTCATCCAGCCCCGCGGAAATGAGGGTCACCCCCTGCTCGCGCAGGTACTCGTTCACCTTCTTCCAGTTGAAAGTTCTCGTGGCCTGCGTTCGGCTCATCACGCGACCCGCCCCATGCGCCGCTGAGTGCAGTGATTCGGCGTTGCCCTTGCCGCTCACCACAAAGCCCGGCGAGGCCATTGAGCCGGGGATAATGCCCAACACGCCTTGCCTCGCCGGGGTCGCGCCTTTGCGATGCACAATCACCTCGCGTTCGACCCCGCCGATCACGTGCTGTTCCTTCCAGGCGAAGTTGTGATGATTTTCCAGGTCGAGCAGGACCTGCGCGCCCAGGTTGGCGGCGATGTGCCTGTGAATCAGCGCATGGTTGGCGGCCGCGTAGCGCCCCATCAACTGCATCGCCGCCCAATACTCCTGTCCGGCTTCCGAATCCAGCGACAGCCAGGCCAACCGCTTCAGCTCGCCCGGCAGGGCTGGGAACTGGCTGAAGGCGACTTTGCTGTAGTAATCGCACACCGCCGCCCCTGTGCCCCGGCTGCCGCTGTGACTGAGCAAGGCAACATAGATCCCCGGCTCAAGCCCATGGATCTTCCCGTGGGCGGTAAAGAGGCCAAACTCAACAAAGTGGTTGCCGCTGCCGCTGGTGCCAAGCTGCGCCCAGGCACGGTCCTTGTTCTGCTTCGTCACCGGGCTGACGGACCAGTCGGCGTCCATCACCTCGTGTTGCCGGCGCTGCTTGAAATTTGAACCCACGCCGAACCGCGTTTCAGCCGCAATTGCGCGGGCGAGCCGATCCTGCCGACGCTCCAGGTCGCGCGAGGAGATGTCGAGCACTGTCATCTTCATGCGGCACGCGATATCCACCCCCACTGCGTATGGAATCACGGTGTTTTCCGTCGCCAGCACCCCGCCAATCGGCAACCCGTAACCGACATGCGCATCCGCCATGAGCGCTCCCGCCACCGCCACCGGCAGCAGGCATGCCTTTTCCATCTGCATCACCGCCTCAGGTTCCAGCCCCTCGCCCCACTGGCGGTATCTGACCGGATCAGCGCGTGGCGGAGGCGGCGCCTTAAGCAACGCCCTGGCAAACTCCCCGCGCAACGGATCATCGGTGAATTCCCTGGGATTGGCGACGACGGCCTTCACTTCCGCCTCCAACCGCGTCTTGTCCCCACCGCTAAGGATGAACCGGCTGATGAAGTCGGTCGCCCGCCGCGTCGCTTCGCCCAACGGCACACTAAGCCGGATCAGGTCTTTGGAGTTCAAAAATCGGGCGGGCGTTTGCCGGAGCCGCCTCCGCAGCGATGGTTGCCAGCATTACTGGACGTTTCCGGCGGGGGATGTGTCAATTCTCCGCGCATGATCT
Organism: Candidatus Paceibacterota bacterium; assembly: GCA_035452965.1. NCBI lineage: Bacteria > Bacillati > Minisyncoccota > Minisyncoccota bacterium. The sequence goes on along the minus strand of DAOTCE010000001.1, from coordinate 215,466 downwards.
CAAGGTGGCAGTTGCTGCCGGAAGCGTCAACACCAGGCCCTGTCGGCAAATCCAGCAGGTAGGAGTTGCAGATTAAGTGCCCTGGCCTTGGCGGCGAAACCCCGGCGCCTACCCGGGGGGACTACGGTGTGGTTCCCATGGGGAGCGCTCCCCATGGGAACCACACCGGGCCATCGCCGGGGTCAAACCGTTATCGCCCCGGCCCGTTACCGAGGTTCGAGGTTCCTGCCTTGGGTGAGCCGAATTCTCTGGTCTCGGCTAAACTTTTGGCCCGCAGCCGTGTCTAATTCATTTGAACTGGCCAACGGCGCGCTGGTGCGGCACGTTTGGCTGAAGCCATGAGCGAACTGCAGATCATCCAATCCGCTCTGCAACAAGCGGCTTGGCGTTGCCGTTGGACGCGGGGGCTGCGCGGTTTGTGGCAGGGGCTGCTGGCCGGGGCCGTGCTGTCCCTGCTGCTGCTGGGCCTGTGGCATTTGCTGCCGCTGCCGCTCTGGACGCTCACTACAGCCGCGCTGGTTCCGTTGCCGTGCGCCGTGATGGGTTTGATTCTCGGTATTTGGCGCAAACCGTCTTTGCCGGACATCGCCCGGTGGGTGGATGGCCGGCAGCATTTGCAGGAGCGCCTGAGCACTGCTTTGGAAGTCGCGGCTGATGCGGACGCGGGCGCGTGGCGCGACCTGGTGGTCACCGACGCCGCCGAACATGCCAAAAGCCTGGACCCTCGCCGGCTGGTGCCATTCCACCTGTCCAAAACCGCCCGCTGGGCGCTGGTGGTGCTGGCGCTGGGGGCCGGCCTGGGATTCGTTCCCGAATACCGCAGCAAGCGTTATCGGCAAACGCAGGCGGAGCAGCTAAACATCAAGGAGGTAGGCCGACAGCTTGCGGACCTGACCCGGCGCAGCCTGGAAAACCGCCCGCCCGCACTCGAACCGACGCAGAAGGCGCTGGAATCTGTCACCGACCTGGGCGACCAGCTTAACAGGAAGACCTTCACCCGCAGCGAGGCCCTCAAGGACCTCGCCAGCGTGGCCGAGAAGCTCAAACAGGAACTGAAAGAGCTGGGCAAAGACCCGGCCTTAAGGAAGATGGAACAGGCGGCCCGGGCCTCGACCGGGAACGACTCTCAGACTGCCGCCGGCCTTCAGAAGCAAATGGAAACCCTGCAAAAGCAGTTGGGCGCACCGGTCGGCAACCCCGACGCGCTCGACAAGCTGAAGAAAGACCTGGAGAAGCTGCGCGAGTCCGCCAAAGACATGGCCGCGCAGAATACGCCCGCCAGCGAAGCGGAGCGGCAGAAGCTGTCCGAAGCGCTGAGCGCCCTGTCCAAACAGGCGCAGGACGCCGGACTGCAATTACCGCAACTGGACGAGGCCATTCAGGCCCTGGCCGCTGATCAATCCGGCCTGGTGCTCAAGGATATCGAAGCCGCTGTGACCGACCTTGAGAAGTTGCGCGACATGGCCAAATCCCTCCAGCAGCTCCAGCAACAGGCCCAGAAGCTGGGCAAAGACCTCGCGGAGCAACTCAAGAACGGCCAGCCCGAACTCGCGCAGGCGACGCTCCAGAAGATGATCACGCAGTTGAAATCGGCCAATCTGACACCGGAGCAACTCCAGAAGATTCTCCAGGAGGTGGCCAAAGCCGTTGACCCGGCCGGCAATTACGGCAAGGTGGCGGAGCATTTGAAGAACGCCAGCCAGCAAATGCAAGCGGGGAACAAACCCTCCGCCGCACAGTCGCTCGAAGCGGCGGCCAGGGAGCTGGAAGACCTGATGCAGCAAATGGGCGATGCCCAGGCGTTGATGGCCGCGTTGGACAACCTGAACCGTGCGTCCATGTGCATCGGCGCGTGCCAGGGGTGGGGGATGCAAACCAGCAACCGGCCCGGATACAATCCGTATGGGAGCCGTCCGGGGGGCGGCGTCGGCACCTGGTCCGACAGCAGCGCGGAATGGGACGGCCAATGGAGCGAACATTGGGACAACACAGGCTTCAACCGGCCTGACCAGGACCCGCAAGGTCATACCGACCGCGGGCCGGGCGAGCTGAGCGACGCGCTCAAGCCCACCAAGGTCAAGGGACAATTCTCTCCCGGCGGACAGATGCCCAGCGTTACCTTGAAAGGCGTCAGCATCAAGGGCCAAAGCAAAGTGGCTTACGAGGAGGCCGCCGCCGCCGCGCAATCCGACGCCCAAAGCGCCTTGAGTCAGGATAAAGTCCCTCGCGCCTACCAGGGGGCGGTGCGTGACTACTTCGATGACCTGAAGAAATGAGATTATGAATACCGAAGACCAAATTCACGCCTTTCGCCAGGCTTACGCCGCCTTGCGAGCGGAAATCAGCAAAGTCATCGTCGGTCAGGACGCGGTCGTCGAAGGCACGCTCATTGCGCTGTTCGCGGGCGGCCACGTGCTGCTCGAAGGCGTGCCCGGGCTCGGAAAGACCCTCCTGGTGCGCACGCTGGGCGAAGCGCTCGAACTCCCGTTCAGCCGCATCCAATTCACCCCCGATCTGATGCCGGCTGACATTCTCGGCACGAACATCGTCATGGAAATCCCTGGCGGCCGGCGCGAGTTTCAGTTCCAGCGCGGGCCGATCTTCGCCCACTTGATCCTGGCTGACGAAATCAATCGCGCGACGCCCAAGACCCAGTCGGCCCTCCTCGAAGCCATGCAGGAGCACCAGGTGACCGCCGGCGGCGAACTGCGCAAACTCGGCGAGCCATTCTTCGTCATGGCCACGCAGAACCCGATTGACCAGGAGGGCACCTATCCGCTGCCCGAGGCGCAGCTCGACCGCTTCTTCTTCAAGATCCTTGTCGGTTACCCCTCGGGAGATGAACTGACCGAAGTGCTCTCGCGCACCACAGCCGGCCCCGGCCAGAAAGCGCAACGCGTGCTGACCCGTGAGGCGCTGCTGGAGCTGATGAAACTGGTGCGCGAGGTGCCGGTGGCCTCCCATGTGAGAGATTACGCGGTGCGGCTGGTGCTGGCGACGCATCCCAAGACCGAAACCGCCGCTCCGATAGCCAGCCAGTACCTCCGTTTCGGCAGCAGCCCGCGCGGCGGCCAGACGTTGCTGCTCGCCGGCAAAGTCCGCGCCCTCACCGATGGCCGTTTCAACGTCAGCTACGATGACATTCAGGCCGTCGCGGCCACCGCCTTGCGCCACCGCCTGATCCTCAACTTCGAAGCCGAGGCCGAAGGCATCACGACCGACTATATCATCGGGCAAATCCTGAGCGATGTGCCGCGAAATGCGTCCGCGGTGAGCGTGTGAAGCGGTTCGGCGACAATCCACGCCCCGCCACGGCAGCGCGATGAACCGACCGACGCGGAAGACCATCCATGCCTGACCCGCTGCTGACGCCGGAGCTTCTGCGCCGCCTCGAGCAGTTCCAGCTGCTCGCTGCGCGCCGGACCAAAAGCTCGTCCAGGGGCGAACGCCGCAGCCGCGCGCGGGGGCAGTCGGTCGAATTCGCCGATTACCGCAATTACGTCCACGGCGACGATTTCCGCTACCTGGACTGGAACCTCTACGGCCGGCTGGAGCGGCTGTTCCTTAAGCTCTATGAAGAGGAGCGCGAGCTGCCGGTCCGCATCTTCCTCGATGCCAGCGAATCCATGACCTTTGGCGAGCCGCGCAAGTTCGACTTCGCCCGGCAGGTGGCAGCCGCCATCGGCTATGTCGCCCTTTCAGGCTTCGACCGGGTGAGCGTGATTCCCTTTCCCGACCTGGCCAATGACGCCAACGCCGACCCCAGCGCGGGCATCGCGGAACTTGCCGCACGCGGCGCCCTGCGTTCCGTCCGCGGCAAGAGATCGGCCTGGCAGTTCTTCCGGAATCTCAGCGCGCTCACGGCCGGAGGCGCGGCCAATCTCAACGAAACCCTGCGCCGGGGCGCGCTGGGGGCCCGCCGCGCCGGCCTGGCGGTGGTGTTGAGCGACTTTCTGGACCCGGCCGGTTATGAGCCCGGGCTGACCGCCCTGCTCGGCCGGGGCTTCCAGGTGGACCTGGTGCAGATTCTTGCCCCGGATGAACTGGCCCCGACGAGCTTTGGCGACTTGCGCCTGGTGGATTCTGAAACCGGCACCACGCAGGAGGTCACCTTCGGCCGCTTCCGGCTCAAGGCCTATCGGCAGACCGTGCAGAACTTCGTGCAACGGCTGCGGGAATACTGCCAGGCCCGCGGCGTCAGCTTCTTCACGGCGAGCTCCGACACCGATTTGCCGGAGCTGCTGCTCAAGCAACTGCGCCAGGCCGAAGTTTGGGGCTAGGAGATGCACTTTCTAGCCCCACTCGCGTTTGCCTTCGCCGCCTCCATTCCAGTGGTGGTCCTGTTCTACCTGCTGAAGCGCAAACGGGTGGTGAAGCTGGTTTCGAGCACGTTGCTGTGGCAGAAGTTCCTGGCGGAGACCCAAGCCAGCGCGCCGTTTCAGAAGCTCCGCAAAAACTGGCTGCTGATCCTGCAGATCGTCCTGCTGACCCTGGCAGTACTGGCCCTGTCGCGTCCGTATTTCGCCGCGGAGGCCAAGCCGGCCCAGAAGCGCGTGGTTATTTTGGACGCTTCGGCTTCAATGCAGGCCAGCGACGAATCCCCATCCCGCTTCGAGAAGGCCCGCGCCGAGGCTTTGAAATGGGTAGACAGCCTCAAGGATACCGATGAGATGGTGATTGTTCTCGCGGGCGCGACTACCGAGGTTAAACAGTCCGCCACCAGCGAAAAGGCCGCCCTGCGCCGCGCGCTGCAGAACTCCGTTTGCTCGGATGGGCCGACGCGCCTCGTGCCGGCTCTCAAGATGGCCGAATCGCTCGTGCGGGATCTCGATCCGAGGACCGGCCCGGAGATTCACCTCTTCAGCGATGGTGCGGTGCCTGAACTGAGTGAGTTTGAGAACAAGGCTTTGCCGCTGATCTACCATCGGGTCGGCAAGAGCGCGAACAACCTTGGCATCACCGCGCTGGACGTGCGCGCAAATCCCGAGGATGCCCGTCAACGCGCGATCTACGTCAGCGTGGCTAACTTCTCTCCCGACAGCCGGCAGACGGAGTTGGAGCTGTCGCTCGACAACCGCCTGCTGGAGACCCGCCCGCTGACTATTCCGGCAGGCGAGACTTCGCCCCAGGTGTTCATGTCCAGGCAATCGAGCGACGGCGTTTTCACGGTCCGACTGACCGCCCCGGACGAATTGGCCGTGGACAACCAGGCCTCGATTGCCAGCCTTTTGCCGAAACCGGTGAAGGTGCTGCTGGTCACGCGCGGTAACCGGCTGTTGGAGAAGGCGTTGCGCGCGGCGCCGAATGTGGAATTGGCCAGCGCCACTGACCTGACAGACCCAGCTGCCGGGTTCGACTTCGTTGTCCTCGATGATGTGACCCCGACGGTCTGGCCCCGGGGCAGTGTTCTGGCCATTCACGTAGTCAACACCAACTGGCTTGCAGGAGTCAGGCGCGCCGAGGCGCCGGCTATCGTGGATTGGAGGTCCGCGCATCCACTCCTGCGCTATGCGAGTTTTGACAATGTCCAGGTGGTGCAGGGCCTCACCGCGCAAACGCCGAGTTGGGCGGTGTCGCTGGTCGAGACGCCCCAGGCCCCGCTGATCCTGGCGGGCGAACTGGGCCGGCAACGCATCCTGTGGATCGGCTTCGACGTGCTGGAGAGCAACTGGCCGCTGCGCGTCTCCTTCCCCATCTTCATTGCCAACGCGGTGGAGTGGTTAAACCCGGCGACCGCCCGGGGCGACCAACTGCTGGTCAAAGCCGGCGACCCGCTCAGGCTGGCGCTGACAGAGCCGGCGCGCAGCGCGCAAATCACCTTGCCCGACGGAGCGGCCAGGGCGCTGGCGCTCGACCCGACGGCAAACGAGCTCGTGTTCGGCGACACCCATCGGCAAGGCGTTTACCGTCTGCGCCTGGGAACCAACGACACAGCCTTCTGTGTCAATCTGCTCGACGCGGTGGAAAGCAACATCAAACCCCGGGACGAGCTGCAGTTGGGCCAATACACCAAAGTCAGCGCGACCACCACGAAGCGGGCCAACATGGAACTCTGGCGCACCATCGCCGCCCTCGCACTCCTGGTCCTCCTGGGCGAGTGGTGGTACTACCATCGGAGGACGGTATGAGGATCACCAATTGGCTATCGGCTATTGTCTGTTGGTTATTCTCCTTCCCCCACGCATGAGCACCCAACCTCCACCCCCCAAAGACCGCGGCTGGCGCGGTGATTTCTTCGCAACGCGCGAGGTCCTCGGGCATTACTCCTCCTGGGTGATGCCCGTCGTCGCCGCTCTTATTGCAGCGGGCTTCCTTCCAGTGCTCAACTGCGTAATGACGAAGGGCCAGGACAAGGTCGTCGCCTACTGCGCCCAGGACCAGGCCTATGCCGAGCCCATCTTCCGCGAGTTCACTCGACAGACCGGCATAAAGGTCCGCGCCGTCCACGACAGCGAAGCGGTCAAGACCGTCGGCCTGGCCAACCGCCTGCTGGCGGAGCGTTCGCATCCTCAGTGCGACATCTTCTGGGGTAACGAAGAGCTGCGCACGCGCCAGTTGGCCGCCCGGGGCGTGTTCCGCGAGACCAACGCCTGGGCCGCGATTGGCTATCGCAGCCGGCGCATCGTCATAAACACCAACCGGCTTTCGCTCGCCGCCGCGCCGCGCTCCCTGCTCGAACTCACCAACGAAACCTGGCGCGGCAAGGTGGCGCTGGCCTACCCGCAGTTCGGCACGACGGCCACACATTTCCATACCCTGCGCCAGCACTGGGGTGACGAGCGCTGGCAAGCGTGGTGCCGGGCGCTGGTGGCGAACCAACCGCTGCTCGTGGACGGCAACTCAGTCGTGGTAAGAATGGTAGGGCGCGGGGAGGCGTGGATCGGGCTGACCGACTCGGACGACGTTGTCGCTGTCGGACACAAGGACGGTTTGCCCGTCGCGCAACTGCCCATGAGCGGGGAGACGCTGTTGATTCCCAACACCATCGGCCTGGTGCGCGGCGGACCGAATCCAAAGGCGGCACAGCGCCTGTTTGAGTATCTGCAACGGCCCGAGGTGGCGCGGCAACTGGTCGCCGCGCACGCCCTCGAAGGGGTCTCGATCCGCGAAATCACCACCCCCAGGCTCGAACCCGATTGGGAAGCCCTGCTGCGCGATCTGGAGGACACCACCGCCAAATTGAACCGGATCTTCCTGAGGTGAACTGGCTGCTGCTGAAGAACAGTTTGCTGGTAGGCGGGCTAACGACGCTGCTGGCGGCGAGTTTTGGCTTCGCGGCAGCGCTCTGGTTGGCAGGGCTCGAAGCCCGTTGGCGCAATCGCCTGCTGGCCGTGGCGGTGACGGCGCTGGCGCTGCCGCCGTTTCTGGCGACCAACTGCTGGCTGCACTACCTCGGCTTGGCGGGCGTGTGGCGCGCCTGGCTGCCCTTGAATATCGTGTCCCTCGGCGGCACGGTCTGGATCCTCAGCCTGCTGACCTGGCCGCTCACGCTGCTCCTGGTCCTGGCCGCCTGGCAGCGGCTGGAGCCCGCGCAACTGGAGAGCGACGTGGCGGTCAGCGGCTGGTGGCTGGTTCGCGGCCTGCTCTGGCCGCTGGGACGCGCCGCCCTGGCCCAGGCGGCGGTGCTGACCTTCGTGCTGGCTTTGAATAACTTCGCCGTGCCCGCCATCCTGCAGGTGAAAGTGTTGCCGGCCGAAATCTGGGTGCGCTTCAACACGACTTTCGACACTCCCGGCGCCCTCTGGCAAAGCTGGCCGCTGGTGCTGGCCCCCCTGCTGCTTCTGCTCGGGTTCGCCCGGCGGGAATTGCCCTGGCCGCGAACGCAAGGCGCGGTCTCGGCGAGACTTTTCCGCCAGCAGCTCGGCCCGCGTTGGTTCTGGTGTTGCGGCGCGGGCACCGTCGTTATTTGCCTCCTGTCGGTTGGCCTTCCTGTCTACCAACTGGCTTCGGTCAAACGAACATGGACCGAGTTGGGCGGCGCCCTGGCGGCCGGACAAGGCGCCTTATGGAACTCGTTCACCTGCGCCGCTCTCTCAGCCACGCTCGTAGTGGCCCTGGGCCTGGCCGCCGGGCTGCAAAGCCTCACCCCTCGCAGCCGTTGCTCCGGCAACCCATGCAACCCGTTCAACTCAGTTAACTCCCTGCTGGGGTATCTTGCCTGGCTGCCGTTCCTGCTGTCGGGCGTGTTGCTCGGCATTGTCCTGATTGCCCTGTTGAATCGCCCCTGGTTCTCACTGCTGTATCAAAGCGCCGGGATTGTCATTCTGGCGTTTGTGATCCGGTATCTGGCGCTGGGCTGGAACTCCGTAGCCCACGCGCTGCGGACGGTGGACACCGATCTGACCGACGCCGCCCGGCTGGTGGGCGCGACGCGTTGGCAGATGCTGCGCCATGCGCAATGGCCGCAAATCGCGCCGCAAGTTGCCGCCTCGTGGTATGTCGTCTTCCTGCTCTGCCTCTGGGACGTTGAATCCATGGTCCTGGTCGTCCCGCCCGGGGGCGAAACCCTGGCGCTGCGCATCTTCAACCTCCTGCATTATGGCCACAACGCCCAAGTCAATGCCCTTTGCCTGACGCTGCTGGCACTGGCGGTTACCCCGCTGCTGGCGTGGGCGGTTTGGCGCACGGCGCGCGGCGCGTGGTGTGTGATTGCCTGCAGTGCTGCCCTCGCCCTGACCGGCTGCGCGCCCAATGCCCCCTCAAACGAGGTGTCCCTTCAAAGCCAGCTCTTCCAACGCGCCCGGATTATCGGCTCGCGGGGAGTGGGTGCGGGCGAATTCAGCAAGCCCCGCTCGGTAGCCGTGGACGCGCAAGACAACCTCTACGTCGCGGACATGACCGGCCGCGTGCAGAAGTTCTCCTCCAACGGCGTTTACCAGCTTTCCTGGCAAATGCCGCTGACCGACCTGGGCAAACCCAAAGGCATGGGCCGCGACCGCGACGGGAACATCCTCGTGGTCGAGCCTCACTATCAGCGCGTGAACGTCTTCTCGCCCCTGGGCCAGCTCCTCGCCCAATGGGGCAAACCCGGCACCAACGCCGGCGAGTTCACCTGGCCGCGCGCGATCGCGGTCAACTCCCGCCGCGAAGCGCTCGTGAGCGAATACGGCCTGGTCGAACGCGTGCAGCGGTTCGCCGACCGCGGCAAGCAACTCCTGGCGTGCTTCGGCCGTGCCGGCAATGGCCCCGGCGAGTTCAACCGGCCCGAAGGTCTGTGCGTGGATGCGCAGGACCGCTTCTACGTAGCCGATTCCTGCAACCACCGCGTCCAGGTCTTCGGGAGTGACGGCCAGTTCCTCCGCGCTTACGGCAAAGCCGGCCAGGGCAAGGGCGAATTGAGCTACCCGTATGACATCTGCGTGGATGCCGCGGGACGGCAATACATCTGTGAGTTCGGCAACAGCCGCATCCAGGTCTTCGATGCGAACGGCCAGCCCCTGGAAATCATCGGCGGCCCGGGGGCGGCGCCGGGGCAATTCAGCAACCCCTGGGGCGTGGCGCTTGACTCGGCGGGCAACCTCTACGTAGCCGACTCGCAGAACCACCGGGTGCAGAAGCTCATGCGAAGATGAACCTCCAGTTCACACACCCTCATTACCTGCTGCTGCTGGCCCCGGCGCTGGCGTGGGTGATCTGGCTGGCCTGGAAGTCCGACACGCAGGCCAGCCCCTGGCGGCGGTGGGCCGCGCTGAGCATCCGCCTGGTCGTCCTGGGCGCCCTCGTGCTCGCGCTCGCCGGCCTGCAATGGCTGCGGCCAGTGGAAGGCATGAACGTCTTCTTCGCGCTCGATCGCTCGGACAGCATCCCCTCCCCTCAACAGGAAGCCGCCCGGGAATTGGTCAACCGCATCTCCAGCGAGAAAAAGAAGCGAGACCGAGCCGGCGTGGTCGTCTTCGGCGCCGACGCCAGCATCGAATCCTCGCCCAATTTGGCGGTGGACCTGCAGAAGATCTATGCCGTGGTGGGCACCGAACGAAGCGACCTGGCGGCCGCCATCCGGCTGGCCACCGCCGCCTTCCCCGAGACCGGCCAGAAGCGCCTGGTGCTCATGTCCGACGGCAACGAGAACGTCGGCGACGCCCTGAGCGCCGTGCTGGCCGCCAAACCGCTCGGCGTGAGCGTGGATGTCGTGCCGATGGGCGTGGCGCGCGTCAACGATGTGTCAGTGCAGAAACTACAGGTGCCGGCCAAACTGAAGGAGGGGCAGGTCTTCGAGGTCAAGATCTTCGTTCAGGCCGACCGAGCCACCTCCGCCAACGTGCGGCTCCATCGCGACGACCAGTTCCTCGGCGGCCAGAAGGTCGAATTGTCCGCCGGCAAAAACCTGTTCACGTTCCCCCAAACGCTGACCAATCCCGGCTTCTTCAAATACGACGTGCAGGTGGACACCCCCGGCGACCCGCTCCCCCAGAACAACCGCGCCACCAGCTTCGCCACCGTGCGCGGCCAGCCGACCATCCTGATCGTCTCGGCCGACCCCGACCAGGACCAGCAGCTTGCCGCCGCCCTGAGGTCTCCCACCCTGACCGTCAGGCTGGTCGGCCTGAAAGACTTCCCCGCCACGCTCGCCGAAATGCAGAGCTACGATGCCCTTTTCATCAGCAACCTCGCCGCCGGCGATCTGGGGCTCGACCGCCAGCGGCTGCTCGAAAGCGCCGTGCGCGACTTCGGCGTCGGCCTGGTCTGCGTGGGCGGCGACCAGACTTACGCAGCGGGCGGCTACCGCGGCACTCCCCTGGAGGCCACCCTGCCGGTCAGCATGGAACTGGACAGCAAGAAGGTCCTGCCCAGCGGCGCGGTGGTGCTGGTCATGCACGGCATGGAATTCGCCAACGGCAATGAAGTCGCCCGCCAGTGTGCCCAAGGCGTGCTGGCCACGCTCGGTCCCACCGACGAAATGGGCATCGTGCTATGGGATGGCACGGAGCGCTGGTTGTTTCCGCTGCAGAAGGCGGCCGACAAGAAGGCCCTCTCGGCCCAGATCGCCGGCATGAACCAGGGCGACCTCGGCAGCTTCGCGGGAGTGCTGCAGATGGCCCAGGGTGCGCTCAACAAATCCACCTCCCATCTCAAGCACATCATTGTCTTCAGCGACGGCGATCCTGCCGCGCCAACCCCGGCCCTCATGCAGTCCATCGTCAGCGACCGCATCACAGTCAGCAGCGTCCTGATCTCGGGCCATTCGCCGCCCGACACCATGGAAGCGATAGCCGCCCAGGGCAACGGCCAGTTCTACAATGTCATTTCGCCCGACGATCTCCCCCAGATCTTCATCAAGGAAACCGCTGTAATCCTCAAGTCCGCCATCTACGAAGAGCCCTTCCAACCGCAAGTGCGGGCTGCCAGCGAGGCGGTGCGCGGCATCGGCCAGGCCGAATACCCGAAACTGCTCGGCTACGTCGCCACGACGCCCAAGCCCCGCGCCGAGATCCCCTTGTGGACGGACAAAGGCGACCCCCTGCTGGCCCATTGGCAGTATGGCCTTGGCCGTGCCGTGGCCTTCACATCCGACGCCAAAGCCCGCTGGGCCCGCCTCTGGCTCAACTGGGAACAGTATCGCCAGTTCTGGTCCCAGGTCGGGCAATGGAGCATGCGCCGCCTGGAAAACGCCGACTTCACCACCGAAGTCACCGCCGACAAGGGCGAGGGCCTGATTAACGTCGAGGCGCTGGACAGCGAGGGCAACTTCCGCAACTTCCTCAACCTGCAGGCCGCTGTCGTCAGCCCCAAAGGCGAGCGCCAAACGGTGCGGCTCGAACAGACCGGCCCCGGCCATTACGAAGCGCGCTTCCCCACCAAAGAGGTCGGCGCCTACCTGCTCAACCTGATGGATGTCAAAGACGGCCAGGTGCGCGGCTCGCAGGTCATCGGCACCAGCATTAATTACTCGCCCGAATTCAGCGCCGCGGCGCCCAACCTGAATCTGCTGCGCCGCATCGCCGAATCCGGTGGCGGCAAACTGCTGGACCCCGCCGCCCCCACCGTCAATCCCTTCCTCCATGACCGGCAGAAAACCTTCCAGCCGCGCGACCTCTGGGAATCGCTGCTCCAATTGGCCATCATCCTTTTCACGCTGGATGTCGGCGTGCGGCGCATTCAGATAGACCGCGACGAGTGGCTGCGAGCCACGCAAACCCTGCGCCGCTGGCTCTTCTTCTGGCGCGGCGCCCCGCGCCCCCCGGAAACCCAGGAGTCCCTGGCCGCGCTGCTGGCCCGCCGCCACCAGGTGCGCTCGCAATACTCCGCTCCCGCCCCCGAGCCCAGCCCCGACCTGTTCCGCCCCGAACAGGCGCCCACCGTCCCTTTGCCGGGCGAAGCCGCAACCGCTCCGCCACCGTCTCAGCCCGCGGGCGCGCCGGCCCAACCCTCCGGGCCACCCGAAGATCAACCGGCCAGCACCGCCAGCCGCCTGCTTGCGGCCAAACGCCGCGCCCAAAGACGCAAGTGACCGGCCGCGCCCTGAATTGCAGGGGGGAAGCTGCAATTCCAGGGCTGGAAACCACACGCACCCGTTTGACACCGCCAGCCGGCAGCCAGCGGCGCCCAAGGGAGTCCCTCCGTATCCGCACCGTATCCACACCGTATCCACACCGTAGGTTCACGTTTCTAAACCACTGCAGCCCCTATACTTACGCCAAATCACCCCCCGGCCGTCTCCAATCACGGCATAACTCCCTTCGGCACAATGACTTAGAGCGATTCCACGCGACAAACGGCGCATTGCCGCTGTCGCAAGCCAAGCCACGGCGCACCCCCGTTATGAGTCTGGTTTTGGTTGCCCTCCACTGGCACCTTTACGGGCAGCGGGCTGCCGCAGAGCGGCCCGGAAATGACGACCATGCAAAGCACGACACCCTCGCCTGAGAAGAACTTCCTGAAGGGCCTTGGCCTGCTGGACTCGACCATGCTCGTCGCCGGCTCCATGATCGGCTCGGGCATCTTCATCGTCTCGGCCGACATCGCCCGCCAGGTCGGCTCCGCCGGCGGGCTGCTGGCAGTGTGGCTGGTCACCGGGCTCCTGACCGTCAGCGCGGCGCTTTGCTACGGCGAGCTGGCCGCCATGATGCCGCGTGCCGGCGGCCAATACATCTACCTCCGCGAGGCTTACAGTCCGCTCTGGGGCTTCCTTTACGGCTGGACGTTGTTCCTCGTGATCCAGACCGGCACCATTGCCGCCGTCGCCGTGGCCTTCGCCCGCTTCTTCGGCGTCGTGGCCCCGGCCATCTCGCCCACGGCCTGGATCGTCCCGCCCATCAATCTCTCGGCCAACTACGCCCTGAGCCTCTCCACGCAGCAGCTCGCCGCCATCCTGATCATCGTGCTGCTCAGCTACATCAACTCGCGCGGCCTGCGCATCGGCAAGCTCATCCAGAACTTCTTCACCTCCACCAAAACCCTATGCCTCATCGCCCTGATCCTCATCGGCCTGCTCCTGGCGCGCGATCCGGACGCCATTAAAGCCAACTTCAGCGACCTGTGGACGCCCCGCGGCGTAACCCCCGTCAACGCGGACCTGCCCTTCATCGCCACCGTCTCCGCCGCCGGCGGCGCTTTCGGCCTGCTGATCGCGTTTTGCGTCGCCCAGGTCGGCTCGCTCTTCTCCTCGGACGCCTGGCACAACATCACCTTCACCGCCGCCGAGGTGAAAGACCCCCGCCGCCAAATACCGCTCTCCCTGGCTGCGGGCACCGGCCTGGTGATCACCCTCTACCTGCTGGCCAACCTGGCTTACCTCTGTCTGCTGCCGCTGGATCGGATTCAGAATGCCCCCGACGACCGCGTCGCCACCGCCGCCATGGAAACGGTCTTCAGCGGCGCCGGCCCGGCGATTATGGCGGTGGCGATCATGGTCGCCACCTTCGGCTGCAACAACGGCCTCATCCTGGCGGGCGCCCGCGTCTACTACGCCATGGCCCGGGACGGCCTGTTCTTCAAAGCCGCCGGCAGGCTCAACGACCGCAGCGTACCCGGCATCGGGCTGGCCCTGCAATGCCTCTGGGCCTGCCTGCTCATGCTGCCGCGCACCCGCCTGCGCGACGCCGCCGGCGCGCCCCGGCTCGACCCCCTCACCGGCGCCGAGCATTACGGCAACCTCTACAGCAACCTCCTCGACTACGTCGTGTTCGCCGTCCTTATCTTCTACACGCTGACCATCTGCGGCCTGTTCGTCCTCCGCCGCAAACGGCCGGCAGCCCCGCGTCCCTATCGCGCCTTCGGCTACCCTATTGTCCCCGCCCTCTACGTCCTCACCGCCGGCACCATCCTGCTGGTGCTGCTGCTCTACAAGACGCAAACGACCTGGCCCGGCCTGCTGCTCGTGCTGGCCGGCCTGCCGGTCTATTTCCTCTGGCGCCGCCCAGCCCACGAACAGCCGGCCCCCACCCGCGACGAGTAACCACTCGCCATCCCGGCTAAACGGCGCACTCAATGTAGGGCAGGCGTCCACGCCTGCCCAGCATCTCGAGTGCAATTGCCGTTGACAAAGGGCCGCCGGCCAATATGCTTTGCCGCCTGACCAATTGGGAGCCCCGGCCATGAAGGCCAGGCGCGTCCCAGGGTTCTTGGAGAGGAAGTGAGAGAGTTTTGACCGAGATTAAACTTAGAAAGGGCGAGTCAGTGGACAAAGCGCTGCGGCGGCTGAAAAAGAAGCTGGACCGCGAAGGCACTTTGCGGACCGTGCGCAGCCATCGGCATTTCGAAAAGCCGAGCGAGAAGCGCCGGCGCAAAGAGAAGGCAGCGCGGTTTTCCGCCATGCTCAGCGCCCGCTACGCGGATATGTGATCATCGGGCTGCCGGAGCCGGCACGGCATGACGCCGCCGCCCCCGGCCAGCTCAACAACGGAGTGTGGGAGTGTTGGAGTGATGGAGCGCCGCAACGCGGCATGACTCCAGAAACCCAACACTCCGTTTGGTCTGTATGTATTCCCTTTCCACCTGCTGGAATTCGCATCGCCACACCGATGGCCGCGCCATGCTGCGCGAAATCCGCGACCTCGGCTTCGCGTTCGCCGAACTGAGCCACGGCATCCGCATCAGCCTGCTCCCCGGCATCCTCGAGGCCGTGGAAGCGGGTGAAATCCGCATCTCCAGCCTACACAACTTCTGCCCCCTGCCGATGGGCGTCACTTTTCCAGCGCCCAACCTCTACCAGTTCTCGGCCGACCGGCAGCGCGAACGCGAGCTGGCCCAGCGTTACACCCTCAAGACCATCGAGTTCGCCGGCCGCGTCCAGGCCCCCCTCGTCGTGCTCCACTGCGGCAGCATTGACATGAAAAATTACACCGACAAGCTGCTCGAGCTGGTCGTGCGCCGAGAAAAGGCGCCCGAGAAATATGCCAAACTCTGCGCGGAAGCCGACCAGAAGCGCGAAGCCAAGAAGGGCCCCTTCGTCGAGCGGCTCCATGAAGCCCTGAAAGCGATCCTCCCGGCCGCCGAGGCGCAGGGCATCAAGCTCGGCCTCGAAAACCGCCAGTCGCTCGAGGAACTGCCGCTCGACAGCGATTTCCAGTTCATCTTCCGGGAGCTGACCAGCCCGGCCCTGGTCTATTGGCACGACACCGGCCACGGCCAAATCAAGGAGAACCTGGGCTTCATCCACCACGCCATGCATGTCGAATCGCTGCGCGAACGCCTCTTCGGGTTCCACATCCACGACGTCCAATTCCCCGGGCGCGACCACCAGGCGCCCGGAACCGGCACGCTGGATTTCGCCGCGCTCAAGCCCTTTGTCCGGCCGGAGCATATCAAGGTGTTCGAGTTCAGCCCCAACCTGACGGCCGAAGAGGTCAAACGCGGGGCCGGCTACGTCCGGAAGCTCTGGGGCGAGGAATAGGCGGGCGCACTGGCGGAACCTGGGGAATCAACGGACATGAGCGCGCACCCAGCCAAACCTCCGCAAGCGACCGCCCTGGCCATTGTCCGCCGGCTGCAGCACGCCGGGTTCTCCGCGTTCTGGGTCGGCGGTTGCGTCCGCGACTTCCTCCTCGGACGGGAACCAGGCGACTACGACATCGCCTCCTCCGCCCGGCCGGAACAGATCGAGAAGCTGTTCCGGCGCACGATTCCGGTCGGGCGCAAGTTCGGCGTCATGGTGGTCGTCGAGAGCCGACGCCAGTTCGAGGTCGCCACCTTCCGCGCCGAAGCCGACTACCAGGACGGCCGGCGCCCTGGACGCGTCACCTTCGGCGACGCGATGGCCGACGCCCGCCGCCGGGATTTTACCGTCAACGGCTTGTTCTACGACCCGGTCGCCAGACAGTTGCACGATTGGGTTGGCGGCGAGGCGGACCTGCGCGCCCGTATCATCCGCACCATCGGCGCGCCGGCAGAGCGCTTTGCCGAAGACCACCTGCGCCTGCTGCGCGCGGTGCGCTTCGCCGCCCAGCTCGACTTCACCATCCAGCCGGAGACCTTCGCCGCCCTGAAAGCCACCGCGCCCAAAATCAAGACCACCAGCGCCGAGCGCATCCGCGAGGAATTGGTCAAGCTGTTTTGCCCGCCGCACGCCGCGCGCGGACTGGAGCTGCTCCGGGAAAGTGGTTTACTCGAACAGGTGCTCCCGGAGATCGCCGCCACCGTCACTTGCGAGCAGTCGCCCGATTACCATCCCGAGGGCACCGTCTTTAACCACCTCCGCCTGATGCTGCAGCATCTGCCGGCCCAGCCCGACCCGCTCCTGCCCTGGGCGGTCCTGCTCCATGATGTTGCCAAGCCCCTGACTGCCGCGCCGGACCCCAAAACGGGCTCCATCCACTTCTACGGCCACGAGAAGGTCGGCGCCGAAATGGCCGCGGAAATCCTGAAACGCCTCCGCTTCCCGCGCAAGCACCTCGAGCAGGTCGTCCAGGCGGTGCGCCATCACATGCAGTTCAAGGACGCCCTGGAGATGCGCAAGTCCACCTTGCGCCGGTTGATCCTGCGCCCGACCTTTCCGCTCGAACTGGCGCTCCACCGGCTCGACTGCCTCGGCTCCCATGGCGGTCTGACGGTCCATGACTACCTGCTCGCCCAGGCCCGGGAACTGGAGCACCAGCCCCAACTCCTCCCGCCGCTCCTGACAGGCCACGACCTGATTGCCCTGGGCATGAAGCCCGGCCCGGCCCTGGGCGCCCTGCTGGCGGAGATACGCGAAAAGCAGTTGCAGGAAGAGCTCAAAACCAGGGCCGAAGCGCGCCAATGGGCCAGGAAGCGTCTGGCCAGGGCCGCAGGCGGCAGGACCGCTATGGGGCCGCGGGCGGGTGCGCGATCAAGGTGAAGAGTTCTTGCCCTGTCGCGTCTAAGGTATGCTATCATTAAGCATCTTAGAGAATCATGATGATTGAACGTCTTGCCCTCAGAAGCCTGCTCCTGAGCCTTTGCCTGGTGTCGCCGCTGAGCGCGGTTGACGCGATGGCCCGCTCCACCGATGCGGATCGCTCTCTCCTCTTCACCAACACCTTTACCGACGTCCAACCCGGCCCTGCCGATGGCCATATCGCCGCCGTCACCGCCCACATCCTTACCAATCACCACTACCTCAAGAAGCCTTTTGATGCTTCGGTCTCCAGCCAGTTCCTCGACCGCTACCTGGAAACACTCGATCCGCGGCATCTCCATTTCACCCGCGGCGACCTGGCCGAGTTCGAGCGATACCGGACCAACCTCAACCGCCTGACCATGCCCGGCCGCCGCCCGGCCGACACCACCCCCGCCTGCGAGATCTTCAACCGGTTCAGGGAACGGCTGGCGCAACGCACCGCCTATGCCGATGAGTTGCTCAAGCACGAGAAGTTCACCTTTGACACCGACGAACGGGTGATCCTCAACCGCAAGGAGTTGCCCTATCCCGCCGACCTCGACGAGGCGAAGAAGCTCTGGCGCGAGTGGTTGCGCTTCGAGTACTTGCAGGAACTGCTTGGCAAAATTGGCGCCCGGAAGAAGAACCTCGCCGACGCGGCAAAGAAAGGCGCGGCCAAAGCTGAAACCGATCCGCAGGCCAAGCCAAGGCTGGCGCAACTGCCTGAAACGCCGGCCACCGCCTCTACCAACCAGGCCAGCGCCACGGCGCCCAAGAAGACCGATCAGGAAGAAATCATCGAAACGCTCAGCCACCGCTACCACCGCAACCTGCGCTTCTTCACTGATTGGAACAACGACGATGTCCTCCAGGTCTATCTCACCGCGCTCGCCCGGGTGTATGACCCGCATTCGGATTACCTCGGCCGCGCGCAACTGGAACAATTCTCCATCGGCATGAACCTCAGCCTGTTCGGCATCGGGGCGGAATTGGTCTCGGACGACGGCTACTGCAAGATTCGCCGGCTGCTGCCGGGCGGTCCGGCCATCAAGAGCAAGCTCATCAAGGAAAACGACCGCATTGTGGCGGTGGCCCAGGGCGACCAGCCGCCCGTGGACGTCGTGGACATGAGCCTGAACAAGGCCGTGCAGCTCATTCGCGGTCCCAAGGGCACCGAGGTGCGCCTCACGATCATCCCGGCCGGGGCGGAGAATTCCACCCGCACCATCGTCAGCCTCATCCGTGATGAGATCCCGCTGGAAGAACAGGCCGCAAAAGCCAAGATCATAGAAATGCCTGATCGCCGCGGCGAGACTCTGCGAATTGGGGTTATTGACCTGCCGTCCTTCTACGCCACTTTTGACACCTCCCCCTCCAAGGTCAAACCGGAACCGAAAAGCACCACCGCCGACGTCGCGAAACTGCTCGACAAACTGAAAAAGGAAAACGTCGCCGGCATCATTCTCGACCTGCGCCGCAACGGCGGCGGCTCCCTCGAAGAGGCCATCAAGCTGACGGGCGTGTTCATCAAGACCGGCCCTGTCGTCCAGGTCCGCGAAACCGACGGCACGGTGGAGCGAGCCGACGACACCGACCCAACGGTGCTTTATGACGGGCCGCTGGTGGTGCTCACCAGCCGCCACAGCGCGTCCGCCTCCGAGATTCTGGCCGGGGCCCTGCAGGACTATGGCCGCGCGTTGATCATCGGCGAGGCCGCGACCCACGGCAAAGGCACGGTCCAAAGCGTGAACCAGTTGCGCCATTTCATCCAGAACGCGAACCGGTCGCTGACCAATGATCCGGGCGCGCTCAAGCTGACCATCAAGAAGTTCTTCCGGCCCAGCGGCGCGTCCACACAGTTGAAGGGCGTCGTCCCGAATATCATTCTGCCCTCGGTGGCCAACGAATCGAAGGAAATCGGCGAAGCCGCCCTCGACAATCCTCTGCCCTGGGACACCATCCGGGGCGCGCGGTTCGATCACCTCAATCTCGTCGAACCGTATCTGACTGAGCTCCGCAAACGCTCCGAGGAACGTGTCGCCGCGGAGAAGGAGTTCGACTACGTGCGCGAGGACATCGCCCTGTTCAAAAAGCAGCTGGCGGACAAGAGCATATCGCTCAACGAGAAACAGCGGCTCAAGGAGCAGGAGGAAGCCGAAGCGCGCCAGAAATCGCGGGATGCGGAACGCCGGGCGCGCCCGGAGCGCCCGGAGAAAGTCTATGAGCTGACGCTCAAGCAGGCCTCCCTGCCGGGACTGCCGCCACCGGTCGCCAAAACCAATGCCACCGTGGCCAAACTCTCCGGTTCTGCCGACTCCGGGTTCTCAGGCGCCGGCACAAATGCAGCCGCCGCCGCACCCGCCCCGCTCGATTCGGACAGTCCCGACGAGGCCGACGCCGAACAGGCGCAGGCGCCGGACGCGCCGCTGGCGGAGGCTGAACAAATCCTGGTGGATTATCTTTCGCTGCTGCCCAAAGGGAACCTGGTAACGGCAGGGCATTGACCGCCCCGGGGAACGTTGACAAAACCCACGCGGGGTCGCAGTGTAGTCGTGCGGCACATGAACTTATGAAACTACCCCTTGTAATGCTCGGCGTGGCCACCTGCCTGACCGCCAGCGCGCTCGCCGGCCCCGAGAGCGTCCTCAAGCGGGCCAGGGAAACGCGCGACCAGAACAACGTCCGACAGGCCGTGCCTTCGCCGGCCCAACCCGCGCAGGCAGCACAGCCCAACAAGCCGGCGATGCCGGCCGTGCCATCGGCACCTTCGAGCCTGCTGCTGAAGAACCTCGCCAAGGTGCGCACCGACCTGGCCGCCATTCAGGCCAATTCCACGTTGTCGCCCGGGCAGAAGCTGCAGCTCACCACAAACCTCCTCGCCTGCGCACAGGGACCCGGCAAGCCTTCGCAGGCCACAGTCGCCGCCCTGACCGATAGCCTGACGGCTGCTTTTGTGCAGAAACCTCTGCCGGATACCAGCCGCAACCGGCTGGTTTCAGACCTCGCCGCGGTACTCAACCCGGCGAAGATCCCGCCTGGCCGAATGCAAGCTATCTACGACGACATCCAGGCCATCTTCCAGGCCAATGGCATGGCGCGCAACGACGCCGTGAAGATCGTGGATCAAGTCAAAGCCGTCGGCGCCGAGATCCAAAAGTAGGCGGGCTGCCGCGGAGGGGTGCCCCCTCGAGCGCGCTGGCTGCACTGGCAATTTGCCTGAATTCGGACCGGCAAAGCCCCTGGCTCGAACAGCCCGCCGCCGATTCGCCCTGGACGGAAATATGTGCGAGGTTTCCCTTGCTGATGAGTAGAAAGAGACCGCATCAACCTCGAACGCGGCAGCGCCCGCGAGCCAGGGACTTCGCGTTGGGGTTCCCGGCTTTCGGACTTGTGGTGTCAATTTCCATAGCCTGCCTGCTCGCCAGCGCAAGCGCGGGACTGGCCCAAACGAAGACTATGAACAGCTCAACCAATTCCACTGAAATCGCCACGCTGGGCGGCGGCTGCTTTTGGTGCACCGAGGCGGTGTTTCAGATGCTCCCCGGCGTCAGGTCCGTCACCAGTGGTTATGCGGGCGGCACGAAGCACAATCCCACCTACAAGGAGGTTTGCGCCGGCACCACCGGCCATGCCGAGGTCATCCAGGTTGAATACGATCCCAAGGCCCTCTCGTACGAATCGCTGCTGGAGGCCTTCTGGGAGGCGCACGATCCGACCACGCTCAACCGCCAGGGCGCGGACCAGGGCACCCAGTATCGCTCCATTATTCTCTACTCCAGCGAGGCCCAAAAGGCGGTCGCGGAGAAGTCAAAGGCCGAGGCGCAAAAGCGTTTCATCCGGCCGGTGGTCACGGAGATTGTCCCGCTCGGGAAGTTCTACAAAGCGGAGGATTACCACCAGGATTACTACCGCGAGAACCCGAACCAGCCCTACTGCCGCGTGGTCATCCGGCCGAAGGTGGAGAAGTTCGGGCGGAAGCTGAGCGGGGCGAGGCACTGATCTCGCCCCCGGCGATCGCCCTAAAAAGAACGGCGGCCCGTTGCCAGGCCGCCGTCCCCAACCAACCAATAGAAGAGTTAAATCCCCTTTTGGATCATGTACTTGAGCAGGTCCGACACGCGGCAGCTATAGCCCCATTCGTTGTCGTACCAGCTTACCAGCTTGAAGAAGCGCTTGTTCAGCTCGATGCCGGCGCCTTTATCGAAGATGGAGGAGGCTTTGCAATGGATGAAGTCCGAGCTGACCACTTCGTCCTCGGTGTATTCGAGGATGCCCTTGAGATAAGTCTCGCTGGCCTTCTTCATCGCCGCGCAGATCTCCGCGTAGCTGGTCTCTTTGACCGTCCGGACCGTGAGGTCCACGACCGAGACGGTGGGGGTCGGCACGCGGAAGGCCATGCCGGTCAGCTTGCCTTTGACCTCGGGCAACACCAGGCCCACGGCCTTGGCGGCGCCGGTGGTCGAGGGGATGAGGTTCAGCGCCGCGGTGCGGCCGCCTTTCCAGTCCTTCTTGCTCGGGCCGTCCACGGTCTTCTGTGTGGCGGTATAGGAGTGCACGGTGGTCATGAGCCCCTCTTCAACGCCGAAGCCTTCCTTGAGCAGCACATGGACGATGGGCGCCAGGCAGTTGGTGGTGCAGGAGGCGTTGGACAGGACATGGTGGACCTTCGGGTCGTATTTGCCTTCGTTGACGCCCATCACGATGGTCGGGCAATCGCCCTTGGCGGGGGCGGTGATGACGACCTTCTTCGCGCCGGCGGCCAAGTGGCCCTTGGCCTTCTCGACATCCGTGAACAGGCCGGTGGACTCGATGACCACGTCCACGCCCAGCTCCTTCCAGGGCAACTGGGAGGGATCCTTGGCGCTGACCACCTTCATCTTCTGGCCGTTGACGACGAGCACATCGGCGTCCGGTTTGTCCGCGGCGGATTTCTCCGAGCCGACCGTGCCGTTGAAACGGCCCTGAATGGAATCGTATTTCAGGAGATACGCGAGGTTGTCGGCCGGCACGATATCGCCGACGGCGACCACCTGGACGTCTTTCCCGACCAGACCTTGTTCGACCATCGCCCGGTAAACCAGGCGACCAATGCGGCCGAACCCATTAATTGCAACTTTTACTGCCATAGTTCGATTTCAGTTGTGAATTTAAATTGAGCCTTCCATGCTACCTGCTCCAGGCGCGGGGTCAACGAAGAAACGCAAGCAGCCAACGCAAACATGAGCAAACCCTTATTAGCCATCGTATTTTGTCTAACCGTCCTCGCCACCGGCGTCGCCGCCGAAGAGAAGGCGTCCCCGCCAAAGGGCTGGAAACTGGTTTGGCGGGACGAGTTCAACGGCAGGAAGCTGAACCCGAAGAAGTGGAATGTGCTGCTCCGGGAGCGCAGCAAGCACAACGAATTGCAGTACTACGTGCCGGACGAGGTTTACCTGGAAAACGGCTGTCTGCGCCTGCGGAGCCGGGTCAGGGATTATGGCGCCATGCATTACACCAGCGGCCGGGTGGATACCCGGGGCAAGCTCGCGCCGGTTTACGGGCGGTTCGAGATCCGCGCCCGGCTGCCCGGCGGCAAGGGCCTCTGGCCGGCCCATTGGCTCTACCCGCAGAATCGCGATTGGCCGATGGAACGGCTGATGGCGGAAGCGGTCGCCAACGGCAACGAACGGCTGATCCCGGAAGCGCGGCCCTGGTATAGCGAGATAGACATCATGGAGTTCCTTGGGCACGAGCCGAACATCGTTTACGGCACGCTCCATTACCACACGTTCGAGGGCCAGAAGAAGACCAGCTCGGTGACGTGGAAAGCGGACACCGACTTCTCAAAATACTTTCACGTTTATGCCCTGGAATGGCAGCCGGATATGCTGCGCTGGTTCCTGGACGGCCGGCTCATCCATACGACGACGAACGGCATCCCCCACACCCCCCATTACCTGATCCTGAACACAGCCGTCGGCGGCCAATGGCCGGGCAACCCCGACGCCACCACCACCTTCCCCCAGTTCCACGATATTGATTACGTCCGTGTTTACCAGCGGGACGGGTACTTCAGCCGCTGAGGGATTGCCCGGGCTAGTATCGGTAGTGATCGGGCTTGTAGGGGCCTTCGATGGGCACGCCGATGTAGTCGGCCTGCTTGCGGGTTAGCTTGGTCAGTTTCACCCCGATCTTCTCCAGGTGCAAACGGGCGACTTCTTCGTCGAGCTTCTTGGACAGGCGATAGACCGCCGGTTTGTACTTGTCGCGGTTGCTCCAGAGGTCGAGCTGCGCCAGGACCTGGTTGGTGAAGGAGTTGGACATGACGAAGCTGGGATGGCCTTCGGCGCACCCGAGGTTGACCAGGCGGCCCTCGGCCAGCAGGTAGATGCTCCGGTCGCCCGGCAGGTCGTAACGGTCCACCTGGGGCTTGATGGTCACCCGCGAAACCCCTTTGGCGGTGTTGAGCCGGTCCACCTGGATCTCGTTGTCGAAGTGGCCAATGTTGCAGACGATGGCCTGGTCTTTCATCTTGAGCATGTGCTCCAGGGTGATGACGTCGCGGTTGCCGGTGCAGGTGACGTAGATGTCCGCCTCGCCCAGGGTGTCTTCAGTGGTTTTGACTTCAAACCCTTCCATGGCGGCCTGCAAGGCGTTGATCGGGTCAATCTCGGTCACGATCACGCGCGCGCCAAAGCCGCGCAGGCTGTGCGCGCTGCCTTTGCCGACGTCGCCGTAGCCGCAGACGCAAGCGGTCTTGCCGGCGATCATGACGCCGAGCGCCCGTTTCAGGCCGTCGGCGAGTGATTCGCGGCAGCCATAGAGGTTGTCGAACTTGGACTTGGTAACGGAGTCGTTGACGTTGATGGCCGGCACCAGCAGCTTGCCGGCTTCGAGCATCTGGTAGAGACGATGGACGCCGGTGGTGGTTTCCTCGCTGACGCCCTTCCATTCCTTGACGATCCGGGTGAACCAGCCGGGGCGCTCCTTGGCGCAGCGCCGGAGGAGTTTCTTGATGACCTCCTCCTCGTGGCTGCCGCTCGGGGTGTTGACCCAATCGCTGCCGTGTTCCATCTCATAGCCTTTGTGGAGCAACAGGGTGGCGTCGCCGCCATCGTCCACGATCAGTTCGGGCCCTTTGCCGCCCGGGTGAGTCAGCGCGGCCAGCGTGAAATCCCAGTAATCTTCCAGCGATTCGCCTTTGAAGGCGAAGACGGGCACCCCGGCCTTGGCAATCGCGGCCGCCGCCTGGTCCTGGGTGCTGAAGATATTGCAGCTCGCCCAGCGCACCGAAGCCCCCAGCTCGACCAGGGTCTCGATCAGCACCGCCGTTTCAATGGTCATGTGGAGCGAGCCGGTCACGCGGACGCCCTTGAGCGGTTTGGTGGCGCCGTACTTCTCGCGCACGGACATCAGGCCGGGCATTTCCTGCTCGGCTACCGAGATTTCCTTGCGGCCCCATTCGGCAAGGGTGAGGTCTTTGATTTTGTAGTCGCTCGATGCGCGCGCTTTGCCGTTAGTCTTGGTCAAGGTTGGCATAATGCTTGATCGTTGGTGATTGTGTATCAGTAACAGGTTACGCGCGGGCTGACCGGCGCTTGAGCAGCGTCTCCGCCTTCTTCAGTGCGGCAGCCGAAACGGCCGGCACGCCATTAACCGCCGCCTTGCGCAGCGCGGCCGTTTTGTCAGTCTTCTCCCAGGTGATGTCGGGGTCATTCTTGCCGAAGTGGCCGTAGTTGGTGGTCTTCAAGTAGATGGGGCGCAGCAGGTTGAGCTGCTTGATGATCGCCGCCGGCTTGAAGCTGAATACCTCGGCCACGGCGCGCTCCAACTGCTCGTCGCTCACCACGCCCGTGCCGAAGGTGTCGATGCTGACAGAAACCGGGTCGGGGTAGCCGATGGCGTAGGCGAACTGAATCTCCGCGCTCGTGGCCAGGCCCGAGGCGACGATGTTCTTGGCCACGTAGCGGCCCATGTAGGCCGCGCTGCGGTCCACCTTCGAGGGGTCCTTGCCGCTGAAGCAGCCGCCGCCGTGCCGCCCCATCCCGCCGTAGCTGTCCACGATGATCTTGCGCCCGGTCAGCCCGGTGTCGCCCTGCGGGCCGCCGACCACGAACCGGCCGGTCGGGTTGATGAGGTAGGTCGTCTTTTTGTCCAGCAGGCGCGCCGGGAGAACCTTCTTCACAATCTCCTCGATGATGAAGCGCTCGATGGTCCGGTGATTCACGTCCGACGAGTGCTGCGTGGATACCACCACGTTGGTGATGCGCACCGGCTGATCGTCGACGTACTGCACCGAGACCTGGCTTTTGGCGTCGGGCCGCAGCCATTTGACCGCGCCGGTTTTGCGAATGCGGGTCAGCTCGCGCCCCAGCTGGTGGGCGAACATGATCGGCGCCGGCATCAGCTCGGGGGTTTCGTTGGTCGCGTAGCCGAACATCAAACCCTGGTCGCCCGCTCCTTGCTCGGCGGTCTTCTTGCCCTCGGCGGCGCGCGCGTCAACCCCCTGCTTGATGTCGGGGCTTTGCGAGGTGATGGCGTTCACGATCAGCACCCGGTCCGCGTGGAAGACGTCGTCGTCGTGCGTGTAGCCGATGTCGCGGATGGTTGCGCGGGCAATGGCATTGAAATCCAGCTTTGCCCGGGTGGTGATTTCCCCGCCCACCACGACCAGGTTGCTTTTGGCGTAGGTCTCGCAGGCCACGCGGCTGCGCGGGTCTTGCGCCAGGCAGGCGTCCAGCACCGCGTCGGAAATGGTATCGCAGACTTTGTCCGGGTGGCCCTCGCCGACGGACTCGGAAGAAAAGATGTAGTTCTTGCTCATTGAATTATGAAATATCGGGCGTTGCTAAAGTGTCATATTGACGTATCAGGATAGGATGATATATCATGATGGCAGGTAGTCAACAGTTGTTTCTCAGAATTAGCGCAATGTCGGCCACTTTGAAATATCTGCGGGCCTTGTCCGATGCCACGCGCCTGCGCATCGTGGCGTTACTGGACAAGGACGAACTGTCGGTCAACGAGCTCCAAGAGGTCACCCGCATGGGGCAGTCGCGCATCTCGACGCACCTGGGTCTGTTGCAGGACTCGTGCCTGGTGCAGTCACGGCGGGAGGGCAAGCGCACGTTCTACAAACTCAGCCCGCCGGCGAACGCCGCCGCGGGCGAATTCATACAACTGGCGATTCGGGGAGCCCGCGAGCTGCCGGAGCACGGGGACGATCAGATCAATTTGAAGCGGATTCTGGGCCGCCGGCGGGAGCAGGCGCAGGTTTACTTCAACCAGGTGGCTGGGCGGTTCGACCGCGTCTATGGGCCGGGCCGGTCCTGGCAGGCGTTCGGGCACCTGTTGCTGCGGATTCTGCCGCCCCTGACCGTGGCGGATCTGGGTTCCGGGGAAGGGCTGCTGAGCGAGTTGTTGGCCCGCCGCTGCCGGAAGGTGATTGCGGTGGATAACTCGGAGAAGATCGTCGCTTTTGGCGCCGCCAAGGCGAAGAAGAACAACTTGAAGAACCTCGAATTCCGCCTGGGCGATCTGCAGAACCCGCCGGTAGAGGCAGGCAGCGTGGACCTGGTGATTCTCAGCCAGGCCTTGCACCACGCGCAGGATCCGGCCAAAGCGGTCTCCAGCGCCTACCGCATGCTGAAACCCGGCGGGCAGATTATGATTCTCGACCTTGCCCGGCATAATTTTGAGCGCGCCCACGAGTTTTACGGCGACCGGTGGCTGGGATTTGCCGAGAGTGACCTGCACCGCTGGCTCGAGGCCGCCGGCTTCAAACGCATCGAAATCAGCGTCGTCGCCCGCGAAGAACAGCCCCCCCACTTCGAAACCGTGCTGGCGGGCGGACAGAAGTAGCGCGGATTTTCAGGACACACCCTGCCAGATCACCCAAACCTGGGGCCAGGGTGTGCCAAGTTGGCGCATTCCCGTGGCAAATCAGGCGAAGTGGCTTCGGAATTGCGCTCTCAGGGCGCAGCCCCTGCCACCTGGCAAGACCGATAGGGACGAAATCGGGTCGGTTTTTCGGATTTCTCGTAAGTGCAATAATATCAGTCCGTTGCGCCAACGGCGCCCGGCGATGTCAAGGCTGTATCCACGGTGTGGATCCAGTGTGGATACGGTGAGGATATGGTGAGGATGCCTTGGTGGCACGGGTTAATTTCGGGCAATGGCGAGTTGCGAGAGCGGCTCAGCGGCTTGGCGTGTGGGTGGCTTCTGTGCGCCCAGACAATGATCGCGATATGCCTTGGGTCAGTCGCCTGGCGGCTTGTCCTCGTCCGGGAGGCGCAGTTCGGTCCGGAGCGCGGGCCAGTAGTGCAGGGTGTAAACCCCGATGGAGATTAGGTTGATGACCACGCTTAGGCCCTCCAGCCCGTAGACCACCGGTTCCGGGAACTGCAGGCGCCAGCCGACCGGGGCCTGGAGGAAGTAGTAGATCACGCAGATGGTGGGGAACGAGATGAGCGTGCGCGCCTTGCCCGACCAGTTGGCCTTGGCGCTGAGGTTGTGAAGGGCGCCCAGGGACCGCAGGAATGAGACCCACTGGTCGCGCAGCAGGAACAGGATGGCCAGCACCAGCAAAGCGCTCGCGTGGGCGTGCTGGCCTACGCGAGCCGCCAGGTAGATCAGCGTGGGAAACGTGGTCAGGTAGAACACTTTGTCTATCATCGGGTCGGCATAGCTGCCGAGGCGGGAGGTGACCTGGAACTTGCGGGCGAAGTAGCCGTCGAACAGGTCGGTGACCGCCGAGAGGATCATCGCGGCAAACGCGACAATGAACCAGAGCTCCGAGAGGGGGTGGCCGCAGAAAACGCTGACGGCCAGGAATAGAAAGATCAGCGGCGCCCGCACCAGCGTTAGCGCCTGGACGAAGTAGAACTTCCAATGGCGCCCGGGGCTAGAGGCCATAGGCTGTTACCGGGTTGGTATGAATCATGGCTGCGGTTTCAGGACCGAGCGGACCCAGTCCTGATTGTCGAGGTACCAGCGCACGGTTTCGCGGATGCCTTCCTCGAACTTGTGGGCGGGGACCCAGCCCAGGTCCTGTTTGATTTTGGCGGCGTCAATGGCGTAGCGGCGGTCGTGGCCCGGGCGGTCCTTGACGAAGGTGATCAGCTTGCGGGAGCTGCCGCCGAGCTGCGGGGCCATTTCGTCAATGAGATCGCAAATCAGTTGCACGATGTTCAGGTTCGCCCACTCGTTGTGGCCGCCGATGTTGTAGGTTTCACCGGCGCGTCCGCGCGTCAGCACGAGCCACAATGCCTCCGCGTGGTCGCGCACGTAGAGCCAGTCGCGCACGTTCATGCCGTCGCCATAGACGGGAACGGGTTTGCGGGTGAGCACACTTTGGATGACCACGGGGATAAGCTTTTCGGGGAATTGGAAAGGTCCGTAGTTGTTCGAGCAATTCGTGATGACAGTCTCCAGGCCGTAGGTGTGGTGATAGGCCCGCACGAGCATGTCGCTGGAGGCCTTGCTGGCCGAGTAAGGCGAGTTGGGCGCGTAGGGGGTGGTCTCGGTGAAGAAGCCAACCGGCCCCAGGCTGCCATAGACTTCGTCGGTGGAGACATGGTGGAAGCGAGCTGCGCGAGGCGCGGGGCCTGGGGCGGGGTTCAGCCACGTGGCGCGGCAGGCTTCCAGGAGGTTGAAGGTGCCAACGACGTTGGTGTGCACGAAGTCGCCGGGGCCCGTAATGGAGCGGTCCACGTGCGACTCGGCGGCCAGGTGCATGACGTGGGTGATGCCGTGCCGCTGCACAACCTCCAGCACGGCGGCCTTGTCCCGCAGGTCCACCTTCTCGAAGGCGTACTTCGGATGCGTGGCAATGGCGGCGAGGTTTTCCAAACGCCCGGCGTAAGTGAGGCAATCGAGGTTGACCAGCCGGTCCACCTCGGGCCGGCCAATGACGTGGTGGATGAGATTGGAGCCGATGAAGCCGGCTCCGCCAGTGATCAGTAAGTTCATTGTTTCCGGGTTGTCGGTTATCAGGCCTCCAGCACCTGCTTCAAGCTTTCCTCCCAGTGCGGCAGGCGCAGGCCAAAGGTGCGCACCAGCTTGTCGCAGGCCAGCGCTGAGCAGGCCGGGCGCCTGGCGGGTGTCGGATACTCCGCGGTCGGAATGGCTTCGACGGACGAGCATTTCCTGCCGTCAGTTGGCATCAGGTTAACAATGGCCTGGGCGAAGCCGTGCCAACTGGTGATGCCCGACGAGGCCAGGTGGTAGGTTCCGGTGAAAGCGCTCCAGTCGCGCGCCGCCAGCCCCTGCTTCAGCGCCAGCGCCGTCGTCTCCGCGATCATCCGCGACCACGTCGGGCAGCCGGCCTGGTCGCTCACGACGCGCAGTTTCTCGCGCTCGCGGGCCAGGCGCATGATGGTGAGCAGGAAGTTCTGGCCCCGCGCCCCATAGACCCAGCACAGCCTGAAGATCAAGTGCGCGCCGCCGACGGCGCGGACGGCTTCGTCCCCGGCCAGCTTGGTGCGGCCATAGACCCCCAGCGGGTTGGGCGCATCGGTCTCGATGTAAGGCGCGGTTTTGGTGCCGTCAAAGACGTAGTCGGTTGAGTAGTGCACCAGGAGCGCCCTCGATTTCGCGGCTTCTTCCGCCAGGATGCCCGGGGCCACACCGTTGATGCTCATCGCCTTATCCGGCTCCGACTCGGCCTTGTCCACGGCGGTGTAGGCCGCGGCATTGATGACGATGTTGGGGCGGCTCTCGCGCACCCATCGGCGGATGGAGTCGGCCTTGGTGAGGTCAATTTCCGGAAAGTCCACACCGGTGACGCGGGCCAGGGGCGCCAGAGTGCGGCGCAGTTCCCAGCCGACCTGGCCGACCTTGCCGACAAGCAGAATGTGTGGCAGCTCTGCGGTCATGCAAAGAGGCGTTGGGGCGGCACCTCGCGCAGGCGCAGGCCCTTGGCGTCGCGCTCCGAGATGAGCGGCTCCTTCGATGGCCAGGCGATGCCGATGTCCGGGTCGTCCCACCGGATGGCCAGCTCATCGCCCGGCGAGTAGAACTCGGTGCACTTGTAATGGAACAGCGCGGTCTCGCTCAGCACCAGGAAGCCATGCGCGAATCCAGGCGGGACGTAGAACTGGCGCTTGCTCTCGGCGCTGAGCACCAGGCCGTGCCACTTGCCGAAGGTCGGCGAGCTGCGCCGGAGATCCACTGCCACGTCGAACACTTCGCCCTGGAGCACCTGGAGCAGTTTGCCCTGCGGATTTGGGTTCTGGCAGTGCAGCCCGCGGAGGATGCCCCGGCGCGAGAACGAGACGTTGTCCTGCACGAAATCCGCATCCAGCCCCGCTTCGCGATAGCGGCGCCGGTTCCAGGTTTCCAGAAAGAAGCCCCGCGCGTCGCCGTGCACCTTGGGTTCAAGCACCAGCAGCCCCGCAATATCGCAGGTTAAGACCTTCACTGGTTATCCGCCTCCGGGTTGGACTGCCGGCCCAACCGCTTCGCCTCCGCGATCACCTCGACCAGGTATTCGCGATACTCGCATTTGGGCATCTCTGCCGACAAGGCTTCGAGCCGATCCAACGGCAGGAAGCCGCGCCGGAACGCCGCCTCCTCCGGGCAGCCGATCTTGATGCCGGCGCGCTTCTCGATTGTCTGCACGTAGGCCGAGGCTTCGTGGAGGCTGCTGCTGGTGCCGGCGTCCAGCCAGGCGAACCCGCGGCTGAGCCGGTGCACGTGCAGTTGCTTGCGCCGCAAAAATTCGACGTTCACATCGGTGATCTCCAGCTCGCCGCGCGCCGACGGCTTCAGGTTCCGGGTGATCGTCACCACGCTATTGTCGTAAAGATAGAGGCCGGGGACGGCGTAGTTGCTCTTGGGTTGCCTGGGCTTTTCCTCGATGGAAATCGCCTGGCCGCTGGCGTCGAATTCCACCACGCCGTAGCGTTCGGGGTCGTTCACGTGGTAGCCGAAGATGGTCGCGCCCCCCTTGAACTCGGCGAAAGCCCGGTAAAAGCTGTCACCGCCGTAGAACACATTGTCGCCGAGGATCAGCGTGACGGCGTCCTTCCCGATGAAACTCTCGGCAATCAGAAAGGCCTGGGCGATGCCCTCTGGCTTGGGCTGCTCGCGGTAGTCAATGGTCAGTCCCCACGCGCTGCCATCCCCCAGCAACTGGCGGAAGCGAGGCAAATCCTGCGGCGTTGAGATAAGGCAGAACTCCCGGACGCCGCCTTCGACGAGCGTCGTCAAGGGATAATACACCATCGGTTTGTCATAGACCGGCTGGAGTTGTTTGCTCGCCACCAGGGTGAGCGGGAACAGCCTCGAGCCGGCTCCGCCGGCCAGGATAATGCCTTTCATCAGTTTATGAAAATAGGTCAAGCGCCCCGGATTGCACGCGCAAATTTGCCCGATGGCCCCCAGGGTTCCCCGGGCAGGCAGGTTTGCTAGTTGAGTTGGCCGGCCCAGCGCGCCAGTTCCGCCTCCGGCAGGGGAGCGGCGACCACGCGCAATTTGTCGCTTGCCCCCAGGGCCCGGTAGGCGGAGCGAATCGCGTCTGTCGGGAAATCCGCGCCGGTGTTGTGCAGCAGCAAGCGGTGCGGCGCCGCGAGCACCGCGCCGGCCTCGAAGGTGCCGATGTTGCGGATGCCCGGGCAAAACAGGTCGGGCGCAAGCAGGGCCTCATCACTGGCAACATCGAGCTGGCGGCAATCGGCGACAACTGCGTTGGCCCCTGGCGCCGCCAACAGGGCCCAGAGACCGGCCCGGCCGTTGCCCCAGAGCATTACATCGAAAGACCGTGGCCCGCGTGGATCCGGGCCCGCGCCGGCAACCGCGCAGACCGTTAACAGGTCGCGCACCCGCTCCTGGAGCATGGTGCGGTTGTAAGTCCCGAAGAAGTTGGTGAACTGGTTAGGCGGGTTGCCGGTGCTGAAGCGATCCACCACCAGCACCGCCAGGCCGCGCTGGAGCAGCGCCAGCGGCAGACCTGCGGGGGCGGCCGAGGCGGGCGGCGGCGGGGTCTGTTGGTCGCTGGCGATCACCACAATCCTGGGCGCGGGGTTTGTGAGAATGCCGGGCGGAGCCCAGTAAGTTGCCAGCATGTGCGGGGCATCTTCTGAACGGCTGATCCGAAGGGTCGCGGAGGTGAATCCGGCGGACTCCTTCACCTCCTGGGCCTGGCTGCGCGCCCGGCTGACTGGCCACTGCACGAGCAGCGTGTGCCGCCAGGCCGGTTCCATGATCCGCTTGAATTCCTTCAGGCCGGCCTTGTTCCGTACCCTCAGCGATTCCCATTGTGCGCGGTGAGAATCCTTCAGCCGTTGAATGAGGCGCGCCTCGCTCACCGCGGCGGCGGGGAGCTCGGCGCCGGGGAACACGCGCAGGTTGGCGTCCGGCTCCTTTTCATACGGCGCCTCTTTGAGCGAAATGGGGTCGGAACGCTTCAGCAGCCACTTCCCGAACCAGTCATAGACCGCCTCACGGCTGGTCTGGTTGTAATTGTGGCGGTAGTCAAAGCGGAGATAACGCAGCCGGTCCGGGGCTTGGAGGAGACGATAGATGCCCTCGATGGCGGGGCCTTCGACCGTCAGCGTGTCCTTGGTCCAATCCCCGCTGGCGGCGACGAGTATCTGGGGGCGTGGCGCGGCGGCAGCGGCGATTTCCATGTTCGAGTAGTCAACACGCAGTCCGGGCGCGTTTTCGCAACTGCAGCCCCCTTGCATGCTGTGCGACACCATCACCACCGGCGCCTGCGCCGCAAGCCGGTCGTCCGCCGCGCCGAGCATGAACGTCTGCGTGCCACCGCCGGAGGCGCCCGTGCAGGCGAGCCGCTTGCGGTTCACGTCCGGCAGGGATTCAAGGAAATCCAGCGCGCGGATGCTGTTCCAGGTTTGGAACCCCATCAGGCTGATGTTCCACAGGAGGTTGACCTGGTTGGTGGCAAAACGGCGGTGACGCACGTAGAACTGCTCCGCCGGCACATCGCCGTGGTCGGGGAAGAAGGTGTCGTTGTAGCCGACCATGTCGTAGGAGAAGGCGATCATGCCCTGGCGCGCGAAGCTGATGCAACGGGCCGCGACACTGCCGTTGGTCCCATCGGCCAGCCGGCCCTCCTTCCAGTGCCCATGCGGGTTTAGAATGGCGGGAAACGGCCCCGGCCCACGCCCGAGCGGGCGATACAGATTCCCCCCGAGGTAGAAGCCAGGCAGGGTCTGGAGATAGACTTTCTCCACGCTGTAGCCGTCACGCTCCATCTTGCCGAAAACCTGGGACTGCAAGGGGGTCTTATGCGGCATCGGCCACAGGCCGCAGCTCACCAGGACCTGCTCGCGGATCGCTTTGGCCCGCAGCTGCCAATCCTCGCGCGAAACAATGTTCGGAAACTCGCGCGGTGTATTGAGATCCCTGAATGCCGGCGGGGCTTCCGGTTGACCCTGCTGCGGCTCAGCCGCCAGACCCGAGAATCCGAGACACCCCAGCAGCAGGCACGCGGCAAGCGCGGACAGCCGCCGCAAATCAGTGTTCCGGGGCCAGGCTTCGGGCTTCGGATTTCGGACTTGGCTCCTCACCGCTGCCCGTTGGTCAGATACCGGAGATACTCGATTAGCCGCGTCTTCATCTCCCTGCGCGGCACAATGGCATCTATCAGACCGTGGTCGAGCAAAAACTCGGCGGTCTGGAAACCCGGCGGCAATTCCGCCTGGGTAGTGTCTTTGATGACACGCGGGCCGGCGAATCCGACCATGGCCCCCGGTTCGGCGATGATCAGGTCGCCCACGCCGGCGAAGCTGGCCATCACCCCAGCCGTCGTCGGATGCGTGAGCACGCTGATATACGGCAGCCTGGCCTGGGCATGATACGCCAGCGCGCCGCAGGTCTTGGCCATTTGCATCAGGCTGAACATGCCCTCGTACATGCGCGCCCCGCCACTGGTGGAAATAATGATGAGCGGCAAGGTCTTCTCGGAAGCCTTCTCGATCAGCCGCGCCAGTTTCTCGCCGACCACCGATCCCATGGAGCCGCCGAGGAAACTGAAGTCCATCACGCCCAGCGCCGCCCGCTGCTCGCCGATCTTGCAGATGCCCGTCAACACCGCGTCCTTCAGGCCGGTGGATTTCTGGTAGCTTTCCAGCTTCGCGGTGTAGGACGCCACTCCGGTGAACTTGAGCACGTCCACGCTGGTCATCCCGGCGTCCATCTCCTCGAAGGTGCAGGTCTCCACCAGCGAATGGATCCGTTCCCGGGCGCCGATGGGGAAGTGATACTGGCATTGCGCGCACACCTTCAGGTTTTCATCCAGCTCCTTGTCAAAGACCATCGTGGCGCACTTCGGGCACTTGGTCCACAGGCCCTCGGGAATGTCTTTCTTCCGGGACTTGCGGCTGGGCAGCTTGGGCTTCTTGACGAACGCCGCCGGGGCGGTCGGCGGGGGCGGCGTCACCGCCGGCTCCGGTGTTTCCAGGCCCAGCGGTCTCTTGGTAAAGGAAGTCGTTGTCACGCGCAGAAAGGTCTAGAGCCCGAAGCCGAGCGGGAAGCGTCTCCCGCCCGCCTCGCACCCTCTATATTCACGACAAATCTCATTCCAAGCTACAGGTGAATAATATCTAGACTCCCCGGGCAACTGTCCAGACGCAAACTTCCCCCGCTCCAGCCTCCACCAGCACCCGGGCGCAGGCGCCGGTCGTCGCGCCCGTAGTGAAAACGTCATCCAGCAAGACAATGCGCTCGCCATTCAACTGCTGTCCCTCGCGCAGGGCAAAGGCGTTGCGGACATTGGACAGGCGCTCCGAGCGGTTCAGCCGCGTTTGGGTGCGCGTGGGGCGGACGCGGCGCAGCAGCCGTTTGCTCACGGGGATCTGCGTCGCCGCGCCCAGCCGGTCGGCCAGGCGCTCAGCCTGGTTGAACTCGCGTTCGCGCTCTTTGGCGGGATACAGCGGCACGGGCACGATCATATCCGGCTTCTGCCCGTCCAACACGGGCCCGGCCGCGCGAATC
Source organism: Candidatus Paceibacterota bacterium (assembly GCA_035452965.1). Lineage (NCBI taxonomy): Bacteria > Bacillati > Minisyncoccota > Minisyncoccota bacterium. Next base: position 180,254 of record DAOTCE010000001.1, on the reverse strand, counting down.
AGCAGCTCGGCCAGAAACGGCTCGAACCACAGGGCTCCCCGGTATTTGTAGCCTTTCATCGTCTCCAGCACCACTCCACGCGCCGCCACCGCGGAGCGAGCCCAACTGAAATGCCAGTCGAGCTCCTGGCAATTGGCGCACTCGAATTGGGTGGTGATGTCCCCCTCAAACGGTCGCCCGCACCGCTCGCACAACGGCGGCTGGATGAACCGCACCCTGGCGCGGCAGCCGCTGCACACAAAGCTCTCCGCCGGCGTCGCCCGCGCCTGCTCGCAAAGCTGGCAGACCTCCGGGTAGAGCAATGCCAACCCGGCATCCAGCCAGCCCTTGATTGAATCCGCCAACGCTCCCAGCGTCCGCATCGCGGCATCCTCTAACACAGGCGGCTGCCCTTGCCAAGCGCGCTTTCGGAGTGGCCAAGAGCCCGCGGCTATGATAAACAGAATCGGTGTTTGGCAAAGCGAACAGGTCGGGTGCTGACGAGAAGCCTTCGGCGGGGCCGTTTGGCCGGTTCTATTTGCAGGAGCTCATCAACAGTGGCGGCATGGCCGACATCTGGCTCGCGACGGATGAACGGCAGAAGCCCTACGCGCTGCGCCGCATGCACGAGCGGCTGCGCTTCAACCTCCTGGCCCGGCGGCGTTTCCTGCGCGGGGCCGACATCCTCTCCAAGATCGGCGATCACGACCACATTGTCGGCTACGTCGAGCACGGCTCCATCAAGGGGCAGCCTTACCTGCTGATGGACTACGTCGAGGCCTCCAACCTCAAGGAGCTCCACGCCCGCCAGGACTCCGTCCTGCTCGAGAACGTCGCCCAGATCCTTATAGACATGGCGGAGGGTCTCGAACACATGCATGACAACGGCTTCATGCACCTGGATTTCAAGCCCGAGAACGTCCTTGTCTCCCGCAACGCCAGCGTTCGACTCGTGGACTTTGACCTCGCCCAGCCGGTTCCGGAGAAGCCGAAGAAGGCGTCGAAGAGGAACCCGGGCACGCCCGCCTACATGGCGCCAGAGCAACTGCAAGGCAAGCCGATCACCCACCGCGTGGACATCTTTTCCTACGGCGTCGCCGCCTACGAGCTGCTCACTCACCAGAAGCCGTTTCCGGGCGACACCCCGGGCGAGATTCTGAGCCGGCAACTCGACCGCACCGCCCTGGTGGCGCCCCGCCAATACAATGCCGACATCCCCGCCAGCCTGGAAAAGGTTATCCTCCGCTGCCTGGAATACCTCCCCGAACGCCGTTACCCGTTCGTTGGGGTAATGGTCCGTGAACTTCAGGCCGCGCTTTACATCTAGCCCCCGCTCGCCCGATCCGGGCGCCTAAACGGGCTCACGTATTTCCACACCGGTTACTGGCCCGCCGGGGCTGAATCCACGCCCGTCGGAACCCATTGCCATTCCAGGGCTTATATGTGTGTCCCTGGCACGATACGGTTGGTTTCCGGGCCGGCCCGCCCCACCAAGCCCCTGCAGCCAGCGGTCCCGGAGTGACTCCTTGGCCTGGATGGAGGGGCCCCGGTGTGGTTCCCATGGGGCCCGACCCCCATGGGAACCACACCGGGGCCCCTCCAAATAGACACCGGAACATCGGGGGTCACGGCAGGTGGCTATTCCGTCGGACAGAGAGTTGGAATGCACTGCGAATAGGCAATACATTCGCGGATTTGCGGATTCCCGCACTAAAGCCCCATTCCGCTAAGCACCCGCGCCCATCCTCGCCTCCCACGCCCAGGGAGGTTTCAATGCGCTTCCAGCCAATTCCCGCCCGTCCCCATCTCCACCGCCATTGGCACGTCCAACTGGATGGCCGTCTTCATCTTCTCCTCGACCAGCGGCAGGACTTCCTGCTCTTCCGGCAGGTAGAGGTCGAAGACGAGTTCGTCGTGGACCTGGAGGAGCATCCGGGTCTTGAGGTTCCGGCGGGCCAGCTCGCGGTGGAGGTTGATCATGGCCAGCTTGATCATATCCGCGGCGGTGCCCTGGATGGGGGCGTTGATGGCGTTGCGCTCGGCGGCGCCACGAATAGTGTTGTTGGCGGAGCGGATGTCGCGCAAGTAACGGCGGCGGCCGGTGACCGTCTCCACGTAGCCCTTCTTTCGTGCAAACTCGATGGTCTCGTCCATGTAGCGGCGGATGCCGGGGAATTGCCTGAAATACTGATCTATGATCTCGCCCGCTTCAGCCCGCGGGATGCCGAGGCGCTGTGACAAACCGAAGGCGGACATGCCGTAGGCGATGCCGAAGTTGACCATCTTGGCCTTGCGGCGCATCTCGGGCTCCACCGCGTCGGAAGGCACGCCAAACACCCTTGCCGCGGTCGCCGCGTGGATGTCCGCGCCGGCCTCGAACGCTTCCAGCATGGCCGCCTCATGGCTGAGGGCGGCGAGGATGCGCAGTTCGATCTGCGAATAGTCCGCCGACAACAGCCGATACCTGGGACCACGGGGCACGAAGGCCTTGCGGATTTCCTGCCCTCGCTCGGTGCGGATGGGGATGTTCTGCAGGTTCGGGTTCTGGGAGTTGAGCCGCCCGGTGGAGGTCATCACCTGGTTGTAGGTGGTGTGGACGCGGCCGGTCCTGGGCCAGATCGCCTCGGGCAAGGCGTCGGCGTAGGTGGATTTGAGTTTCGAGGCCGCGCGGTATTCGAGCAGGCGCTGGACGATTTCATGGTCGGCGGCCAGCGCGGTCAGCGTTTGCTCGTCGGTGGCGTATTGGCCGGTCCTGGTCTTTTTCGGGGCGTTGCCGAGCTTGAGCAAGTCGAAGAGGACCTGGCCCAATTGGCGGGGTGAATTGAGGTTGAACGTGGTCCCGGCAAGGCGGTAAATGGTCTTCTCCGCCTCATCCATCTCTTTGGAGAGCTGTGCGGCGAACTCGGCCAGCGCGGCGGCGTCCACCTTAATGCCCTCGAATTCCATGTCCACCAACACCGGGATGAGGGGGGATTCGACCTCGTAAAAGACCCGTTCCTGCCCCTTCTGCTTCAGAAGCGGTTCGAGCACCGCGCGGAGCTGCCAGGTCACGTCGGCATCCTCGGCGGAGTATTCGGCGGCTTTGGCCGCCGGCACATCGGCCATGTTAACCTGGCCGGCCTTCGGATCGCCGATCAGTTTGGTGATCGGGATGGGCGTGTAGGCGAGATAGACCTCGGACAGGTAATCCATGCCGTGGCGCATTTCCGGCTCGATGAGGCTGTGCGCGATCATCGTGTCGAAGAGCTTGCCGCCCACCGAGACGCCCTGCCACCGCAGGACGCTAATATCGAACTTGAGGTTGTGCCCTGCTTTCTCGATCGCATCTGATTCCAGCACCGGGCGGAACTCCTCCAGCAGACGCCGGGCCCCGGCTGCGTCCTGCGGCACAGGGACGTAATAACCCGTGTGTGGCTTGAACGAAAACGCCAGGCCCACCAGGCGCGCGGCCTTGGGGTCGAGGCTGGTGGTCTCGGTGTCGAAGCAGAACGAGTCGAGCTTCTGCAAGGTCTTAATCAGCCTGGCGCGGTCGGCGGGCGTGGCCGCCAGATGATATTCGTGCGGCACCTCGGCGATGGTCTTGAGGTTCGCCGAGGTCGCAGCCGGTTCCGCTATCGGTTCCTCCGCCACACCTTCAGTCTCCGACACGAGCACCAACTGCTCGCCCATCGTCCCACCCGCCGCAGCCGCCGATGGCTTCTGCGTTGTGCCTTCTTCCTTCGGCAATCCCCCTCCGCGCCCGGCTTTGAAGTCCTCGCCGAATAAACGGCGCCCGATGGAGTTGAATTCGAACTCGACCAGCAGGCTCTTCAGTTTCTCTTCGTTTGGAGGCTGCACTTTCAGCGCGTCCAACTCGACTCCACAGGGAGCGTCGCAGATGATCGTGGCCAGGCGTTTGGAGAGCAGCGCCTGCTCACGGTTCGTCTCCAGGGTTTGCTTGAGCCGCCCGGTCAATTCGCCCGCATGCGACAGCAGGTTATCCAGCGTGCCATACTGCCCGATGAGCTTCATGGCCGTCTTCTCGCCGATGCCCGGCACTCCCGGGATATTGTCCGACGCGTCGCCCATTAACGCGAGCACATCCACAAGCTGCTCGGGGCATTGCACACCCCAGCGGGCCTGAATCTCCGGGGGGCCCAGCACTTCCGCCCCCTCACCGCTCCGCGAGGGTTTGAAGATGAAGGTGCCGGCGGTGACGAGTTGTCCGAAGTCCTTGTCGGATGTAACCATGTAAGATTGAAAGCCTTCCTGCCCGGCGCGGCGGACCAGCGTGCCGATAATGTCGTCGGCTTCGTAGCCGTCGCAGATCAGCACGGGGACGTTCAGCGCCTCCACCATCCGCCGGACATGGGGCAGCGCCGCGCTGAGTTCCTCCGGCATCTCCTCCCGGTTGGCCTTGTAATCGGCGAACTCCGCATGCCGCTGCGTCGGCGCGGCGGTGTCGAAGGCAACCCCCAAATGCGTCGGCTGCTGGTTCTGGAGGATGTCCAGCAGCGTTTGGGTAAAGCCGTAGAGGGCGGAGGTGTTGACGCCTTTGGAGGTGAGGATGGGGCGGTGGATGAACGCGAAGTGCGCTCGATACGCCAGCGCCATGCCATCCAGCAGGAACAACTTCTTCACCATGGCGATAGTCTAACGCCTCTCGGGGGGAATAGCCCAACCATATTTGCAAACCTCGACCAACCCGGCCGATTGAACTCCCGAGGCCGCCGTGGCCCGCCGCACTGGCACCGGCCTCGCCAGCACAAATGCCCCGACCGGCACAACCCAGCGCTGCCACCGGGCGAAGGTGGCAGCGCAGGCATTTCTGAAGGCCGAAAGCCGGCGTGACCTCGTTTTCGTTGACAAGCCTGCGCTCGTCTGCGAAATGATCTGGACAATGACCGATTTTGCACACCCTCCGGGAGCAGATCTCCCCGACCTCTCCTCCACCAACGCGAAGACATTGATGATTGGGCCAATGAAGAAATGGTGCCTATCCGCGCTGCTCACTGCGGCCATAACCAGCCCGGCGTGGGGTATGTCAGTATCGGGCCGGGTGTTCGCGGACCGGAACGGCGATGGCGTGGCCCAGGCAACGGAGCCTGGACTGGGCCGGGTCGCGGTCTCCGACGGCAACGCGGTGGTGCTCACTTCGAAGCGCGGTGATTACCAACTGGAGACAGAGCCCGGCCGGCTGGTGTTTGTCACGCTGCCTCGGGGCTACCGGGCGAGCCGGAGCTTCTATGCCACGGCGGCGGCGGGCAAAGCCGCGGACTTCGGGCTGGTGGACTGGGAAGCGTCGCGCCGTAGCGGGGTGCGGTTTGTGCAGATCACGGATATCCACATCACACAGAAGGAGGATACCGTCAGCACGTTCAGCGAGGACATCGAGGAGATCAACGCGTTGCAGCCGGCGGCCGCGTTTGTGATCGCCACGGGCGACCTGGTGAACAATGGAAAGGAAACGCCCGAGTTCGAGAACTACGTGCGCGCGATGGCCGGGTTCCGGATTCCGCTCTTCAACGTGCCCGGCAACCACGACGTCAAGGCTCCCGGTTCGATGGCCCATTACCATCAGTACCTGGGGCCCGACCATTACTCATTCAACGTCGGGGACGGCCACTTCGTCATGCTCAACTGCATGAGCTTCGATGAGCAGCAAAAGGCCTGGATCGAGAAAGACCTGGCCGCGGCGCCGAAGGGGGCGGCGCGGGTGTTCGCGCTGCATTACCTGCCGACGCGCCGGCAGGTGGAATACCTCAAGCAGCTTGGCGCCGTGGCGGTGCTTAGCGGGCATTGGCACGGGAACCGGGTCGAGCAGGGCCTGGGCGTGCTGGACTTGAACACACCGCCGCTGCGGTTCGGCGGAATTGATCGGCATCCGCGCAGCTTCCGCCTCCTGGAGATCAAGGGCGGCAAGGTGGACAATGAACTGCGCCTGGGCGGTTTCAAACATCATGCGGCGGTGGTGTCACCCAGTGGAACTTGTGTAACGGAAAAGAACCGGCTCCCCGTGGTGGTCAACGCCTACGACAGCCGCATCGAGGTCGCCGCCGTGGAGTGCCGCGCGGCGGGCCGGCGCGTGGCGCTCAAGCGCGCCAGTCCGTGGACGTGGCTGGGCGATTTGAAGCTGCCGGCCGGAGCCCGGGGAGAGCAAACGCTGGTAGCCGACATCCGCGCCGTTAACGGCGAGACGTGGCAAGCGGAGGCCAGCTTCCAGCTTGCTGATCAGGCGGGCTCTGCCACTGAACCCAAGCCGCCGCTGCAGTTGAAGTGGGCCGCTTCCACCGGCGGCTTTATCGGCATCTCCTCGCCGCGAAAGGGCAACGACTGCGTGGCGGTGGGCATTGATGACCAGGGCGATCTCAAGCGCTGCGGCGTGTCGGCCTTCGCCGCCAGCGGCAAGCGCCTATGGCACTTTGCCACCGACAGCGCCGTGAAGAACAACATTGCCGCCGCCGACGGGCGCATATTCGCGACGAGCGTGGCGGGCTGGCTCTACGCCCTCGACGAGGCCACCGGCAAGCTGTTGTGGAAAGCCGAGCTGGACCGCGAGCGCGAGCGTTGGGAAGTCGCCGCCACCACCGCCCATGACGGAGTGGTTTATGTCGGAGCGCACTCCTACATCGCCGCCTTCGAGACGCAGACCGGCCGCCGCATCTGGGACAAGCGCCACGGCCAGAGCGACTGGTGGCCCAGCAGTTACACCGTGCCGACCATCGCCGGCCGCAAGCTGCTCCTCACCACTCGCAACGGCGCCTGGGCCCTCGACGCCAAGACCGGCGAAATGCTCTGGAAACTGGACGGGCGGTTCAACGGCTGCCTGGCCGTCGGCAATACTCTCTACACGACGAGGAATAACGCCCTCTGCGCGTTGGACCTGGCCGGCGGCAAACTCCTTTGGACCGGCAAAGAACAAGTCGGCGATACCGCCTCCGCGCCCGCACTCGCGGGCGATAAGCTGGTCATGGGCACCGCCGACGGCCGTGTCTGCGCCTTCGCGACCACGGATGGCTCGCTCCTCTGGGCCGCGCAAACGGGCCCCAGCCTCTCGTCATTGCAGCCCTACCAGCGCGGCGGCAGCGACGTGAACAGTTCCCCAGCCATTCTGGGCGACACCGTCTATGTCGGCGCCAGCGACGGCGCGGTCCATGCCCTCAGGCTTGCGGACGGCGCGAAGCTGGGGAGCTACTCCCTGGGTGTGCCGATCGCCTCATCACCCTTCATCGCCGGCGACCGTCTCTACCTTGGGGGCTATGACGGCAACCTGTACGCGTTTGCGGTGGGCAAGTAGCTGCTAATGGGGTGAGAGAACCGCATCTGACGCTTGCGGTGCAGGATATCCCCTGGCCACCGTAACCCGGCGCCATACCCCCTCCCTTGCGGACTTCCGGGCCGGCGGTTCGTCGGCCCCTCCGTGGCATCGCAGGGCTGCGCACCCCGCAAAACGCGGCGGCTGTCGGGATACCCCAGCCGCGCCTGCCGCGCTCAATCGTTGGGCACCCAGCCTTTGCCGGGGATGTAATCCCGGCTGCCGGAGTGGTTCTGGCACCCAGCCGCCACGAGCAGCGCGCCGGCGAGCAGCAGGAGCAGACAAAGTTTTGACATGCGGAAAGTTTAATCCAGATTGGCGGTGAGGCAAGTGTAAGACGGTCTCAGCAGTATGGCAGAGAAGCAGAAATACTTGAAAGGTCAGTTGCTCCTGGACAGCGGCCAGTTGCTCGGGTCGTTCTTCCAGCGCACGGTGGTGTTGATTTGTCAGCACGACGCGGAGGGGGCCTTCGGCCTGGTGCTCAACCGCGCCTCCGGCAGCAACGTCGGCGAGATGATCGTCGCCGACCTGCCGGACACGCTCAAGAGCTTCCCGCTCTACGTGGGCGGGCCGGTCCAGCCGTCGGCGCTCAGTTTCCTGCTCTCGGACACCTTCATGGCGGACGCCAACGTGATGCCCAACCTCAGCCTGGGCCATTCAGTGGATGACCTGTTGGAAATGAGCGAGTCGTTTTCGCCGACGCGCAAGCTCAAGCTCTTCGCCGGCTACGCCGGCTGGAGTCCGGGCCAGCTCGAGGACGAGATGAAACGCAAAGCCTGGCTGAAGCATCCAGCCTCCCTCGAACTGGTATTCGACACCGCGCCCGAACAGCTCTGGCAGGTCATCCTGCGGCGGAAGGGCGGACTATTCCGGATTCTAGCCCAAGCGCCCGAGGATCTGTCACACAACTGAAACGGCGCGCGGTCGCAAGCAATAACGCAACGGGCGTGCCGCTGGGTATCGGTCAGCACCGGGCACGTGCAAATGCGGGAACGACCTGACGAAGGCTGATTGACACTTCGCGAGACCGCCCAATCGCCTAACCGTTCTTGCTGGCCCTGCGCCGGCCGGGTTTCCTTGCCGCAGATTGCGCCTGAGCCTCAACCTCCGCTCCGCCGCCCACCTCGCGCACCATGTTGTTTGTTCCGAAGATGTTAGGAATTCTGAGCGTGCATTGTGGATCATCGCGCCATTGCCCGTCCACGAGGAACCGGTAGTGGTAGGTGCCGGGGGCCAGATTCACAGACGTCTTCCAGACCCCACCGGGCCCTTTGGCCAAATTGATGGGCTGGCGTTGCCAATGCGTGAAGTCCCCTACCAGCTGAACACTATTCGCCTCAGGAGCGCTGTAAAAGAACTCCTGAACCGACTTTGCTTCGTCTGCTTTCGCCATAATATGTCCTTCCTGTTGCTGCTATTCTCGTTCCTGACCTACGCGATACCAATTTGAGTCATGGAAAGGTAGGCCCCAATGCCAGCCTGTCAAATATCATCCGCCTGTGCCTGCAAAGCCTCAGTCTTGGGTGGGACTGCCCCGCCGAGGCGGCCAAACGGTGGCGCTTTCGGCGAAAGCGCCCGACCAGGCAGAGGGACTACTGTGCCGCTTTGCCTGGCGGGGCGCTGGACCAAGCAGGGCAGGCGTCCTGGCCTGCCCCGCACCTTGTTAATCCTGCTTTCCTGCACTCGCCCCCGGCTGGAGCAACACCTTGAGCCCCAGCTTCTCTCCCGCCTCGATCGGCACAGTGAAGCCAACGATGCTGACGCCCGGGTTGCGCTTATCGTAGTCTCGCGGCGGCGGATCGGCCGGCCAGGATTCAATCTCCACCTCGGCGGGGGACAGAACTTCCAACCGCAGGCGTTTGCCGTCTTGCTCCAGCCAGGCCCGGTTGGGGCCGTCGGCCTTCAGGCGGGCGGGCGTTACCATTCCCCAACGCACCTTGGCAGGCTTGGCCCCGCCGGTGAGTTGATCCTCGATCACTACCCGGCGGTCCGGTTGCAGCGCGAAGCGGCGTTTGGCGCCGGCCAACTGGCCGGCATAGGTCGCGCTCATATCCACCACCGCGTAGGCGTTCTTCGGGTCGGCGGAGAATTCGGATATGGGCGCCTGGCTGGTCACAACCTGCTCCGCCTCATCTACCAGCAACGTGCTGTGCGCGCGGTTATGGTAGCGGAAGATGCTCCAGCGTTCCGATCCCTGTCGGAAGTCCCACAAGTTGACGCCCCTTTGTTCCAGCGCGTTATAGTCCTGCGCGCCGAGGTCGAGGGACCATCGCGCGCCGTCCGCATCCAGGATAAACGAGCCAATATCCATGTGCCCGTGGCTGGCCGAAGGCGTGCCGGCCTTAATCGCGAGGAACACCGCGTTGGTATCGGTCCAGGAGCTGCGGAAGACACCCAGCGGGTTCTGGCCCTGTCCCAGCCAATTCAGAGCAGCCGGCGGCTCGGGCTTGAGCCCCGCCTTGGCCCACACCAAGACCAGCGGAAGAAACCGGCCCCCTTGCTGCCGGCCCTTGCTTTTCCGAATCGCAGCCAGTTCCCGCTCGAGCATCTCCGTTTCAAACCACAGCAGGTCCGGCCGATCCGTGCGCGCCGCAAACCATGTCATAGCCGGAGAAAAACCCGTGCCCGTGCCGCAGTCGCTGAAGCTGAACGTCCGGCGCGTTGGGCCAATGATGTTCAGCATGAACTCGCCCGACTTCAGGAAACCCGGGCTGCGGCTAAGGTCGAAATCGGTGCCGAACACCGATTCGAGCATCGTGATCAGCATCACGTTGAAGCTCGTGCCGTAGTTCCAATAACTGGGACCTTCCGGGTAAGTCCCGTCCGGATTATAGACTTTCATGGCGTAGGGCAGGCCAACGAGCGCGCGCCGCACCACCTCCGCCGCCCGGTCCGGGTTGGCTTCGAGCAGCGCCAGCGCGCCCGCGACCATCCCGGCATGGCAAACCTGGTTCCAGTTATTCCGCCCATGCTCCCAGCCGAGCCTCGCCCCCGGCTTCAGATATTGGCCCAATCCCTTTGTTTCAATGGCCTCGCGGCTCGCCTGGCGCAACTCGGGCGACAGTTGCTCGTATAGCCAGTCGTAACCCACCGCGATGGCCATCGTCATTTCCGCCGTGTCAAGGAAATGGGATGGGTTCCAGTTCGGCATGGCGGCCATGGCCTTCATTTCCGCCATCGCGCGCTCCGCGTAGCGCTGGTCGCCCGTCACGCGGAAGGCGAAAGCAAGATGCATCATGCGCCCCAGCGCCTCACGCGACCGCCCCAGCAGCCGCCGTCCATCCTTCCGGTAAGTTACCGCGGGTTCCGTCAGCATCTCATCCGCCGTGAGGCGCACCGCTTCCCAAACCGCCTTCATCTGCCGGTCGGACTTGATCTTCTCGCGCACGCCCGCCTCGTCCCGGGCGGTCCAAAACAGCCGCGGATGCCCCGGGATCGGCGCAGCCTTTTGCAGGATCTGCTCCTGGGAAGGCGGTTCGGCGCTAAACCCGATGAAGGCGGAGGCCAGCACCGCACAGAATGCGGCGAGCTGGCGCGTGGTGTTCGGCGGTGTGGCCGGGCTCGGTTTCATGCTCATACAGTCCCGCTTACTTTCGCCTGAATCAAACGCTCAGACGAGTTCATTCTGCCGCATTTCGCGCTGCCGGGCTTACCGCAACACCCTGACCGCCTCGGCCGCCAGATTCACAATCGCGCCGGGGAATATACCGAGGTAGAACATGCCGGCGATGCAGGCGTAAATGGCAACACGGATGGGCCGGGAGATCGAGATGGGGGAAAGATCGGGTGTGTCCTGGAACCAGTATATGGCCCGCACGACGCCGAAGTAGTAGTAGATGGATATCACCACGCCGGCCAGGGCGGTGAAGGTCAGGCAATAATATCCGGCATTCGCGGGGGCCTGTTCGAGCACAGCCTTGAGCAGCAGGAACTTCCCGAAGAAGCCGGCCAGCGGCGGGATGCCGGCGAGCGAGGCCATGGCCAGCGTCATTGTCACCGCCAGCAGGGGCGAACGCCGGTGCAGGCCGGCCAGGGCGCCAATGTCCTCGCCTTCCACTTGTCGCAGCGCCAGACAAAGCACGGTGAAGGCGGCCAGCACGGTGAAGAGGTAACCGCTGAGGTAATAGAGGACGGCGGACCGGCCGGCCGCGCTGAGGGCGGCGACGCCCAGGAGCATGTAGCCGGCGTGCGCGATGCTCGAATAGCCGAGCAACCGCTTGAGGTTGCGCTGCGGAATGGCGCAGAGGTTGCCATAGAGAATGGAGACGCCGGAAAGGATAATCAGGAGGTTGGACCACTGCGCCGTGATGTCCGGCACGGCGATGAAGAGCACCCGCAGCAGCAGGGCGAAGCCGGCGGCTTTCGATCCCACGGCGAGGAACGCCGTCACCGGCGTGGGCGCGCCTTGATAGACATCCGGCGCCCAAATCTGGAAGGGAAACGCGGCGATCTTGAAACCCAGGCCGACCAGGATCAGCACGAGGCCGAAGAGGAAGATCTTGTTGCCGCACAAGTGCGCGGCCACCCCCGCCAGCCCGCCGAAGTTCAGCGTTTGGGACAGGCCATAGACCAGCGCAATGCCGAAAACGGTGAAGCCGGTGGACAACGCGCCGATGATCAGATACTTCACGCCCGCCTCCAGGGAGGCCACCCGGGCGCGCTGGAAACTGGTGAGCACGTAGAAGGTAACGGTGATCAGTTCGAGCGAAACGAACAGCAGGGCGAAATCGTTCACGGAGGCGGCGAACAGCATGCCCGAAAGGGCAAACAGAGTCAGCGCGTAGAACTCGGCGATGCCGGCGGCGATGCGGTCAGCAAATTCGACCGAGATGAGCAGGACGATGAGGGCGGCCAGCAGAAAGAAGCGTTTGAAGAACAGTGCCAGGTGGTCGAGCGCGTACATCTGGCCAAAGGCGTAATGCACCGTTTGACCGGGCACGAGCCGGACACAGCAAAGGCTGTAGAGCAGAATCAACCCCACACCCAGCGCGGCGGCGTAGCCGAGCTTGCGCTTGGCAGGCGTGGGCAGCCACAAATCCACGAGGAGCAGCCCAAGACCGAGGGCCAGCACCAGCAGTTCGTGATTGAGCAAGAAGAGATTCATCCGGGTGGAAATGCAGGCATCCGGTCGTCAGGGTTATTCAGAAAACGCGCTTCCCCGGGGATGTCCCAACACGGGCTGGTTGGGAGACTTGGCCTATTCATCTCGCCGGTATGGAGGTCTCCCGCCGCCGCGGTACGGTCTTGGACTGGCACAACCTGTTTCGTTGGCGAACGGGTGGCCAAAATGGGTTTGGCAGGTGTCTTCGGGGCAAATGCGGCGATGACTTTCTCGCCGACACTGGGCTCGATCTTGTCGGTGAGCAGTCGCGGGAAGCAGCCGAAGACGAGCAGGCCGGCAAGTAGAAGAATGAACGGGGCTTTGCGCCAGAGGTGTGGAGCATCCGCCACATTGGCCCATTGTTCCGGCAGTGGCCCATGCAACATCGCGCGGATCACCCGCAGCATGTAAACCGCGCCGATGATCAGCGCGCCCCAGCACGCCAGGATCGTCACCAGCCGGAAGCTCTGCCAGGCGCCGAAGAAGACGGTGATCTCGCCCGCGAAGTTGGCAAAGCCGGGCAGGCCGCAGCCGGCAATCGCCGCCATCGTTAGCACCGCGCCAATGAACGGCAGCCGGCGGAGCAGCCCGCCGAGCCGCTCCATTTCCAGGGTGCCGGTCTGCTGATAGATGTAGCCGCCCAGGCCGAACGTCAGCGCCGCGAGGAAGCCGTGCGCAATCATCACCAGCACCGCGCCGGTCACCCCGATGAGGTTCAAGGTCGCAATGCCGAGGAACACAAAGCCCATGTGCGCGACGCTGGAATAGCCGACAAGCCAGTTGAAGTCCTTCTGGCGCATGGCGACCCAGCCGCAGTACAAAAGGTTGCCCAGGCAGAGCCAGGCGAGGAGGTGCATCCAACTTTGCGCGGCGTCCGGGAGCAAGGGCAGCGCGATGCGGATCAAACCGTAGAGGCCGAACTTCTTGAGCACGCCGGCATGGAGCATGGCGGTGGCGGCGGGCGCCGAGCCATAGCCGAGCGGAGCCCACGTGTGGAACGGCCAGAGCGACACCAGGATCCCGAAGCCAAAGAGCAGCAAGGGGAAGATGAAGTTCTGCGCGCCCGGGGACAGGGGCTGTTTCTTGAGATGCTCGGCCAGCTTTGGAATGTCGAACGTGCCGGCGCCGGACTGCGCGTAAAGCGCGATCAGCCCCACCAGCGCGATGAGCGCGCCGATGCTGAGGTAGAGGGTGATCTGGAACGTGGCGTAGTTCTTCTGCTCGCCGCGGCCCCACACGCCAATCATGATGAAGGTCGGCACCAGGGCCAGCTCGTGGAAGAAGTAGAAGAAGAACAGGTCAAGCGACGCAAAGGCGCCGAGGATGCCGCCGGCCATCACCAGCAGCAGGATATAGAATTCCTTCTCCCGCTCTTTGATCTCCCAGGAGACGCAGGCCGCCGCGAACGCGACGATGGCGCCCATCAGGACCAGGCCAACGTTGATGCCGTCCACGCCGACGTGGTAGCTGATGCCGAGACTTTGCACCCAGGAGACCTGCTGCTCGAACTGGTACCCGGGGAGGCCGGCGTCGAACTGCAGGAACATCTTCAGCGCCAGCAGCGCCGAAATAAACGTGGCGAGGATGGCGACGCCGCGCAGCACCGGCCGGAAGGTGCGCGGCAGCAGCAGCAGGATAATTGCTGCGCAGAGCGGCCAGCCGAGGATGTAGGTGAGCGGCGACATGCTTAGAAGAGAACCAGGTACAGGATCAACGCCACGCCCAGCGCGAACAGAAAGGTGTAGGTCTGCAGGTTGCCGGTCTGGAGCAACCGTAACGCCCGCCCGGCCAGTTCGGTGGTGCCGTGCGTCCCGCGCACGCCCACACCCGCGATAATCCATCGATCGAACCAGTCGGCGATCGCAGCCATGCAGTCATGCAAGCGAATGACCGTGGCTTGGTAAAGCTCGTCGAGGTAAAAGCGGTTGCGCATGGCCCGCGCCAGCGCGCCCAGCATCTCCGGCAACGGGTCCTTGGCCGCTTTCGCATAAAGCGCGTAGGCGGCGGCGAACCCGACCAGCACCGCGAGCAAGCCCGAACCGGCGGCGAGGGGAGCGTGGATGAAAGGCGCAAACAATTTCCCGGCAAAAGAAACGCTCGGCTCGACGTGTTCCCCCGGGAATTGTCTCCCGTAGAGCTGCTCGACGCCGATCAGCCCGCCAATCACGCTGAACACGGCCAGAATCCGCAACGGCCACGCCATAACCGGCGGCGACTCGTGCGCGCGCCCGGCGGCCTCGGACTTCGGCGCGCCGAGGAAAGCAACGAACACCAGCCGGAACATGTAGAAGGTCGTAAGTGCTGCCACCACGGCGCCCAAGGCGAACAGCACGGGGCTGTGTTGGGCAGCGTGCGCGAGGATGCTGTCCTTGCTGTAGAATCCGCTGAACGGAGGCAAGCCCGCGAGCGCCAGTGTGCCCGTCATGAAAGTCCAGAATGTGACGGGCATCTTCGCCCGCAGCCCGCCCATGTTCCAGATGTCCTGCTCGTGATGGAGCGCGATGATGACCGAGCCCGCTCCCAGGAAGAGCAGCGCCTTGAAAAACGCGTGCGTGGTCAGGTGGAACATGGCCGGCGCGGGCGCAAGGAGGCCGACCGCCATGACCATGTAGCCCAGCTGAGAGAGTGTCGAGTACGCCAGGATGCGCTTGATGTCGTTCTGCTGAACGGCGATGACCGCTGACAGCAGCGCAGTAAAGGCGCCGATCCACGCGATCATGGTCAGCGCGTCGGGCGTGAAGATGAAGAACACCCGGCAAAGCATGTAGACGCCCGCGGCCACCATTGTCGCGGCATGAATGAGGGCGCTGACAGGCGTGGGGCCTTCCATGGCGTCGGGCAGCCAGACGTGCAGCGGGAACTGGGCGCTCTTGCCCATCGCGCCGCAGAAGATCAGCAAGCCCGCGGCAGTCGCCAGCGCGCCCAGAGCTTGCGGGTTGGAGGCCGGGGCATTCTCGATGTCGGCGAACCTAAGGGAGCTAAAGGTCGTCCAGACCATCATGATTCCGAGGAGGAAGCCGAAGTCCCCAAGGCGCGTGGTGACGAATGCCTTCTTGCCGGCATCCGCCGCCGCAGGCCGTTCGAACCAGAAGCCGATGAGCAGATAGCTGGACACGCCCACCAGCTCCCAGAAGATGAAAAGCTCCAGGAAGTTGTTGGCGAGCACGATGCCAAGCATCGAGAAAGTGAAGAAGCTCAGGCAGGCGAAGTAGCGCGGGAAGCCGCGGTCTTCGCTCATGTAGCCCCAGGAGTAAATGTGAATGGCGCTGGCGACGCCCGTGACGACGAGGAGCATCAGCAGGCTCAGCGGGTCGAAACGTAGTCCGAAATCCACGTGCAGGCCGCCAATCGTCAACCAGGTGACGGAGGAATCAGGCCTGGATTCCCAACCGGTCAGCCCAACGAAGAGGATGCTTAGGAGGAACCCGGCCACCACCGCCCCGGTGGAAAGCCCCGCGCTGAGCTTGCGGTCGTGCTGCGTGAACAGCGTAATGACCGCCGCCGCCAGCAGCGGGAGAAACAGGATGATCCAGGGTATCAGGTCCGGGCGCATCAGCTAAAGTCGCAGGGTGGTCAAATCCTCAACGTGGGCTGATTGGCGCTTGCGGTAAAGCGCCACGATCAGCGCCAGGCCCACTGACACTTCTGCGGCGGCGACGGTAATCACAAAGAACACGAAGACCTGGCCATCGAGATTATTGGTGAAGCGCGAGAAGGCCACCAGCGCCAGGTTGGCCGCGTTGAGCATCAACTCGAGCGACATGTAGATGACCAGCAGGTTGCGCCGCACAATCACCCCCAGCAGCCCCAGGCAGAAGAGCAGCACGCTGACGACCAGATAATGTTCCAGGCCGATGGTCATTTCAGGTCCTTCTTGCTGAGCAACACCACACCAACCATCGCGACGAGCAGGATCAACGACACGATCTCGAACGGCAGCAGGTAGTCCGTAAACAGGGATTTGCCGAGCCGCACGGTACCGCCCTCGATCCCGGGCGATTCACTGGCACCGAGGGATGAGCTCAGATGCAGCAGGCTGCTTAGGAAAATAGCGAGGATTGCCCCGGCTGAAACCAGCCCCCCCGCTACTCCCAGCGTTTTCAACTTCCGCCGCTCCTCCGCCTTCAGATCCAGCACCATGATGACAAACAGGAACAGGACCATCACCGCGCCCGCATAGACCAGCACCTGCACAGCCGCCAGGAAGAAGGCGTGCAGCAGGACGAACAGGCCGGCCAGCGAAACAATGGTCAGCACCAGGAACATCGCGCCGGTGACCGGGTTGCGGCTGAACGGGTTGGCGACGACGAGAAAGCCAAACACCAACGTCAGGAACGCAAAGATGTAGAAAAGGGCGTCCTGCACTACCAAGGCCTCCGGTTGACTGAGGATGCTCGATTCGCCAACAGGATGGAGCCGCCGACGGCAGCCGGCCCCATCTGTGGTGTGGGAAGAATGCGCCGACTGAGGCCGGCGCCTGCTATGGTGCAACCCGTCACGGCTCCACCCCCTGCGCGCGAGCTTCCTGAGCTTTCTTCTTCCACTTTCCTATCTTGTCCTGATGAACGCCCCCCAGGGCGAGCAATTTCTCTTTGTTATAGATCATCTCGGCGCGGTTGGTGCCGGTGAGGGAGTAATCCTCCATCAGGAAAATGGCTTCCTCGGGGCAGACCTCCTGGCAATAGCCGCAGAAGATGCAACGGAGCATGTTGATCTCGAATTCCTTCGGCGCCTTCTCGACATTGCCGGCTTCCGGGGCGCCCGCCGGCCCAGGCGGCGTGATGCGGATGGCTTTGGGCGGGCAGACAAACTCGCACAACTGGCAGGAGACGCACTTCGTGCGCCCATCCTGGTCGCGCACGAGGTAGGGCGCGCCCCGATAGCCTTCGGGCACGACCCACCGCTCCTCGGGGTACTGCATGGTGACCTTCTTCTTGAAGAAGTGGCGCAGGCTGACCTTGAACCCGCCAATCACCGCCGGCAGGTAAAGCCGTTCCCAGAGATTCAGTTTTCTGCGCTGGATGATCATCTGGCCCCCACCCAAAGCACCGCGGCCGTGACCATGATATTGGCCAGCGCCAGCGGAATAAACCTCTTCCAGCCCAGATCCATGAGCTGGTCGTAACGGAAGCGCGGCCACATCCAGCGCACCCAAATAACCATGAAAATAACACACACCGTCTTGGCCAGGAACACGCCAATCTGCAGCAGCCCGATCCAAACCGTCGCCGCCGGCTGGTCCAGGCCCGGCAGCGGCAGCGTCCAGCCGCCCAGGAACAGCGTCACCATCAGCGCGGCGCCCGCGGCCATGTTGGCGTATTCCCCCATGAAGAAGAGCGCAAACTTCATCGAACTGTATTCGACATTGTACCCCCCGGCCAGCTCCTGTTCGGCTTCGGGCAGGTCGAACGGCATGCGATTGGTCTCGGCGAACATGGCGGCGAGGAAGATGACGAATGAAAGCGGGGCATAAAGGACGAGCCAGCCGTGACCGGCCTGCCAGGAGACAAGGCGGTTGAGGTTCAGGCTGCTGGTTCCTTCCAGGAGCGCCTGCCACCCGGCGCTCAACTGCTGGACGTCCAGCCCGCAGGCGATCAGGAGCAATGGGATGACCGACATGCCCATGGCGATCTCGTAAGAGATCATCTGCGCGCTGGAGCGGATGCCGCCGATGAACGGATACTTCGATCTGGCCGCATAGCCGGCGAGCACGATGCCGTACACGCCCAGCGAGACGATACCAAAGGTGTAAAGGACACCCACGTTCAGGTCCGCGATCACCATCTTTTGGCCACCCAACAGCGAGCCAAAGGGGATGATGGCCACCGTGAGCAGGCTTGGAATCATCACAATCGCCGGGGCCAGCCAGTAATACACCTTGCGCACGTGAGCCGGCGTGAAGTCTTCTTTCAGAAACGCCTTGATGGCATCGGCTGCGGGCTGCAGCAGGCCGAACGGCCCGACGCGATTGGGGCCGTAGCGGTCCTGGATAAACGCCGCGGTTCTGCGTTCCACCCAGACGGCGTAGGCGACGATGAACATCAGCACCGAGAAGACGCCCAGGATCTTCAGTGCGCTGAACAGCACGAATTGTCCTGTCTCGCTCCCAAACCAGTTTAGGATTGCCTGAATCATCGCCTAAATTCTGATGGTGACGCCCAGATCGCCCAACGCCGCCCAGGTGAGGCCGCGGAACGCGGGGACCTCGGCGGCCATTTGGTTGAACAGAGCTTCGATGCTCACCGGCCGGTCCTGGCCAGTGACACTGGCCACCAGGTCGCGCAGGAACTCCCACTCGGGACGGGCGTCCCCCGGGGGTTCAATGGCCTTCATGAACTTCTGCACCCTGCCTTTGGCGGTCGTGAAAGTGCCGCGTTTCTCCGCATGGGAGCATCCCGGCAAGAGGTAGTGCGCCAGCTGGGTTGTCGCGTTCGGGAGAATGTCACTGACGATGAGCGTCTCCAGCTTTTCCAGCACGTCCGCGCCCAGCCCATGCCGAGTCACGTCTTCGCCTACAACCAACAGAGTCCTGATGCGTCCGCCACGAATGCCTTCGGCGATGTCAGGCAGGTTCGAGCCCATGGGCTCGGCGGCGATGCCGGTGAGCCGCGCGCCAGTGCTGTTCGGGTTTCGGTCTGCATTCAACAGCAGCCGGTCGCCCTCTCCCATGCGGGGCACTGAATCCGTCAGGGCGCCTAGCTTCTTCGCCAGCTTCGCCAGCAGGTAGAGCTCCTCATTGGTCTGCCGGGCCGAGGCGATGACCGCGACCGAGCCCGGCGCCGCCTGCTTCAGCTTGTCGGCCACATCCTTCATTGCTGAGGCCCAGCTTGCCGCTTCACTTTGGCTTTCGGGCTTCGGCTGGCGGATTTCCGCCAGGCGGTCTTCCCGCCCGATCCACTTGTAGTTCAGCCGGCCGTGATCGCACATCCAGCTGGCATTCACGGCGTCATTTTCACGCGGCTCGTAGCGGCAAATCTTATCTTCGCGCGATCCGATGATGATGTTGCAGCCGGTGGCGCAACTGGTGCAGAGGCTCTTGGTCTCCTTGAGGAACCAGACGCGCATTTGGAACCGGAAATCCTTCGACGTGAGCGCGCCCACCGGACAGAGGTCCACGGTGTTCAGGGTGTAGTTGTTGTCGAACACCCTGCCCGGATACGCGGTGAGCGTGTTGTAACTGCCGCGGTTGACGATGCCGAGCGCATCGTCGCCCACGATGTCCCGGGTGAACCGGATGCAGCGCGTGCAGAGAATGCAGCGTTCGTCGTCCAGCACGATGCGCGGACCGAGGTCCACGCGCTTGGGCTTGTGCACCTTGGCTTCGACGAAGCGGCTCTCTGACCGGCCATAGTCCACGGAGTATTCCTGCAGCTTGCATTCGCCGGCCTGATCGCAGATCGGGCAATCGAGCGGGTGGTTGATGAGCAGGAACTCCAGCACTCCCTCGCGCATTTGCTTCACCGCCGGCGTGTCCGTGTAAATTTCCATGCCCGCGGATACCGGCGTGGCGCAGGCGATCGCGGGGCGCGGCGCTTTGGCAATCCTGGGCGTCCCGTCAGGGTTGATGATCGGCTTGCGGTCCGGGCCGAGCGCGGGAGTGCCGAACTCGACGAGGCACATGCGGCAATTGCCCGCAACGGGAAGCTTGGGGTGGTAGCAATAGTGCGGCACCATGGTGCCGGCCGCGAAGCAGGCCTGGATCATTGTCGCCGGCGCCGGCTTGCCGGTGACCGGATCGGGCATCGTCCGCGGCACCTCCACTTCCTGGCCGTTGACGCGCACCTTGATTGTATCCGCAGGCGGAGGCTGAATTTGGTTTGTGGAGGGCGTGGACATTGCTGGTCAGCCAACCTGGGCCGGCACGGCCGCTGTCGAGTTATGAGGCGACTCGGGCGACAAAGTTGCTTCGTTCTTCTTCCTGGCGCGGCGTTCCTCATCTCCGGCGCCGCGGGCAACGAACTCATCTTTGAACTTGGCAACGAAGCTCTGCACGGGCCAGGCGCAGGCTTCGCCGAAGGCGCATATCGTGCGCCCGCCAGGGATATTGTCGGCGATGCGGGCCAGGCAATCGGCATCGCCCTGGCGGCCTTCACCGCGCGTGAGCCGGTGGAGGACTTTGGCCATCCAG
Organism: Candidatus Paceibacterota bacterium; assembly: GCA_035452965.1. Lineage (NCBI taxonomy): Bacteria > Bacillati > Minisyncoccota > Minisyncoccota bacterium. The sequence continues at coordinate 159,752 of DAOTCE010000001.1, read as the reverse complement.
AGCGAACCTTCGCGGCAGGGCGTGCATTGGCCACAGCTTTCGTGGGCGTAGAACTCGGCGATGTTGGCCAGCGCCTCGACGATGTCAGCCGAATCGTCCAGCACGATGATCGCCCCTGAGCCAGACATGGTGCCGGCGGCAATAAGCGAGTCGAAGTCGTAGGGCAAATCGAGCATCTCGACCTCCTGTTCGCTTTCCCTGCCATCGAGACCTCTGCGCCGGAGTTTGAACTTCTCGCCGGCCTTCAGGACCTTGGCCGAGGAACCACCGGGGATCACCGCCTTGAGCGTCCTTCCGTCGCGCAGGCCGCCGCCGAAGGCGGGATCATTGATCAGTTCGCCGAGCGTCACTTTCCCGACCTCGACTTCGTAATAGCCGGGCCGCCGGACCTGGCCGCTGATGCTCACGATCCGCGTGCCGGTGTTGTTGGGCGTGCCGAGCCTGGCGTATTCAGCGCCGCCCATCGCGGCGATGTGCTTGACCGCGCAAAGCGTCTCGACGTTATTGACGATCGTGGGGCACATATAGAGCCCGAGCACGGCGGGGAAATAGGGCGGCTTGATGCGCGGATACGCGCGCTTGCCTTCCAGGGATTCGATAAGGCCGGTTTCCTCGCCGCAAATGTAAGCGCCGGCGCCGCGGTGAACATAGACCTCGAGGTCATAGCCCGAGCCGAGGATGTTCTTGCCAAGGAAGTTCTTCGCCCGCGCTTCCTTCAGCGCGCGATTGAGGATTTGCGCGCCCTCGGCGAACTCGCCGCGAATGTAGATGTAGGCGAGGTGCACATCGTTCGCGTAACTGGCGATGATGATGCCCTCCAGCATCTGGTGCGGGTCTTTGTAGATGATCTGCTTGTCCTTGAACGTGCCTGGCTCGGACTCATCCGCGTTGCAGATGAGGTAGATCGGCTTGCCGCTCTTGCGGTCCACAAAGGACCATTTCAGCCCGCAGGAGAAGCCGGCGCCGCCGCGGCCCCGCAGGCCGGAGACCATGACTTCCTGGCGCAGTTGCTCGGGGCCGCTGAGAATCTGGCCGTTGGGGAGTACCCCGGGCCGGAGCGCCAGGGCCTTGCGCAGGGCCTCGTAGCCGCCATGGCGCAAGTAGCACTCCACGTCGGGCGTGTAGCCCGGCTGGTCAATGTGCTTCAGAATTTGGCGGTACTCCTGCGGCATATCAGCGGCTTGACTCTTTCGCGGAAACCTCTAAGTTTGTCCCCGCTCCGGCTTGCCCGATGGTGTAACGGTAGCACAGCAGACTCTGGATCTGTTTGTCATGGTTCAAATCCATGTCGGGCAGCCAACCCATCAGCGCGGCATTGCAGGCGTTCATTTGCATTCCCCCAGAATGTCGTCCGCTTTCTTCTCGGTCACACCTTCGTGGAATGCGTTGTTGCACATCATCACCGGCGCGGTGCCGCAGCCGGCGAGGCATTCGACGAATTCCACCGTGAACTTCCCATCCCTGGTCGTCTGCGGCCCATGCTTATGCGGGTCCAGGCCGAGCTTCGTGCAGAAGTGCTCGTGCAGCTTGTGGGATCCGCCCAGGGCGCAACTGAGCGTGCGGCAGATTTTGAAGTGATATTTCCCGACCGGGGCCTGGTGGAACATTGGGTAGAAGGTCACCAGCTCATAGACGTTGATGGGCTGGAGCTCCAGCTTGGCGGCGACCCACTCCACCGCCTGCCGGGAGATGTGGCCGAAGTGCTCCTGGATAGCATGAAGCAGCATCAGCGACGCGCTCCGCTTCTGCCGATAGTGCTTGATCAGCTCGTCAATCTCGGCTTCGAGGACGGGCGGCACCACGAAGCCCGGCTGGTCCAGCAGCGGGTTCGGGATCGGCTCCAGGGGCGGGGTCTCGCTCATCGGTCGCACTCTCCCATCACAAAATCAAACGAGCCGAGCACCGCCACGACGTCGCTGAGCAGGTGGCCCGGCAAGAGCCAGGAAAGGATGCTCAGGTTCACGAACGACGGGGAGCGGATCTTCAGGCGGTGCGGCGTTCCGCCGCCTTTGCTGTTGATGTAGAAGCCCAGTTCACCCTTCGGGTTCTCGTGCCCGAAGTAGATCTCGCCGGGCGGCGCGTTAACGCCCTGGGTCACGTTGATGAAGTGGTGGATCAGCTCTTCCATGCGCGTCAGCACGCGGTCTTTGGGCGGCAGCGCGATCTTGCCATCCGGCACGTTGACCGGGCCGCCGGGCATTTTGTCGAGGCACTGGTGGACGATGCGCACGCTCTGGCGCATTTCTTCCATGCGCACCAGGTAGCGGTCGTAGCAATCCCCCTTCGAGCCCACGGGCACCTCAAAGTCCAGTTGGTCGTACGCCAGGTACGGGTGCGCCTTGCGCAGGTCGTGCTCGACGCCGCTGCCCCGCAGGTTCGGGCCAGTCAGCCCGTAGTCAATCGCAACGTCCCGGGGGATGACGCCCACCCCTTGCGTGCGGTCCACAAAGATGCGGTTCCGGGTAAGAAAGGTCTCGGTCTCGTCAAAGTTGACGACCACTTCGTGGAGGAATTTCCGGCACTGCTCGGCCCAACCGGGCGGCATGTCGCGCGAGAGCCCGCCGATCCGCGTGTAGGCGGTGGTGAACCGCGCGCCGGTCAGCGTTTCGCACAGGTTGTGAACCTTCTCGCGTTCGGTGAAGGTGTGCAGGAACACGGTCATCGCCCCGACGTCCATGGCGTAGCAGCCAATGCCCAGCAGGTGCGAGGAGATGCGCGCCAGCTCGCAGCAGATGACACGGATGAACTGGCAGCGCGGCGGCAATTGCCGGTCAATGCCGAGCAGTTTCTCGACCGCCAGCGCGTAGGCGACGTTGTTGGCCAGCGGGGCGAGATAATCCAGACGGTCGGTGTAAGGGATGAACTGGGTATAGGTGAAATTCTCGGCGATCTTCTCATCACCGCGGTGCAGGTAGCCGATTTCGGGCCGGACTTTGGTGATTGTCTCGCCATCCAGTTCGATCACCAGCCGCAGCACGCCATGCGTGGCCGGATGGGAGGGGCCCACGTTCAGGACCATTCTTTCGCCCTCGAATTCGCCCGCGGCCTCCGTGTGCCGGGCCGCGGTGTCTTTGAATGTGATGTCCTGGGATTCGGCCATGGTTACTGTTTGGGTTCTACCTGGCCGTGCGGCGCTGTGATGTCCTGCCGCCGTTCCAGGCGGGCATTCGTTTCCAGGGCGTCCGTCCCGGCAATCCGCACCCGGGGTTCGCGCGCGACCGCGTCTTTGCCGCCTGCAACGGTCACAAAGGGGCCGCCTTCCAGCGGGGCAGGTTGGGTGAACGCGACTTCGGGCACGTCGCTCGGCTTGCCGGCCAGCGGGAAGTCCTTGCGCAGGGGGAAATAGGGGTAGCCCTCCCACATCAGGATGCGGCGCAGGTCGGGGTGGCCGCGGAAGCGAATGCCCATCATGTCGTAGATTTCTCTTTCGTGCCAATCCGCTGTCCGCCACACGCCGGTGACAGTGGGCAATTCGCCCTTCTCCTCGCTCACTTCGGTCTTGAGCCGGAGCCAGTGGAGGTGACTGTAGCCGTAAAGGTGATAGACGACGGTGAAGCGCGGGTCGTCACCGCAGTTGTCAACGCTGCTGATGTCCACCAGGTAATCAAAGCCCAGTTCCGCCTTGGCCAGGGCGCACACCTCCGGCATCCGCTCGGGGTCCGCCACCCGGAGCGTGAACTCGCCACGGAATTCCTCCGGCTCGGAGATCAAGCCGGGGAATTTGGACTTGAGTTGTTGCGCTAGTTCCAGGGCTGTCATCGGATTCGACCGGGATTAAGGATTGAGAATCGGCCCGGATTCTCAAGCCACTTTCTTCAATGCGGCCAGGGCGGGTTCCCGGGCCACCTTCTCCTGCAGTTTCATCAGGGCGTCCAGCAGCGCCTCCGGGCGCGGCGGGCACCCCGCGATATATACGTCCACGGGCAACAGGCGGTCAATCCCCTGCAGCACGGCGTAGCTGCGATACATGCCGCCGGTCGAGGCGCACGCGCCCATGGCGATGACCCATTTCGGGTCGGGCATCTGCCCATAAATCCGCTGGACCGCCAGCGCCATCTTGTAAGTGACGGTGCCGGAGACGATCATGACGTCCGATTGCCGGGGCGAAAAGCGCATGACCTCGGCCCCGAAACGCGAGATGTCGAACCGGCTGGCGCCGGTGCCCATTAGTTCAATCGCGCAACAAGCCAGCCCCATGGGCATCGGCCAGAGCGAGTTCTTGCGGCCCCAGTTCATGCCGGCATCCAGGCCCTTGCGGAGCCAATTCAGCGCCGCATCGCGCCGAGTGACAATGACGTCGCCCTCGACCTTCGAGTTGTAGCCCAATTCTGTGCTTTTATGCATAGGATCGTGCGAAGCCCGGAACCGCTCCGCCCTAAGCAACCTAACCAGCGGTGAAAAGCCAGGCAAGTTGAAACTGTGAACTTAAAGGAAATCAGGCGGCTCGACAATCAGGAGCGGGAGCCCTGGGTTGAACGGGAGGCTGGCGGGTAGCTTACGCCGCCGCGCGGTCGGCCTTGCGCCGGATGAACGGCTTGCTCTGCCCGGTCACGACGGGTTGTGTGATGTGGATGCGCAGGATGTCATCGCTGTTGGGCACATCATACATGATGTCGAGCATCAACCGCTCCAGCAGGCTGCGCAAGGCGCGCGCACCAGTGCCTTTCTTGATCGCTTGCAGCGCCAGCTCGCGCAGTGCTTCCGCGGAAAACTCCAGTTCGACGCCCTCCATCGCCATGAGCTTGGCGTACTGTTTGGTTAGAGCGTTCTTGGTGTCCTTCAGGATGGAGACCAGCTGGGATTCGGTCAGTTCCGCCAGAACGGTCAGCATTGGCAGCCGGCCGATAAACTCGGGGATGAAGCCGAAGTTCAGCAGATCCTCGGGTTCAACGTGCTGCAGAATCTCGTTCCGGTGGATGGAGTCGGCCTTCAAGCCGTCCTCAGCAGCGCGAAAGCCCATCACCTGTTTGCCCATGCGGCGCTGGATGATCCTCTCCAGGCCAACGAAGGCCCCGCCGCAGACGAACAGGATATCGGCGGTGTTCACCCGGATGTACTCCTGCTGCGGATGCTTGCGACCGCCCTGCGGGGGGACGCTGCAGACGGTTCCTTCCAGTATCTTCAACAGCGCCTGCTGGACCCCTTCACCAGAGACGTCGCGGGTGATGGAGACGTTCTCGGTCTTGCGCGCGATCTTGTCAATCTCGTCTATGTAGACAATGCCCCGCTGGGCGCGCTTTACGTCGTAATCGGCGTTCTGCAACAGGCGCAGGACGATATTCTCCACATCCTCGCCCACGTAACCGGCTTCGGTGAGGGTAGTGGCGTCGGCAATGGCGAAGGGCACGTCCAGGATTTGTGCCAGCGTCCGGGCGAGCAACGTCTTGCCCGAACCCGTCGGCCCGATCATGAGGATGTTGCTCTTCTCGATTTCGACTTCCGCGTGCGGATCAACCGGCGCCGCCTCTTCGCCCTCCATCGGCGGGGATGGCGGTTCCTGGAGGATGCGCTTGTAATGGTTGTGCACCGCGACGGCCAGCGTCTTCTTGGCGTGGTCCTGGCCAACACAGGCCAGATCAAGCCGGCTTTTGATCTCGGCAGGTTTAGGAACCTCCACCCGCGGCTTCTGCCGCTTGGTCTGCGAAGCAAACTCCTTGTCGAGGACCTGCTTGCAGAGAATGACGCAGCTATCGCAAATGTAAACGCCCGGCCCGGCAATCAGCTTCTTAACTTCGGCGTGGGACTTGCCACAGAAGCTGCACAAGGTCAGATGGGTCGGGCGGGCCATTCGGGTTATTCCTTCTTGTCGGCGAGACTCGTGGCTTTTTCGGCCAGGCCGGGAATCTCTTTGCGCGACTGGACAACCTCGTCCACGAGTCCGTAGGCCTTGGCCTCCTCGGGGGTCATGAAATTGTCGCGGTCAGTGTCCTTCTCGATCTGTTCGAGCGAATGGCCGCAATGCTTGGCAATAATGCTGTTGATGCGGTGCTTGAGCTTCAGCATGTAGCGCACCCGGATTTCCACGTCGCTCGCCGGCCCTTCGGCGCCGCCCAGCAACTGGTGGATCATAATGTTCGAGTTCGGCAGGGCGTAGCGTTTGCCCTTGGTGCCGCCGCACAGGAGCACAGCCCCCATGCTCGCCGCCTGTCCGATGCAATACGTGTTCACGTCGCAGGTCAGGAACTGCATCGTGTCATAAACCGCCAGTCCGGCGGTGACGCTGCCGCCCGGCGAGTTGATGTAGAGATGAATGTCCTTCTTTGGATCGCTCATCTGCAGGAACAGCAACTGCGCGATAATGAGGTTGGCCACCATGTCATCCACCGGTGTGCCCAGGAACACAATCCGGTCCACCAACAGACGCGAGTATATGTCATAACCGCGCTCGCCGCGCCCAGTCTGCTCCACCACCATTGGCACCAGGAAATTATCCATAAGAAACTTTTGCTCTGATTCCGCAACCTAGTGGACACCAGGGCACTGGTCAAGCCTTGTCCCGCCTCCGCTCTGGCAAAAAAACGGTTCATCACAGATTTCCGGCAATGACCAACGGTGGTTTTCACCCGCACAACCTGGATGGTCAAGGCACAGGGAATGCAAAGTCATTACTGCTCCCCAGCCACTTCCTTACAGGTCCTCCCAAACTCAAACCTGAGCACTGTCCAAATTTTGGACAGTTATGCTGCCTGCCTGCATTTTCCAGCCCCCGCTGACCCCGGCACCCCCGGCTTGCCGAGACGGTGACAGCAGGGTGGTGCCCCGGTGTGTATCCCATGGGGAGCGCTCCCCATGGGATACACACCGTAGACTACCCGCACTGCCAAGCTATCCACCAGCCAGCCGCAAGCCCACGCCGGCGGGCGACCACCATAACGGCGTCGAGCCCGTCCGGCACGGGTACTGGAGGTCAGATGGGTAGTCCGAGCCGACGGATCGCCATCGGTATTTTCTGGAAAACCGTGCAGAACCAAGAAAAGTCGTGCCACCGGCGGGAGCATCGGGTAGAAATGGCGTGTGAAGTTCCGGGTGGAGCATCTTGGCTTGCCGGCACGCGATCCTGTGGCACTGAAGGATTGGTACACGCGTGTGCTCGGGGCTAAAGTCGTATTCGGCAACAGCCACACTCCGCCCGCCTTCCTCCTGTCGCTGCCGGGCCAGATCCTGCTTGAGATCTATGGCGGCGAGTTCTCACTGCCCCAAACCAGCAACAACCAACTGAACGGTTGGCGGCACATGGCATTGCGCGTGGAGTCGTTGGCGGTCGCCAGGGAGGAACTCGAGCAGCACGGATTGAAATTCACGGAGCCGGTAAAGCCGGCTGGCGGCGGCGGCAGCGTTCTATTCTTCCAGGACCCTGAAGGCAACCTGCTTCACCTGGTGGAACGGCCGGCGGATTCAAGCGTTCGTTAGCCCGATCGCTCCTTGCCAACGGGCGCAACTGCGGGTCAGAAGTCGAGATAAGAGTCCACGTTCACCCATTGCATCTGATATTGGCCCGGATCCAGACCGGCGCGGAGGGTCAGCAAATCCATGTCAATTTGCATCCGCGGACTGGGCGGAGAAGTGGTGATTCCCCCGAAAAAGACCACCTCACCAGGCAGCGGCACCATGATCGGCGAGCCGGAATCGCCGCCGCGAACCGGCACCTTCCACTCTGTCATGCCCCCGCTTACAAACCCGCCCTGCAACGCCCAGAACATCGGCTTGCGGGTCGTATCCCCGAAAAAGTATTTCCGGTTCACCTTGTCCCGCTCCACGACGCGCATTGGCTCGATCTCAGGCGGCAGGTCTTCATCAAAGAAGATGATCGAATAATCCCCGGGGTTGCCCTTTTCCCCACTCCGAACAAGCAGGAACTGTATCCGGCGTTCGACCAGCCGGTTGTCCCGTGTGCAGAACCAAATGCGGCGGCCCGCCTGGTGCGGCTGCAACCCGCTGGGCCCCATGTGGTGCCCGCGCGTATAGCCGTGCCGGCGTGTCAGGGCAGTAATCGCACCCTGTCCAAACGCGCCCATGCCCTCGAACACCTGGCTGATAGCCGTCATGCCCTTGCGGCCCCACAGGAGACTGTTGGTATTCCAGCGCAAGACCGGCGGCTCGTTCGGCCAGCCCTGGGGAATCTGCGAACGCTCCCACATCCGGGTGCTCCTGCCGTTGGTGTGGAAGGCGGCGCAAATCGCGTTGGCCATGCTGCCGGGCACGAAGCCGGCAAAGGCATTGGTCAGAAGGGCGATGCCGGACGCACGCGCGCGCTGCACAGCCAACACCCAGGCAGCGTTGCTCCCGGAGCCGCTCGATGGAACCGACTCCCTGGCGAAGGCTGCTAACTCGCCGGCTGGCGCCACCGCCAGCAGGGTTTGAACCACATCACCGACGGCGCGCTGCGCCACAACGTTGGTCACCACCGGAACTGAGGGGTCAGCGAAATTCTCTGCGGCGTGCCCGGACAAAGCGCTTAAGCCGAAACACCAGACTGCCCCCTGGAAGAGCTTGAGCCACATACTATGATGCGACATGAAGCCAGGCTACCACAGGCCTCCCCTCGGTTGCCAGAGTTCGACTCACCGTGCGGCTGCGGCGGAATCGCGGTAAGGCTGCCCCGTGCGGTAGCGCTCGAGCAGTTCCTGGTTCCTGGCCAACAGCGCATCCTCTTTGAAGATCGAGGCCAGCTCACACGCCTTTTGGGCAGTGGCCACCGCTTCCGGGAACCGGCCCGCTTCAGCATAGGCGGCGGCCAGGGTGCCAACCATGATGGTGCGCTGGTATTCCGTCAACTGGCAGGCCCGTTCGGCCAGCCGCACCGCTTCCGCACCGTTGCGCAGCGCCCCATCCGGACAAGTGGCCAGCAGCCACGCCAGGTTATTGAGGATCTCGGCTGTCTGTGGGTCCAGCTCCAAAGCGCGTTTGTAGCGGGCAATGGCGCCAGCGAAATCCCCTTTCTCGGAGAGCTTGGCGGCAACTTCGGCTTCGGCATCGGCCGGCCGAGCCTCGTAGCGCGGGGCAGCACCCCACTTGATGATCTGGAAGAGACTGGCGAAATCATCCGTCCAGAGCGGGATGGACCCCGCCGCGACATTGAGCCGTTGGCTCGCCTCGCGGATGGCGGGCGAGCTAATGAGTTCCTCGTTGCGGGACAGCAACACCCAGGTCGAATCCTGGTTCCACCACTGGTCCCGGAGCTTCTGGTGCTCGATGATGGCGGAGTGGTAATTGAAGCTGCGCGCGAGATTGGCGACCACCGGCTCGAGATTGAGGTGCCGGTTGGAAATGTGGAATGCGAGGAGCCCGTTGGTTCTGACATGCCGCTCGTACACCGCGAAGGCTTGCTCGGTCAACAGATGAACGGGGATGGCATCGCTGTTGAAGGCGTCCAGCACCAGCAGGTCGAAGTTCTGCGGCGGCTCGCGTTCCAGCGACAACCGCGCGTCTCCAAGCACAACGTCCACTTTGCCCTTGCAATGCGGGAGATACGTAAAGGGCGAGTTGGCCAGGCGCAGCACATCCGGGTTGATCTCATAAAAGCGCAGGTAATCCCCTGCCCGCCCATATGCGGCCAGCGTGCCAGCGCCCAGGCCAATAATGCCGATCTTCCGGCCTCCCGCCGGCAGCGCGCCCATCGCGTATCCGACGCCGCTGCGTTCGTTGAAGTAAGCCGTCGGCCAGGCCGCCCGCACCGGATCGAGAAACTGCAAGCCATGCCCGGTCTGCCCGTGCATCAACTCGATGAAGCGCATATCCGATTTCTCATGCCTGAACAGGGTCAGCACACCGTAGAAATTCCGCGTGCGGTACGCCCTCACACGCCCAAACTGCTGCGCCTGCATCCACAACGCCACACCGAGCGCCACCAACCCCACCGTCATCAGCACGCGCGCCGGCCAACGCCACCGGCTCGGGACTGAGGGGCGAGCGGCGAGGGGCGACGGGCGGGTTGGCCTGAGGCAGACGATAAAAAACAACACCCCGCACAGCAGAAGGCCCCACTGCAGCTCGAAATAATCGGTGAAGAGCAACGGCGCGATTGCCGCGACGAACACGCCACCCAGCGCCCCGCCCGCCGCGATCATCAGGTAATAACCGGTCAAATGCCGCGGGTCGGGCTTGAGCCGGTAGAGTTCGCCGTGGCACACCATGCAGCAAATGAAGAGGACGACGGCAAAGGCCCACAGGGCCTGATTGGGACGGAACAGCACCCAGCAAATGCCGCCCAGGGCCACGCACAACGCCAGGCCGTATGGCAGACGCTTATACCAGCGCGGGCTGTCGAAGCAGATAATGAAACTCAACAAATACAGCGCCAGTGGCAGCACCCACAGAAACGGAATGACCGCCACGTCCTGGCACATCTTGTTGGTCGTCGCCAGCAACAGCACGGACGCGCAAGCCGGCAACAAGAGCCACAGGAGACGGTCGAGGGACGAAGGGAGCGAAGACGAAGAAGGATGGGGTGATGGGTTATTAGGGGCCAACCCGGCCGCGTCGCCAGTCCTCCACAAGCGCACTGCGCAGAAGCCGCAACACAGGACGTAGACCACCAGTCCCCAGGCCCACATTCCAGCCTGAGTCTGACGGGTGAATTGGGTTTCGAAAAAGAACGGGTAGCTGACCAGCGCCAGGAGCGAACCGACATTGGACAGCGCATACAGCCGGTAGGGCGACGCACCGGGCTTGCTCCGACTGAACCAGTGCTGCACCAGCGGGCCGGTGGTGGACAGAACGAAATATGGCAAGCCGATGCTGACGGTCAGGAGCGTCAGGATGCGCAAGGTCGGATCGCTGCCATCGATCGGCTTCCAGGCATCGTTCGGGGTAATGGGCAGCAAGGCCAGGGCGCCGGCCAGCAGCAACAGATGCACGATGGCCTGGGCGCGGGGCTTGAACCAGCGCGAGGTGAAGTGTGCGTAGGCGTAGCCGCCCAGCAACAGGACCTGGAAGAACAACATGCAGGTGGTCCAAACGCCCGGGCCGCCGCCGAACCATGGCAAGATGTACTTGCCGATGAGCGGCTGCACTTGGAAAAGCAGGAATGCCCCGCTAAATATCGTCACGGCATAGACGAACATCGCGCACAGCTTGCCAACCTCTCCCGCGTGGTGCCAGCGCAAATTCCGCCGATGCGATCAGCGCCAACGCAAATCGGCACTGATCCGAACAATCCGGGAAGAGTGCGCCAACTGACGTTGGCGGCCGCGCTTCCGTGCATTCACCCTCAAGGAATCAGCCGGCGGGCGCGATCGCGGGAACGCCCACCATCCCGCAATCAGGGCTTCGCCCACTCGCAGAACAGCCGTTTGATAATCTGATACTTCTCGGGATTTCTCACCGGGTCCTGATGGCAATAGATCATTACCCCGTCAGCGGCGCGCCGCCCTGCAATCATCGCCTGCTCAACATACTCGGGCGTCGTGGCGCCGAGCCGGCTGTGGGCTGTCGCATAGATGTCGAGTACGATGGGGAAGTCGGGGCCGACCAGGGCTTTGAGCTGCTTGAGTTCCGCCTCCACCAGGCTCGGGTCTTTCAGGTTGGCCTTATTGGACTCGTGGCGGTAGGGAAACAGAATGCCGTCAATGAGGGTGCAATAGTTGGTGACAAAGCCGGGCTTGACGATGCCCGGGAAGTAGCAGCAAGGCACGAAGGCGAGTCTTGGATTAATCGCGCACGAGGCCTCGAGCATCTGCCGGACATAATCCGGCGTGTAGGGCTCCTTCAGGTTATGGGTGAAGTCGTCGATGCTCCACGCCACAAGGTTGGTCTCCTGGAGGCTGAGTTTGGCGAACTCGACCGCCCAGCGGTGGTAGTCCAGCCGGAAGGGTTCAGAGTAGTGCTTTGTTCGCGGCGGTGATTCTGACGGCGGCACCAGCGAGGCCCAGATGCGTATGCCCCTTTCTCTTGCGCGCGGCAGGAGGATCTTCAGGTCGTCCCAATCGGTGGCGTAGTTGTGAATGCAGAAGCTGTAAGTGTTCGCCTGGAGTTCGACCAATTGGGCCAGCAAGCGGTCCACATCCACCCGGGTATCGGTCCGGCGCGGCGCGCTGCAATAGGTGGCTCGTGTGCCGATCAATGCGTGTGCGCGGTTTGCCCGGGCCCGCTGCTCGCTTGTGCGCGAGGTGGCGCAACCGGCGAGCGGGACGAGGAGAGCAAGCAGAGTCAGAGTCTTGATTGCGTTCAGGACTGGTTCTCGCATCATTTTCAAAAGTGACTGGAGCATGCCAAAGCACTAGCCTGAAAGGAAAGACTTTCCGATAGAGCGGGCGTCAAGCCCGTGCCGGGAAGGTAACTCCATGGGAGAAGAACGCTGAAGTCCTTCTCCTGGAGCCCACCTGCAGGAGCAACCAAGTCTCCTCTTCTACCCGAAGTACTATCTCAATCTGGAATCTCAACCACTCGGCGTTCGCGGGAGGCTTGGTAGATCGCGTTGACGACTTTGACCGAATGGCGGCCATCCGCCAGCGACGTCGGGGGTTGCTGGTTCCGAAGTATGCAGTCGGTAAATAAGGTGATCATCTGGCCGTAGAGGCCGATGCCTTCCAGCTTATATTCCTCGCGGTTGGGCTGGTTGTCGCGCACTTGGTTGGCCTCGTAGCCGGTTTCCTGGGTTTGCAGGATGCTGAACATCCGGCCGGTGGGTTCCTGTCCGATGGTGCCGCTGGCGATAATCGAACCTTTGGTGCCAAACAGCTCGAGCGCGTTCTGGGCGGCGGCATCGGGAACGTTGAAGTAGTTGTCAATGACGCCGTGGGCGCCGTTGCGAAAGCGGGCGAGGACGGTCGAGGTGTCCTCGACGCGCGTGGCGTATTTGTGGACGAGCAGGTCGGTAAACCCGGCAACCTCCACAATGGTCGTGCCCATGATCCATTCCAAAAGGTCGAGGCAATGCGTGCCCATGTCCAACAACGCCCCGCCATAACCGATGGCAATATCCTGGCGCCACGCGCCGGGGATGGGCGGGTACCAGCAGGTGAGCTGCGCGCGGCCCATGACCATTTTGCCGAGCGCGCCCGACTGCACCAGCTCGCGCGCCTTCTTGTGATAGACGTTCTGCCTCATGCACCAGGCGAGCATGAACTTTACCCCAGCCTTGGCGCAGGCGGCCTCCATCAGGTCCACCTCCTGCACGCTGACGGCAATGGGCTTCTCGCACAGGACGTGTTTGCCGGCCTCGGCGGCCTGGATGGTCTGGCGACAATGGACGTTGGGAGGGGTGGCGATATAGACCGCCTGCAGATCCTGCGCCAGCAACTCCGCTTCGGTGGCGCATGAGTGGGGCACGCCAAATTGCGCGGCGACCTCCCTGGCGCGGTGTGGATTGATATCCATGACCGAGACCAGCTCGGCGTTGGAAACCATCTTCTTGAACTCCGGTATGGTCCGCCGCGCGGCTATACCGCCGCATCCGATCACCCCCCATTTGACTTTGTCGCTCATAGTAATTGGCTCTGCTTGCCCGGCGTTTTGCCTGGGCGTCCCTCTGCTCTCGAGGGCATGGCCGATGTTACCCGCCGTCGCAATTGGTGGAAATGAGAATCCGCGGAATGCGTGCCGACACACTTGTTTCACCGTCGAGCAGCGCCGGTTGACCGGCCCGGGCTGCCCAGCCACCAAGCGTCGCTGGCGCGGCGGCATCGTCCCGGGGAAATCTGCAAGGCTGGACTACCGCTGCACCGCCACTATCGGGTCACTCCAAGGCGACGGCTCCTGTCTCCAGGCCCCAGTTGATTTTGGGCCATTAACAGGCGAGTAATACTGGTGGCCATCCGGGCAAACGGAGCAGCTACTACGGCGCAAGGCGGGGAAAACTGGTCACAACTAGAACTGAATTGACTGATGCAAACAACGACGAGGGTTTTGGAGGCCCCAAAGGCGGCAAGCCCGTATTCGCGGAAGAATCCTTTCCTGGCAGAGCTGACCCGGCACGATCGACTGACTGGGCACGGCTCATTGAAGGACACGCGCCATTTTGTGCTGAACCTCGCTGGGAGCGGCTTAACCTACACGCCCGGCGATTCGCTCGGCGCCTTCGGGCGCAATTCCCCCGAGCTGGCGGAAGAGCTGATCGAATTGCTGAGTTTCGACCCGGAGACCGAGGTGAACAACCCAACGGGGCAGCTAACTACGTTCCGGGAAACGCTGCGCCGGGACTACACCATCAACCGGGCGAACCGGAAGATCATGGCGAGCCTGGTCGAGCGCATGCCGCAGGGCGAACAGCGCAACCGGCTCATGGAGATCGTGGACAACAGCGACGCCCTCAGCCAGTACATTGATACGCGCGACTACGTGGACATCCTGCGGGAGTTTGACGAAGCGCGGTTCGAGTCGCCTGCGGCATTCCTGGCGCAACTCTCGCCGATCGTGCCGCGGCTGTATTCGATCGCCTCCTCGCTCCAGGCTGAGCCCGGTGAGGCGCATTTGTGCATCACCGTCGTGCGCTACGAAAGTCACGGCCGCGCCAAGAAGGGATTGGCCTCGGGCTTCTTCGCCGACCACTCGGACCTGTTCGTGAAGAACATCCCCGTGTACGTGCAGGAGTCGCGCACGTTCCGGCTGCCGAAGGACGCGGCCACCGACATCATCATGTGCGGCCCGGGCGTGGGCGTGGCGCCGTTCCGAGCCTTTCTCAAACAGCGCGTTCTGGACGGCGCGACGGGACGGAACTGGCTGTTCTTCGGAGAACAACATCGCGCAACGGATTTCCTGTATGGGGAGGAATTCCAGGAGTATCACCGCAACGGCAAGCTGCACCGACTGGACCTGGCTTTCTCTCGCGACCAGTCATACAAGATCTACGTCCAGCATCGGATGCTGGAGCAGGCGAAGGAGCTTTGGAAGTGGCTGCAGCAGGGCGCTCACTTCTACGTGTGCGGAGACGCGCGTCACATGGCCAAAGATGTCCACCAAACGCTGATTGCCATCGCGCAGCAGGAGGGGGGGCTCGGCCCCGAAGCGGCAGCGGACTACGTGAACATCACGTTGATGAAGACGGAGAAGCGGTACCTGCGGGATGTGTATTGAGGCCGGCGCCCTTCTCCAGGCGGGCCAGGAACTCCTGCGCCAGCAGTTCGTAGGCCGCGGCGCCGCTGCTGTACTTATCGTAGTGGATGATCGGTTTGCCAAAGCTGGGCGCTTCCGCCAGGCGAGTGGTGCGCGGGATCAGCGTCTCGAACACCCGTTCGCCAAAATGTTCGCGCACCTCGCTGACCACCTGTTGCGAGAGCTTGGTGCGGCTGTCATACATGGTCATCACCACACCCGTCAGCTCCAGCCGGGGATTCACCCCATTGTCATGCAACTGCATCATGATCCGGTTGAGCATCGAAAGGCCTTCGAGGGCGTAGTACTCACACTGCAGCGGCACGAGCACCCCGTCCGCAGCCGCGAAGGCGTTGAGGGTGAGAATGCCCAATGAGGGGGGGCAATCCACAAGGACCAGGTCGAACCGCTGCGATTCAAGGATGGGCCGCAACGCCTGTATGAGGCGCTGCAAGTGGTTGTCCGACCGCGCCAGTTCAATATCCGCGCCGCACAGGTCAACCTCGCTCGGGATTACCGCCAGCCGTTCGTACGCCGAATCTTGAATCTTCTCCTGCAAGCCGCCCTGGCCCAGCAACGCAAGGTAGGCGCTGTCACCTGCTTTCTTTTCCAGCCCCACGCCGCTGGTCGCGTTGGCTTGCGGGTCGAGGTCGAACAGCAGGACGCGCCGGCCTGCGGCGGCGACACAGGCGGCCAGGTTGACCGCCGTAGTCGTCTTGCCGACGCCACCCTTCTGGTTGGCGACAGCGATTACTTTGGTTGGCACGCCGCAGGTCTACCGAAGTGGGAGGACCAATTCAAGCCTTCGCGCCAGCCCGGAATGCCGCATTCGCCGGATGTCCAGGCCGCCTGGCAGCGGCCCAAACAGTTTCGCTGGCATTTGTCTCCCGCCCGCTGCATCATACCGGCATGAACTTGATCCTCTCGACCCATAACGTGACTCTGACGAAGGCTATCGAAGAGCACATTATCAGCCGAATCAACAAGCTGGAACATCTGGACCGCTTTGCCATCAACGCGCGCGTGACGCTGGAGCACGACAAGACCAAGGCGCCCGAACGCCAGTTTTCCTGTTCTGTGCGCCTGGAGGTACCCGGGCCGGACCTGTTCGCTGAAGACGTCGAGAGTGATCTTTATGCGGCCATTGACCTGGTTACCAAGAAGGTCGAGCAGCAGATCCGCAAGCGGCGCAGCAAATACAAAGCCCGCAAGCACAAGGTGGCGGCACGCAGCAAGCGCAACCGGCAGGAGAAGGATTTGTAGGCCCTGGTTCGTAAAGCTCCAGGATTACCGGTTGATAGTTGGATGTTCGCACCGCCCGCCCCCCAGCCGCACGGCTTTCAGCCAGTAACTCGCGGTTCCTCCAACTCCCAGCTCCTGCTGCGCGCCCGGGTTGTATTGCCGGTATCCCGCCCCCCCATCCCAGACGGTGCGGTCCTGATTTTGGGTCGGCGCATCGCCGCCGTCGGACGCTGGCGTGAGTTGTCCGCGCAAAGGCTGGCGGCTACGCTGGATCTGGGTGACACCGCGCTCATGCCGGGCCTGGTTAACGCCCACTGCCACCTGGATTACACCGATATGGCGGGCCAGTTCCCGCCACCCAAGGTATTCAGCGATTGGCTTAAGCTAATCACCGAAGCCAAAGCCGGATGGAGTCGCGCCGATTATGCCAAGTCCTGGCGGAAGGGTGCGCGGATGCTCCTGCGCACCGGCACGACAACCGTGGCCGACATCGAGGCCGTGCCGCAACTGCTGCCCGCCGTCTGGAAAGCGACGCCGTTGCGGGTATTCTCATTCCTGGAGATGATTGGCATCAAAGGCCACCGCCGCCCGCAGGAAATTGTCCGGGAGGCCGTCACGCGAGTCGCTTCACTTAAGCACTCGCGGTGTCGCGGGGGCTTGTCGCCGCACGCGCCTTACTCGACGATGCCGGAGTTGATGCGCCTGAGCGCCCGGACAGCGCGGCAGCATCGCTGGCCCCTCACCACGCATGTGGCTGAATCCGCCTTAGAATACGAGATGTTCGCTCGCGGCTGCGGCCAGATGTTCGACTGGTTACAGCGCAGCGGGCGGGACATGTCTGACTGCGGCCGGGGCTCGCCGGTCCAACACCTGGAAAGCTGCGGCGCACTGAGCGGCAACCTGCTGGCGGTGCACGCAAACTACCTCGGGAGGAGCGATGCGACGTTGCTGGCCAGGCGCCAGGTGCACGTCGTCCATTGTCCGCGTTGTCACTTCTACTTCGATCACGGTCCCTTTCCGCTGCGCCGATTGCTGCGGGCCGGCGTGAATGTCTGCCTCGGCACGGACAGCCTGGCAAGCGTCTATAAGGCCCGGCGTCAACGCGTCAAGTTGAGCCTCTTCGAGGAAATGCGCGCGCTGGCGAAACGGGAACCCTGGCTGCCGCCGCGGAGGGTCTTGCATATGGCTACCATGGACGGCGCCCGGGCCCTGGGCATGAGCGGACAGATCGGCGAACTGGCCGCCGGTTCCCTTGCCGACCTCATCGCCATCCCATTCGCCGGGAAAGTTGCGGACATCTGCACTGAGGTGCTGCACCATGCCGGCGACGTAGCCGCCAGCATGATTGACGGCGAATGGGCCATTGCACCGCGAGAATAGTGCGCTGCCCTGGAATGCTGCTCTCTTTCGGGACGGCTCAAGAGCTGCGGTCCTGTAGCGGCTTCGCAGAATGAACAACTTTGAACATGACCTGACCCAGCGGCTCGCGGCCCTTCGCGAGCAAGGGTTGTTCCGCGAGCTGCGGCGCGTAGAATCACCGCAGTCTCCGAGGATCGAGGTTCAGGGCAAAACCCTGCTCAATTTCTCTTCGAATGACTACCTCGGCCTTGCCAACGAACCGGCTTTGAAAGAGGCCGCTATCGAGACCACCAGGCGCTACGGTGCGGGCGCGGGCGCTTCGCGCCTGATTTGTGGCTCGCTGGCGCCTCATCACGAATTGGATGAAGCCCTGGCCGCGTTCAAGGGCACCGAGGCCGCGCTCGGTTTCTCTACGGGTTATGCCGCCGCCATGGGCGCCATTTGTGCGCTGCTCGGCAAGGATGACTTCATCGTTTTGGACAAGCTGGTCCACGCCTGTATCGTGGATGCTGCCCGCCTCAGCGGCGCAACGCTGCGGGTGTTTAACCACAATGACCTTGATGACCTTGAAGCCAAGCTCAAGTGGGCTGACGAAAAGGCTCAAGGCGGACGAGCTCGCATTCTGGTGGTGACGGAGAGTGTATTCTCCATGGACGGCGACCACGCGCCGCTCAGCGAGATCGTCGCTCTTAAAGAGCATTACGGTGCCTGGCTAATGGTAGACGAAGCCCACGCCTCCGGCCTTTACGGCCCGCGCCGCCGCGGCCTGGCGGAGGAACTCGGCATCGGTGACCGCATCGAGGTCCAGATGGGCACGCTCGGCAAAGCGCTGGGCGCCTCCGGCGGCTACATCTGCGGCCCGCGCACCCTGGTGGACTATCTGGTCAACCGCGCCCGCACCTTCATCTTCTCCACCGCGCCAGTGCCCGCCGCGGCCGCTGCGGCCACCGCCGGCATCCGCTTTGTCGAATCCAACGCAGGGGAAGAGCGCCGCAACCTCCTCTGGCAGCGTGTCTCGGACCTTTCCTCGCCCGCGCCCGCCCAACTCTCAAACCCCGGCTCTCAACCTTTAGCGCTGCGACATGCCATCATTCCCATCATAATGGGTGATGAGGCCAAAGCCACTGCTGCCGCCGCCGCGCTCCGTGACCAGGGCATTTTCATCCCCGCCATCCGCTACCCGACCGTTGCTCGCGGCAAGGCCCGCCTGCGGTTGACTGTCACAGCCGCCCACACGAGCGCCGACCTCACCCAGTTGCTCACCGCATTCAAATCACTCAACTTCGGCCTTCGCACTTCGGCCTTCGGGCTTTAACCCATGCACCCCCTTGCCAAACTGGATCACCGCTACCTCTGGCATCCATTCACCCAGATGCGCGACTGGCTTAAGCACGAGCCTGTTCTCATCGTGGGAGGTCAGGGCGCCCGATTGCGCGACGCATATGGGCGCGAATACCTCGATGCCAACTCCTCCATTTGGACCAACCTGCACGGCCACAACCATCCCCAGATCAACGCCGCTATCCGCCGTCAGTTGAACAAGATCGCCCATAGCTCCGCCCTGGGCTTCGCCAATGAGCCAGCCTCCCTGCTGGGTGAAGAACTGGTTGCTGCGGCCCCGTCTCCGCTGCGCAAGGTCTTCTATTCCGATGACGGCTCAACCGCCATGGAAGCAGCGCTCAAGCTCGCCTACGAATACGCTCGCCGCACCGGGCGCAGCCGGAAACCCAGGTTTCTTGCCCTTAACGGAGCTTACCACGGTGACACTATTGGCGCGGTGTCCCTGGGCCACGTTGACTTGTTCCACAAAGCCTACGCCGGGCTGCTCTTTAAGACCGACAAGGTCATGGCGCCCTACTGCTACCGGTGTCCGTTCAACCGCGCCCGGCCGGACCGCGCCGACGCCCGCGATTACCGCAAGTGCAGCTGGGAATGCCTGGACGTATTGGAGCGCAGGTTCACCGCCCAGAAGCGGTGTGGCAACCCCTACGCCGGCTTCGTTTTCGAACCGCTCATCCAGGGCGCCGCGGGGATGATCCCTCAACCGGCTGGCTGGCTGCGCCGCGCCGCCGAGATCGCCCGCGGCCACGGTGCGCTGCTCATTGCCGACGAGGTCATGACCGGTTTCGGCCGGACTTCTCCCCGGGTGGGGGGGGAGCATTCGCGCGAGTTCGGACGTCCCGGGAAATCAGTTCGCACCAAGCCGCTTACCCTTCCTCTCTTCGCCTGCCAACAGGAAGGGGTCCGGCCCGACTTCATGGCCGTCGCAAAGGGCCTGACCAGTGGTTACCTGCCGATGGCGGCGACCCTCACCACCCAGGAGGTATTCGACGCATTCCTCGGCGAATACGAGGATTTCAAGACCTTCTTCCACGGGCACAGTTTCACCGCCAACCAACTCGGCGCAGCGGCAGCCCTGGCCAGCCTGGAAATCCTGCACACCACCATCTCGCTCCTTGCCCGCTGGCGGCTTGCAAAGACTCTCCGGGACGAACTCAAGACCCTGTGGCGTTACCCGCACGTTGGTGACATCCGCCAGGTTGGGTTGATTGTCGGCATCGAGCTAGTCCGAGACTGGCGCACGCGCGAACCGTTCGACCTCCGGGACCGTGCCGGCATCCGCGTTTGTGAAGCCATGGCTCGGCACGGTGTGCTGTCTCGTCCCATCGGCAATGTGATCGTCCTTATGCCTCCTTACTGCACCACCCCCGCCGAAGCCTGCCGCATGGTTGCCGTCGCCGGCCAGGCCATTGCCCATCCGGCGTGACCCCTCGAACTCTCGGCTTGTCCTCTTGGCGTTGCTCCCAGTCTCCGAGCGGCCCGTTCGTCAGGCAGCCTTCTTCAATGCGAACGGCATCGCCGGTTCCGTAATCCGGCGCTTCGCGGGCGCTTTCAGCTTGCGGCAATACCACTCGATGGCCTCTGTCAAACCCTTCTCAACGGTATGGGAGGGCTCGTAGCCGAGCAGACTTCGGGCCTTGGAAATGTCGGCTTCAGAGTGCTTGACATCCCCGGCTCGGAACTCCCGGTAGTGCGGGCGAAGCCCTTTCAAATCGGGATAGTGCGGGGCCAGATTGGCCGTGAGCAACTGGAACAACTCATTGAGCGTTATGCGCGCATGGACGGCGATGTTGTAGACCTGGTTCAGCGCACCGGGCGTTTGCGAAGTGGCGGCAAGCAGGTTGGCTTGAATCACGTTGGCCACGTAACAAAAGTCACGGCTTGTTTGTCCGTCCCCGTTAATCCAGACGGGCTCGTTCCTGAGCATGGCGGCAATCCACTTCGGAATGACCGCCGCGTAAGGACCGGCTGGGTCCTGGCGCGGGCCGAAGACGTTGAAGTAGCGCAGCCCGATGGTTTCCAAGCCGTAACACCGGGAAAAGACGGCCGCGTAAATCTCATTCATTAACTTGGTGGCGGCGTAGGGAGAAAGGCAGCAGCCGATCTTGTGTTCCACTTTCGGCAAGTCGGGATGATCGCCATACACGGAACTGCTGGAGGCGTAAACGAAGCGCTGAACACCCGCATTCTTCGCGGCCACAAGCATGTTGATGAAGCCAGTAACGTTGGCGGAATGGGAGTCAATGGGGTGGGCGAGCGAGCGCGGGACGGACCCCAGCGCCGCCTGGTGTAGCACAAAGTCCACGCCCGAGACGCCCTGCCGGCACGCTTCCGGGTCACGGGTGTCGCCCCGGATGTGGGTGTAGTTCTTCCAACGTGCCGAACCGATGGCGGCGCGGACCTCCTTGAGATTCTGCTCCGAGCCGGTGGAGAAGTTGTCCAGGCCGACAACGCGCTGATCGAGACGAAGCAATGCTTCCAGCAGGTTCGAGCCAATAAAGCCGGCGGAGCCGGTCACAAGCCAGACCCGCGGTCGCCAGGCCAACGCCGCGGCAAGCTCCTGGTATGGCGTCCTGATGCTGGGTGCTGCGGAAATAGACTTTCGCGGGGTCACGGGTGGCCTTCTTCTTTGGTTGGGGATTTACCGTCCTGCCTGCGGACAGGAGCGCCGCAACGCATCGTCAAGACGAATGCGCTACGCTGGCGCGGGCGGATTGGCGCGGCGCGGGCATTGCCACCCGTAAACCGGGCCGTGGTTTGGGGTTCGGAAAAGCCAGTGCCGGCGACCGCACCTTGTCGGCAAGCAGTTCGTAAACGCCTGTCAGCTGTCGCGCCACATTCGAGACAGAGATATCCTCCAGCCGGCTTCGGCAATCCAAACGCTGTCGCTTGTGGTAAACCAGGGAGAGCTTGTGGGCCAGGTCCGCCGGGTCGGGCCGGGCCAAGTGACAGCCTTTGATCTCCTCGATCCGCTCCGCCACATCCCCGACGTCAACCGAGACTACCGGCAGCCCGCACCCCAACGCCTCTTTGACCACCGTTGGCGAGCCTTCGTGGAGTGAGGTCAAGAGCAATGCATCACCGGCGTTGAGCCATGTCGGCACAGCCGAGTTCGGCACGCCGGTCAGGTAATGCAGTTCTGCGGGGATACCCTGGCGGAGCGTTTGCCTGAACGCGGCTTGAGCCAGCGCAGGTCTCTTCACCGGGTCCCCGTTGCTGGAGGCGAAAACCACGTGGAACGCGTCTCTGCGCCACCCCAACTGGCGCCGGCAGGAATACGAATCCATCGGCTTGAACCGGCCCAGGTCTATGCCGCACGGGAGGATGTGAACCTTGACCGCCGGCACCGAGCGCGGCAGAGCTCGCAACAGGTGCCGCGCGACCACGACGACGCCGTCAGCCGCCTTCGCCGCCCGCTTCGAACACCAGACTCCGTATCGCGAGATAAGCTTGCGCACCCGCCCTGAAAGGTTCTCCCCCAGCAAGTCGGATCCGTGGAAAGTGACCAACGTCGGGGGCGCATAGCGGCGCTGCACAACTTGTTTCGCCATAACCCCGCCGTACATGACGTGAATCAAGTCCGGCTCGAACTCCTCAATAGCCCCGGAAAGCCGGATCCCCATCCGGTAATACGCTGACGGCCCTTCACGGAGCCGATCAACGAACAACACACGCACGCTGAGACCTGCCGCAATCAGGCTTTTGATTTGCTCCTGGACAAAGACGCCCCTGCCCGGGAATTCCTCGGTGGGGTACATATTGGTGACGGCAAGAACTCGCATGGGGGACGAACGGTGCTTAATTTCTGGATTTTTGTGCTCCAAGGGCTGAATTCCGCATTCCAATGCGACAGTCCCCTGTTCCTGGACCGAATAGCCGCCCCGGTGTGCCAACACTGTGACACCCGTGATGCCCCGGTGTGTATCCCATGGGGATCGCTCCCCATGGGAACCACACCGTAGTCCCACCGGATTGGCGCCGTCCCATCGCCGTATCCGGCTTGGGCGTGGGGTGCCTCAGGCTTGGGGATTGCGCTATAGTCGGCGGGTGTGGTCGGAAGCACCTGGCTTGCCGGGCAGGTCTGGGGCCTGCCGGCCCGGTGAGACGATTCCAGCCGATACTGGCCAAGTTGGATTCTGCGCTACGGGCAGGCTGTACGTTCGTGAATTTGCGACACAACGCGCTATGCGGCCTCTCGCTGTTCCAGTTGGAAGATCGGTTCGCCGATGGGGCGGCAATGGCGCCCGCGAGCACCCGCGAAGGCGTCGGCATTAGCGTGTTTGGGGTAAGTGGCTTTCCCCAGTTGGGGCTGGTACTCGGGCACAATTTGCTGCAGCAGACCCTTGAACTCGTCCACCGTTGTCACATCGATCTGCTCGACCAAAGCGAGGACTGAATCCTTAACTTCCTGGAACGGAGGTGGTTCGCATAGCAGCCGCATAATCTTCGGGTTGCTGGTGGGAACAATATGTTCGCCCTGGTAGCTGAGTTCCTCGAACAACTTTTCGCCGGGCCGCAGGCCCGTGAACTCAATCCGGATATCCTTGTCCGGCGTGAAACCCGAAAGCCGTATCAGTTGTCGCGCCAGATCAACGATCTTCACCGGCTCACCCATGTCCAGCGTGAATATCTCTCCGCCCGCCCCCAGCGCGGCGCTCTGCAACACCAGGCCCACCGCTTCCGGGATGGTCATGAAATACCGCATCACCTCGGGATGGGTAACCGTGACCGGGCCGCCGGCCGCAATCTGCTTGTTAAATGTCGGGACGACGCTGCCCGACGACCCCAGCACGTTGCCAAACCGCACCGCCATAAAACGGGTCGTGTCGGGGCAATGGGCATGGAGCGATTGCACGCACATTTCGGCCAGCCGTTTGGTGGCCCCCATGACATTGGTCGGGTTAATGGCCTTGTCGCTCGAGATCAGGACAAAGCGGCGCACCTGGTAATCCACGCACGCCTCCGCCAGGCTCAGGGTGCCCAGCGCGTTGTTCTTTAGCGCCTCGCCCGGCTGCGTCTCCGTCATCGGAACGTGCTTGTGCGCGGCTGCATGAAAAACAATCTGCGGGCGATGGATTTGAAAAATGGCCTCCATCCGCCGGCTATCCAGAATATTTGCCAGCAGTGGAACAATTCGCTTGCCGTGACCGCTTTCCACCAGGTTTTGCTCGATCTGAAACAGTTGCACCTCCGATTGCTCCACCAGCAGCAACGTGCGCGGAGAATAGGCCGCGATCTGCCGGCACAGCTCGCTGCCAATGCTGCCGCCGGCGCCCGTCACCATCACAACTTGCTCGTGCAGGAGGTGTCGCACATTCTCATTCCGCAGTTGAACCTGCTCCCGGCCGAGCAAATCCTGAACGTTGACCGCCCGCAACTGGCTAACGCTGGCGCGGCCGGTTGTGAGCTCATAGGCGGTAGGGACGGTGCTGAACTTAACCTGCAGTTTATGCAGCGTGCGGGCGATTTCCGCCACGCGCGTGGCCGATGCGTTCGGCATGGCGATGATCACTTCCTCCAGTTCCAGGTTGTGCTGGTCGTTCAACAGGGCCTCGGGTGGGCCGACCACCAGCGTGTCTTGAATGCGGTGCCCCCATTTGGAGCGGTCGTCGTCGAAGAAAGCGACCGCCTGCAGCCCGAGTTCCCGGCGATTGGCAAACTCCTGTGCCAGAGTGGTGCCCACCAACCCTGCCCCAATGATGCCCGCACGGCGTGCCCGCCGATGCGGCGAGTCCTGCTCGGCGGCTGTGCGCCCGCCAAGCACGCGCCGAAGAGCAAACCGAAGAGCGGTCAGGCCAATCAGGGAAAAGCTAAAGTCAGCCACCACAACACTGCGTGGCGGCGCGTAAGACCAGCCCAAGTGGGAGGAAATGCCATAGACGAACAAGCTGGTGGTAAACAAAGCCCAGAACAGGCCGCTGAAATCCGAGAGGCCGAAGTATCTCAATAGCACCTGGAATTGGCGGAACCGCCAAAGACCGAACAGCTTGATGCTGACCACCCAAAGTGACGCCAGCAGCGCCACCCTCTCCACTTCGGGCGGCACGGCAAAGTCGAAACGAAGCTGGTAGCTGAGCCAGAGACTGCCCACCAGGGTCGCAGCCGCGGCAAGAACAAAATAAATGCGCACAGATTTCATGATTGAAGCTCCCCTGACAAACGGCTCTCGCCCCCAAACCAAAGGTCATGCACCGACGGCGCGGTGTAAGTTCTCACGCCGGTATCCCGCAGCATGCGGTGGATTTCTTGAATCCTGCCGGGCGGCGCATTCGGGGCGGCAATCACCACCTCATCCACTTTGCCCGCCCAGCCATCGAGGAGGCATTCCGGCATGCCGACGACCGGGACTTCGTGAATGCGCTTATGCCATTTCTGACAATCGTCATCAAAAAAGGCGACAACGGTTCGCCCGAACGGATTTCCGATCATCAATTCGCGAACCAGTTGACTCCCGGCGCGTCCGGCACCGATGATGCCCACACGCACTGGCGGTCCATCCGGCGCAGCCTCCCTCGATGAAGCGTTCTCCCGCCAGAATCGAAGCAGGAGCCGAAGGCCACAAATTGCGCCGAGCGCGAGGAGCGAGTCCACCAGGACCAGGTTTCGCTGCGGCCAGATCCGATCTGCCAGTGCCCACAAACCAAGCAACAGCACGCAGGCAAACCCGAGCGCAGTCGCAACTTGCCTGAGCTCGGGCAAACTGAAATAGCTCATTAGACCTTTGCACTGCTTGCGCCAAATCAGGGCGCCCAGTTGGACCGTCACTACTGCCACCATGGTCCCGCCGAATTCCTCGAGCGGTACGGGCGGCAGGGCAAAATCATAGAGGAGCAGGCAGGACAGCCAGAAGGCGGCCGCCAGCACAAGACTATAGACAGACAACAAGCAGATCCAATAGGGACAGATCGTCTGCACGATGATCCAGGTATCACTCAGCAGGGTTGCCTTTCCCGCATACTCGAGATTGAGCTGCAACTTTCTCGGAATGCAATGCCGAATGTAGAATGCCTCCAGGTCGTCCGCCTTCTCCAGCAGCAGCTCTTCGTTCCGGAAATGGACGGATGCCAAATCGGTTATTCCGGGCTTGAGATTGAATATCTTCCTCTGCTTCGGCGTGTACAGCTTGACGTACCGGGAAACTTCCGGCCGCGGGCCAACCAGGCTCATTTCTCCCTTCAGGACATTCCAAAGCTGGGGCAGCTCATCTAATTTTGTCTTTCGCAGGATTCGACCAATCCACGTAATGCGCGCGTCGCCATCGCCCGTCACCAGCGGTCCGCTCCGGTCAGCCCCCGTCACCATGGTCCGAAACTTCCAGATGTAGAACGGCTGCTCGCGCAGACCAACGCGCAACTGGCGGTAAAAGACGGCACCGCCATCGGCAATCTTGATCAGCGCCGCAATCACCAAAAACAGCGGACTGAGCACGACGAGCCCGCAACCTGAGAGGACGACATCGTAGAGACGCTTGGCCGCATGACTGAAGGGTGTGGCTGCAAATCCGTCGCACGCGATGTGCGGCGACCCTCTTTCCTGGGGCGAATTGGAACCGGTGCAGTTCATTTCAGGCGGCGCGATCAAGTCCGACGGGGAACGTCACACCGGGAATCGCCACGCGGGATCGGGCCAGGATCTCTTTCAAGCTGCTGCAGACGTATTCCACCTCGCAGGCGGTCATTTCCGGGTAAAGAGGCAAGCTGATCAGCTCCGGGTAAATGGACGCGGCGCAAGGGCAGTCCGACGGCTTGCAGCCAAGCGTATCACGATAATAAGGATGCATGTGGAGCGGCATCCAATGCACACTGGTGCCAATCCCGGCCCGCTTCAGCTCCTCAATCATCTCATCACGGCCATACTCGCAGCTGTTGGCTTTCAGGCGCACCGGGAAAAGGTGCCAGGAGTGAATCCGGTTCGGCATCACCTGGGGCAGCACCAGTTCGTCCACGTCCGCCAGCAGGGCCGTGTACCATTCGGCTGCTTGAACCCGCTGCTTGTGCAAAGAGTCCGCCCTTCGCAGTTGGTGCAAGCCGATCGCGGCCGCGATGTCCGTCAGGTTATACTTGTATCCGGGCGCGACGATTTCGTAATACCAGGAGCCTTCCGCGGTGTAGCGCTTCCAGGCGTCTCGTGAAATTCCGTGCAGGGACATGATCCGCATGCGGTCGGCATAATCCTCCGAATCGGTGCACGCCATGCCGCCTTCGCCCGTTGTGATGGTCTTGTTGGCGTAAAAGGAAAAACAGGTGATCGCGGCTCCCGTGCCCACGGTCTTCCAAGCCGACTTCTCGTCATCCCGGTAATACGCAGGACAGCAGTGGGCGGCATCTTCTATGATCGTTAGGTCGTGCTTGGCCGCCAGGGCGCGCACACCGGCAACGTCCCCAATCTGACCTCCATAATGCACTGGTGCAATTGCCGCCACGTCGTGGCCGGCGCTTTGGGCGGCCGCGATCCGTTCGGCCGCATCGCCGACGCTCAGGTTCAGGTCCTCGGGCCGGCAATCCACAAACAGCGGGACCGCATTGAAGTAGCGCACGACTTCGGCCGTGGCCGCGAACGTCATCGTCGGGACGACGACCCTTTGGCCGGCCTTCAGGCCAATCGCCTCGAAGGCCAAGTGCAGCGCAGCGGTGCACGAGTTGACGGCAACCGCCTGTCGGCGCTGCATGTAGCGCGCGAAATCCGCCTCGAACCTCTTTGCTTTGGGCCCGGTGGTTAGCCAGCCGGTTCTAAGGCAGTCAATGACTTCATCGATCTCAGCCTGGCCGATGCTTGGTTTATGGAATGGTATTCGGAGCATACGCTTGTATGGGCGAAACAATGGTGGTGTGAAAATGCGCGGCGACTCGACTCGCAGGAATCCAACGCCCTCCCGCCAGGGAAGGGCCTTCAAGGTTTGATCAAGAGCCCCAGCAGATGCGTTCTCAGGAACGGCAGGGAACGCAGAGGAGCATAAAGGCGGTCGGTAAGGAGCCCCAGACGCCTGGCCAGCGGGGGCAACAAAGAAATGGTTTTCAAAGTCATGCGAAAATCCGGGAACAGACGCTGAATCTGTTTCCTGGATACTCCTCGCACATGCTGGTTGAGAGGATTGTTGATTCTGAAATCGTACCAGAGAACGCCTCCGCCGGGAACGAGGATACGTTCTATCTCCCTGCAAATATTGCCTCTCATCTGCTGGTCCAGGATTGAGGTGAACACGGTCAGCGCGGCAACGATATTGAACGAGCCGTCTCGAAACGGCAGTGCCTCGGCGTTCGCCAATTGAAAGGTGATTTGGGGAAACTTCAGTTGCGCGGCGCGGACTCGCTCTGGCATGAGATCAACGCCAAAGAGGTTTTGCGGCCGGGCGCCCCAATTCGCAAAGACCGCCAGCTGTTCACCTGTGCCGCAGCCTATATCCAGGATGCGCCGGTCACCGAGGGGGAGCAGGCCCGCTTGCTGCAGCAACTTGCGCGTTTCAAGCTCCCGTTCGTGTCGAATCGCCTGGTTCCCCTTATTGGCATCCAGCCACTTGGAGCGCTCATACCCGCCGGCAGTGTATCCGCGATAAACCCGCCTCAGCCGGTCAACTTCCGCGCGCGTCTCCATTGGGGTCAGACAACAGCTCCCTTGGACTCAGGAACCAGCACTCTCGGGGCTGGCATGGCGTCCCCGGGTCAATCGGACAAATTGTGTTTGCGGCGCATTATGGAACACCACGAAGTCGAGGATTCCGTGCAGAAATCCGTAGCCGTACCCGAAGTGGAAACACCAGATCACGATCGGCAGAACCGGCAGGCAACCCCATTGTGAACGAGCTGCGATGATCAGGGAGAGCCCCAGGGCCGCCAGCACATAGGACAGGCTCAAGCCGGCAACCGCCCAAAGCGCGGGGGCCCAGAACACCGACAGGACCGCCGCCAGAACAAGGGTTCCAAGAAATGCTCCGGGCACGACATGTCTAAAGGACGCCGGCGCATGGTGCTTCCGAATCACCAAAACCTTCCAGTAACCATACTGCATATACTGGTGAAAAAGGGCGGACAACGAACCGCGCACACGGTACCAGCTCTGAATGCGTGGAGACTGGTAGACCTTGCCGCCCGCCCGCCTGATGCGGAGGTTGTGCTCGTCGTCCTGATTGCGGACAAGGTCCTCGTCAAAAAGGCCGACCCGCTCGAACACATCCTTCTTCCAGCAGCCATAAATTACCGTATCCACGTAACCCTCAAAGTGCGGTAGATGTGACCGGGCGCCGCCAACCGCCCAGGCAGAGTGGAAGACCGCCCTGATGGCTTTCTCCATGAATGTACGGGCCTGGGACCGCATCGGCCCGCCGACATTGTCGGCCCCGGTTTCCTGCAATACGGCAATGCACTGCTTCACATAATCGGGCGCGTAGGTTGTGTGCGCATCCATGCGGACAATGATCTCGCCGCGCGCCGCCCGGATGGCAGCGTTCAACCCGGTTGAAACGATGCGACCGGGATTATTGAGCACGCGCAGTTGGGGATGCTGTTGCGCCGCGCCTTCTAAATACTCGCGCGTGCCGTCGGTGGACATCCCGTCCGCGGCAATGATCTCCATCCCCCCCTCCGGCGGATCCTGCGCGAGGATTGACTGTATGCACGGTTCGATATGTCCTGCTTCATTGCGGCAGGGCAGTACAATTGAAACAAATGGTTGAGTGGGTGGTTGAATATCCATGTCTCTTGTCATTAGAAATCTCCTGTAACGGTGTCGAATTCGTGTGTTCTCAATTACCCGGCACTTACCGATTAGCCTCTATCCGAAAGGACTCAGGCGGGGCAGGGTTCAGGCCTCAGGCGGCTTTTTCAACCTCTCCAGGCTGGCGGTCCTCGAGCAACCTTCTCAGTTCCTGCTTGAGAACTTTGCCCGAGCCGTTGTGGATCATCGTGTTGAGAAAAAACACTTCCTCGGGAACCTTGTAACCAGGCAGCCGTCGCTGGCAGTGGGCCACCACGTCCTGCGGCGTGATCCGCGAAACCGGGGCAGGCACAACGAATGCCTTGACAGCCTCCCCCAACAGCTCGTGAGGAGCTCCCAGGACCGCCACCTCGATGACCTCCGGCAGTTCGGCGATTACCTCTTCCACTTCTTTGGCGCTTATGCGGTTGCCGCCCGCCTTGATCATGTCCCGTTCCCGTTCCACGATGAAGATGAAACCATCCTCGTCCACGCGCGCGAGGTCGCCCGTGTGCAACCTGCCGCCCCGGAAGAACCTTGATGTCTCCACCGGGTCGTTCCAATAACCCAGGGCAATGTTGTCCCCTGCAGCCACAATCTCGCCAACCTCGTCCGAACCGGGAGCGACTGGTGTTCCATCCGCCTTGAGCACCTCAAGCCTTGTGGATGGCAATCCCGTTCCGATCGAACCCAGTTTGTCGGCGAGCCGTTCTGGTGGCAGGTAGCTCAATCGCGCCGTCCCTTCAGTCTGACCGTACATCAGAAAATACCTGGCTTGCGGGAATGAACTGAGGATCTCCTCTATGCAGGCATTGGGCAATTTCCCTCCCGCCTGCTGGAACCAGCGGAGGCGCGGAAACGCCAGCTCGCGGAACCGGGATCGCCGGAGCAGGATTTGGTAAGTCGAGGGAACCCCGGCCAACCCAGTGCACTCCTTGCGCTGCATTTCCATGAGCACGACTTCCGGGAAGAGCTTGAACTCGTTGTTTAGCACGAGTGAGCCCCCCGCCATCAGATGCGTGTGCAGCAATGAAAGTCCGAAGCAATAATGAAAAGGCAACACGACCATGGCCCGGTCCTGGTTCTGCAAGCCCATATAGGAGATAATGTCCCGTGTGTTGCATTCAATGTTGCCGTGCGTGACCATTACCCCCTTCGGCGAACCGGTTGACCCCGAGGTGAACATCAATGCTGCCAGGTCGCGGGAGGCTGTTATTTCAGGGAATATTGCTTGTCCATCCCCCAAGGCATGATCCCCGTAGTGCTCGGGCAAGAGCGATAGGCCAAGTTCTCCAGCCCATGCCTGCACACGATTCCGGAACCGGTTCGAAACGAACACACCCCGCATGCCAGTGTCTGAGACGATCTCCGAAAACGTGCCAGCGCCAACCTCTGTTTGGAACGGAACCGCTGTCAGGCCGGCGCGCATGATCCCGAGGTAAACGGAGACGAAGAAAGGGCTGTTCTCCGAGAATACGCCTATCCGATCTCCCTTGTTATACCCTTGATCCAGCAGCCCGCAAGCGACCCGGCTCACCTTCTCCCGGAGCGCCGCATATGTCATCGCCCCACCCCGGTGCAGAAGCGCGTCGGCCGCGTCCGCCCCTTTGGCAAGAATAGACTCAGCTACATTCATCTCTCCGATTGAGCTTTGCGAGGCGACCGTGCGTCAGGCCGTTTGCTTCATTGCGCCCCCCGATAGAGCGCGATCAGTTGGCGATCCGGCAGGCATCTGCCCGCGAGTTCTCCGAGGAAGAAGTACCCCGAAGCCGCGTCGTAGGTCCCCGGCTTTTGGAGCAGGAAGACATCGAAGTACTTCAGCCAGAAGAATGCGAGCCGGGCGGCGGCGTGGATCAGGGCCCGCGCGAACTTCCTCGTCGCAAAGCTTAGCAAGAAGAAATGGCAAGCCCAGGCCAAAGCCATTCCCGGGCCGGCCATCGGACCACTCTGTAACTCGCGAAACCTCCGAAACAGCCGGCGCAGCCCTAAATGCGTGAAACGCGTGAAGTCAAACCGCCCATGCACCACCTGCTGCATAAAAGCGACCTCGGCATAAACGAGTCCCCGCGGTTTGAGCACGCGCTCAATCTCCTGGACACATCGGACCGGGTCCGGGACATACTGCAGCACCGCCTGAATGACAACACCGTCAAAGAAGTTGTCATCAAACGGGAGACTGTTGGCATCACAAATAATCTGTGTCCGGGGCCCGAAGGTGACGTCGGTCTCCACCAGCCGAATTCCAGGCCGGGAAACCAACCCCTCCATGCCCTGGCCAAGAACGCTGCCGCCAATCACGAGAACCACCGGCTCTCGAGTGCGCTCCAACAGCAGTCCCGCCAGGCGCTGATAGTTGTGCCTGGCTTTCAGATTCCTGCCCAGCACAGGCAGCAAGTTGTCCACCCAGCGTTTGAACCCAGGCCGGGAAAGTTCAATAGTGGTATTCCGCCGGCCGACGAAATCTTCGCGCGCGAACAGGCTCTCATCGTCGTTAATCAGGACAGGCAGATTGTCCACTATCGGATAACGGGCTCCGCAGGCTGGATTCGCGCAGACAAGTTCGCCCTCCCCCCGGAAGAGTCGCGCTCGGCACGCCACGCAACGGAGCAAGTCCTCCACGGTGCCCGGCGCATCCCCCAAGACCTCCTGGCCGGTTTTCCCACCAGGCGTCCAGCCAGACCCCGGCGGACACTCCATGCCCAGCGTCAGCAACTGATTATCGTGTCCGTGCATAATCCAATCACAGCGGGGAGGGAATGCCCCGCCACTCATCCGCCCACCAAGGCGGGCGCGCTGGATTGTTTGTCGCTCGCCGAAGGTCCAGCAGCGGGCGGCTGGGCCGGCAGCTTTCGCCGGACGAAGTCCGCCAGTTTGCGAATGGAGTCGAAGTTCTCGACCACAATCTCGTTCTGAGCCGCCTCCACGCCAAACTCGGATTGGATGAAGGCCACCAACTCCATTACGCCCATCGAGTCCACCACTCCCGTCTCCAGGAATGAGTCCTCATCGGCGATGGTATTGTCCTCGTCGTAGTAGAGGTTTTTGACGATGAACTCGCGAATCTTATGTTCTATTTGCATAAGTAATGTTGTGTCTAGTTGATTTCCAAAGGATGCATCCGAAGGTAGTTTGTAGTGCGGAACTTGCGGGAGAAATCCTCATAGGCCCGCCGGACCTGAACTTCCTGCAGTTCCATGACCCGGGCCACCTCCGCGGCAGGAATGTTGTGCTCCTGCGCGTACCAAAGCAGGTCCATGAGATCGAAGGGCAGCCTGAAAAAGAACTCCTCCTGGGTGCAGGCCGCGCTGTAGGTGTCAGAGGTCGGCGGCCGTTCCCGGATGGCCTTCGGGACGTTGAGATATTCAGCCAACTGATAGACCTGGGTCTTATACAAGTGGCCGATGGCCTTGATGTCCACCCCGGCATCGCCGTATTTCACGAAGAATCCCTGGTCATGCTCGTTCTTGTTTGCCGTCCCAATCACAGCGAAGTTGCGCAGTTCTGCATGGTAGTAGAGGGTGGCCATACGGGTTCGCTGCTTGAGGTTTGAGGCGGCGACGATTTGCAGGAAATCCCGCACCGGCAACGGCGCGTTGCGCTCTTCGCCATCGGGCGCGACGATGGTGACCGAAAAGGCGTTAAGGCTGCTTTCTTGAAGGAGGTTCTGCGGCAGCACAATCTTCGCCTTGTACCCGGCCGCCGGATCGTATTCCGGGAAGACCCGCCGAATGGCCTCGTCCCGCCGGCGGTAGCAGCCAAATCCCTCGAGGGCCGGGGTGACGTTTTCGAGGATGGGCTCGACCTCGAGTTGGCGTGCCAGCTGCCGGGCAAGGCGCTCGCTGATCGGATCGGAGTCCTTGTCCGGCATGATGATCGGAACGACCTTCTCGGGGCCAAAGGCACGCACGCACAGTGAGCAGACCACGGCCGAATCAACGCCGCCGCTTATCCCCACCACTCCCCCATAGCGCCGCAAGACCTTTTGGACCTGCTGCCGAAGCGATTGGACGATGCGATCCGCCTCAGCGGCAGGATCAATTACAAGTACATTCCTGGTGAATTTCATGCTCGAACTTTTGGTTTGATGCCCCCGGACCCACACAGACTTTGACACAGTCAGCGTCCGAAATCGGCGGGGGCAGGTTGATGTTGGTTACGAATTGGTGATGTAGCAGTTGGGTGGAAATGATGCCGACCAGCGCCATGTCGTCGGTTTCGCCCAGGGGCTTTCCCTCCTGGATTTTCCGGACAAGCTGGGCGACCGCCGCGGGCCGGAACAGGCCGGAACGCCTCAGCTCCGCAGGCGAAAGCAGCTCCTCAACGTAATCCAGATTCGGCTGGCCGAAGAAACTCCGGTGAATCGGGGCGCGGTACGGGCGCTTGCGACGGCCCCAAACCTCCTCGGGCAACCAGCGCGCACCCAGTTTCCGCAAGAGGTATTTCTCGGTGAGCGCTCGCAGCTTGAGATTAGCCGGCAAGCGGTTGCAAAACTCGACAACACGGCAGTCCAGGAACGGGAAACGTCCTTCAACCGAATTAGCCATTGCCATCCGGTCGCCCTGCGAGGAGAGAAGGTACTGGGAGAGGAAGATACTGATCTCGAGGTGCTGGGCCCTTGCCAGGTCGTCCCACGCGCCGAAACGGCCAGGCAGCTCCGCCGCCAGAAACCGGCCGTTGCGCGGCGCGGCGCTGTGCAGCACGTCGTCCGTAAAAAACCTGCGCGTCCGTTGATTGTTCCGCCAACGCACCGCATGCGAGTATTCGGGATTATCGAGCCGCGTCAGGCCCTCTCTAAAGAATGCGGATAGCAACGAAGCACTGCTCCCGGATAAGCCCGCAATGTCCGGATACAGCCGCCGAAGAAGCATAGGACGCCGAATCGAATCCGGCTGCCGGGCCCAAAACCGGCGCACCTTGGCCTCTTTGAATATGTCGTAACCCGCGAGAAACTCATCGGCGCCTTCGCCGGTCAGGACGACCTTGAAGCCGCTGTCCCTAACCAGCTTTGACAGCAGGAACATCGGCGCGGGTGCCGTCCGCATGAGGGGCGCTTCCGCATTCCACACCACCTCCGGGAACACTCGTCCTATATCCCCATGCGTTACGCAGGCTACCTGGTGCTCGGTCCCCAGGAACCGAGCCATCCGGGTCTGGTGTGCGCTTTCGTCGTATTGCGCGTCGCTAAAGGCGATGGAGAAAGTTGACAGGCGATTCGCCGTGGAATTCCGGACCAGGGCGGCAATCAGGGACGAATCCAGGCCCCCGCTCAGATAGGCGCCAACCGGCACATCCGCCCGCAGACGAATGCGGATTGCGTCAACCAGCAGCGTGGATAACTCCTCCAGGTGCTGCTCCGCACCTGACGCTCCCCGCGGTTGCATTGATTTGGCATCCGGGAAGTCCAGTTGCCAGTATGGCTTCACGTTGATCTCCCCATGCCGGGCAACCAGAAAGTGCCCTGGCGGAATCTCCTGGATATGGCGGAAGATCGTGTGCGGCGAGAGCGGCGCCCAAAAAGTGAACACCTGGTCCAGGACTGCCGTGTCAATCTCCGCGCTGACCCGCGGCTGCGTGAGCAGCGTCTTGATGGCCGAGCCAAAAACAAGCCGCTGCCCGCGGACAGCGTAGAACAGCGGTCGAACGCCCAACCGGTCCCGGGCGAGAAACAACGTCTTGGTCCGGTTATCCCACACCGCGAACGCGAACTGGCCATTGAGGCGTTCCAGGCATCGCGGCCCGAACTGCTCGTACATGTGCAGCAGAACCTCCGTGTCGGAGTCGGTGGAGAACCGGTGGCCGAGCGCCTCCAACTCCGGCCGCAGCTCGACATAATTGAAGATCTCCCCGTTGAAGACAATCCACATGGAGCCGTCTTCGTTCGAGATTGGCTGCTGGCCGCTGGCCAGATCAATGATGCTCAGGCGGCTGTTGCCCAGCGCCACCCCCCGGTCCAGGTAGATGCCAAACTGATCGGGGCCGCGGTTGCGCAGCGTAGCCAGCATCCTGCGCATCTCGCTTTCGGCAACGATCCCCTCGTTGTCGAAATCAACTATGCCGGCAATTCCACACATGAATACCTCCTCTGTTTCGATCTCTCTGCCCTTGAGGCAGACCGCTCACCCGTTGTTCGTTAACTCAAATCCGCGCTACACCAACAGAACATTCGTCAGCAGCCCGCGTCGGAAACGGGCACTCGCAAAGGGAACGGCGCAGCGTTGCCGGCCGCGGCCCGGTAGCGCCTGCCGTTGCCGTCCGGGCTGGCCAGTACTCCCTTGAAGGCCGCCAGGGCGATCTTGGATTCAATCCGCGCCCGCGAGGCCCCGCCGAAAAGCTGTATGCGCGGCAGTCGCGAAAGCGATGCGGTCTTGTCCGCCCACATCGGCTCGGTGGTCATGGCGGTGCGGGCGCCGGAGCAAAACGCGTGCTGCGCCAAGGCCGGGTTGTGGTTGCCATTCGGGAAGGCGAACGTCGTGCACGGCGCGCCGATCTCCTCAGACACCCTGGCGAGGCTGGCTTCGATTTCGGCGTAGGCCCGCTTCCTCGTCTCGCGCGTCAGAATCGCATGCGTCAATCCGTGCGCCCCGATGGTAAACCCGCGCTGGTGCAAATTCCGGACCTCATCCCAGGTCATCGGCCGCAGGTCATCGGATTCAATCTCCGGCTCGGACCCATGCTCCGCCCAGGCCCGATCCAGCCGCCGCATCAGCGTGTCGAACGGCAGTTGTTTGAGAGTGTCAATCTCCAGCCCTGCCGGACAATGGCCGAGCGCCCGCACCAACTGCTCGCGCCGGTCGAACCAGAAGCACGAGCCATTGGTCACCGGCTCGGTCGTGATATAAAAGACCGCCGGCACCTGCCGGCGCTCCAGCTCCGGCGCCGTCTCGGTAAAGTTGCTGCGCTTGCCATCGTCGAATGTCAGGAGGCAGAACGGCTTTCGTCGCGGGCGGGCCAGCCGGTGCGGCAAGTGCTCAAGGCGGATGAAATCAAACCATCGGCCAAGCACTTCCACGTGGAAGGCCGTCTCAGCCCTCGAGAGGGTATGTTCGTTGACGATGACACCCCCTCCTTTTGCGCGCCGCACCAGCGCGAGCAATAACGTGGCCGCGAGATTCGCCATAGGATCTGGGCTGAAGAAAAAGTGGTGGAAACAGCGATTGGCCCCTCAGACCGGAGCGCCTTGGACGAAGCCCAGCTTCCAGGAACGCCGCTCAGGCAGCGCCCGATCATACAGATCGTCCAAATAAGCGGGCAGACGCTCCAGCGAGTAGTTCTGCACAACGTATTCCCGCGCGCGCCGGCCCATTTCCGTTCTTTGCGAAGCGTTTCTGACCAACTCGGCCAGCGCCGCCACAAGGCTTTCCGCGTCCTCGCGCTCGACCACCAGGCCCGTCGTGCCATGCTGCACGATCTCCGGAACCCCGCCCACCTTCGTGGCCACAACCGGCAAGCCCGAGGCCATCGCTTCGAGCAATGCGTTGGGCGTGCCCTCGAAATCCGACGTGAGCACACAGACATCGGCCTCCTGATACAATTGCGCCATGTTGGAAACGCCTCCCATGAACTGCAGCCCCCCGGGCAACAAGCCGAGTTGGGCGGCCTGAGCCTCGAGTTCGGCTCGCAACCGCCGGTCCTGGGGCGGACCAGCGATCCACCCCCGCACCTCCAGGCCCAGCCTCCGCCGCAAATGCGCCAGCGCGGCGATGAAACGGTCCAGCCTCT
This sequence comes from Candidatus Paceibacterota bacterium, assembly GCA_035452965.1. NCBI lineage: Bacteria > Bacillati > Minisyncoccota > Minisyncoccota bacterium. The sequence goes on along the minus strand of DAOTCE010000001.1, from coordinate 122,372 downwards.
TCTGCTTTGTCAATCGCCCGACCGCCAGCAAGGTCAGCGGTCGTGCCGGCGAGTTCTCAGCCGGTTTGAAGCGCTCCGTATCCACCACGTTAGGCAGGAAAAACAGGCGCGAGGGGCGAATGCCCCGGCCGATTGCCTGCCTGATCGCCAGGCGGCTGTTGGCCGCAATGACCGGCGGCAGGTGGAGATTGAGCCAGCCGCCAAGAGTTCCGTTCATTCGCCGTTCCGCCGTTTCCTCGTTGCGGATGGCACCAACCCCGTTCACACCCAGCAGCAAGGAAGCCAGGCCGACGCAGGCGTTGGCAAAATAGTGCTGGCTTTGGAACAGTGCGGGAGGGTCGCTCCGAAGCTCGCGCAAAACACGAAGCAGCCGGATCAGCCGGGACTGGCGTTGCCCCACCCAGGTCACCGGCACGCCAAGCGAACGAATGGGCTCCTCCCAAAACTCACCCCGATCGAAACACAGCAGCCGCGGCGCCACTCCACTCCGGCAGAGGGCTTGGAGCATGTAGTAAAGCTGCCGCTCCGCTCCGCCGTGCTCCAGCGTTCCCGCCAGGAAACAGATTTTCAGATCACGGGGGTAGTCGAGATGAAAACTCACAACGAGCGTCCTTTCTCATCCAGGGTCCGCCAGGAACCAGGGATGGTCGCTTCAACATCACAATTACAGAGAGTTGCGCGGAAGCCCACCGGGCAAGTGCCGCAACCACAAACAGTTACGCGTTCACCAGGGGATCCCCACCGTATCCTAACCGGATCCACACCGGATCCACACCGTGGATACAGCCTTGACATCAACAGGCGCATTTCGCGTAAACCACTATCATTTTGGGACTTGCGTCGGAAAGGCGGCGCAACAGGCCTCACCAGGGGCCAAATCCGTCGCAAGTGCCGTGACCACAGCGGGTTGCGCGCTAAATGCAGGGCGATTCATCTCCTCAGGCGGCTCGACAGAGCACATCCCGCTTATCGGCTTGGCTGCGGGATTCCTCAGGCCGCCGACCCGCTTGTGCCCTGCGTTCGCCATCCTCACGGGCAAGCCAGCCTTGCAGCGTCTCCACAAGTCGCCACCGCCGGTTCTGAGCGGCAAAATCCCGGAACACCGAGAAGAGGCGAGCCCGCAGCGACTCGAAATCGCAATCCCGGACCACTTGCTGGCGCCCCGCCGTCCCAAGGCGCTTTCGCGTTTCCGGAGAAAGCGCCAGTTCGGCCATCCGCTCGGCCATAGCCTGCGCGTCAGTGCCCTCCACCACGTAACCTGTCTGCCCCTGCAACACGATTCGGTCCGCATCCCCCACCGGCGTGGTAATCACGGGCAGACGGGCCGCCATGGCCTCAAGGATAACATTCGGAAAACCCTCGTACTCCGAACACAACACAAGAAACCCCGCCTGCACCAGCAGGGCCGGGACATGGCTGCATTCACCAAGAAAAACCGCGTGGCCCGGCGTCAGACCCAGCTTGGCTGCTTGCCGTTCCAGGGCAGGTCTCGAACCGCAATCAGCGCCCGCAACCATGCCGAGCAGAGCGGGTGCCTTGCGCCGGGCAATCGCCAATGCGTCCAGAAACCGGTCAAAACGCTTGCCGGGTTGCAGGCTCCCGACGGCAACCGCCACAACCCGGTCCGGAGGGATGACAGCCGGCAGCGGCATTCTGCTGCGGGCATCGAAATCGCGCAGATCCAGCGCATTGGGCAGGATCGTAATTTTCGGCGGTTTGGCGATGCGGGACTCGAGATTGCGCCTGGCGCAATGAGAGTTCGAAACCAATCCATGGGCCAGCCGCAGCATCCACCGGCTCCGGCGCCCGCTGTAATTCAGCTCGTAGAAACCGTCGCTTCTCAGGCCGCCCAGGGTCAGCGCGCGGCAGAGCCGGCCCGCCATACCGGCCTGATGCAAATCGCCGAACTGAGGCGCAAACACGATCTGGGGGCGAAAAGACCATAACGCCCGGGCCAGCCCGGCCATGATCAGCAACGGCCGGTTCCGCCGGTAAAACCGGGTGAGGCGGATGCCCATCTGGCGCAGCGACAGCTCGTAATGTCCACCTTCACCCAGGTGAAAGAACCGCACGTTCGTTCCGGCCTCGTGCAGGGCGCGAGCGATGTACGCGGTCTGCTTCTCCGCGCCCCCCAGCTTCAGGCTGGAGGCCACCAACGCCACACGCAAAGGTTGGCAGGGAGACGTCATCGGCAACTTCAGAGACTTCAAGGGACCAGGTTCCGGACAATCCGTCAGGCCTGCCCGGACAACGCATACGCGACGGCAAACCAAAAGGCGTGATCCCCCGTGGGATTGTTCACGGTCAATCCCGACAGCACAAACGGCAGCAGCAACGCCAGGGGCAGCAAACCCGAAGGCTGAAACCGCGCGCGCCACGCCGCCGTCACGGCCTTCCCCAACCCGGTCGCGAAGATCAGAAACCCAATAATCCCGGTCTCCACGAGCAGCAGCAGCGCAAGATTGTGGGCGACAATGGTCTTCTGCTCCTGGATCAGGTAGGGCATCGCGCGGCGCGTCAGTTCGTACTGGTACTGATCGGGGCCGGAGCCGTAGATCGGGCTCCGGAGAATCATCTCGCACAGCACGGGCGCCATCCGGGCGCGCGGGTTCTCCCGCCCGACATTGTGCGGATCAATATCCCGGAACCGGTCCATGACCGTCGGGATCTGCCAGACCGCCCCGGCCAGCAGCACGCCGATCAGGATCAACGTCGCGTAGCGCCGGGACCTGGATGAGAAGCGTTCAGCCTGAAAAAGCAGCACCAGAACTCCGGTGAAGACCAGCAGAATCGCCGTCCGGGAACCGGTCTTGGCCATGCCGATCCCCACCAGCGCAATCAACGGGAACAGCAGCAGACGCTGGTTCAACCTGACGTTGTTGGCCATCGCCAGCCCGATCAGGATGATCAGGGCCATGGCATAGGTGGCGCCCACCACGTTCGCATTCTCGCCAAAGACCGACGTGCGGACTTCATCCACGCTGTCGTCCACCGTGCTGACGCCAACGCCCACGATGTGGAGCGACGCGCACAGCGAGCTGGCCCACACAAAGGCCCACAAGCCCCCGCGGCGGAGCCTGGGAAACTGCAACAGGTTGAACGCCATCCAAAGCCAGGGCAGCGAATACTGAAACCATTCGAAAGTGCTCGGCCACCAGGCATCCCGCAAACCCGGCGTCAGCCACAGCCCGCTGCAAATCCGCAACACGCAGTAAGCCGCAAACCAGAGCAGGGCCGCCGGCAGGAAGCGCAGGCAAATGCGAGGCTGCAGCGCAACCGCGCCCATGAGCAGCATCTGGACTATCCGGATCGCGCCGAGCCTGTCCCCGGTGCCGGGAACATACAGGCGGGTGAACGGAATGGAAAACACCGACAGGTAAAACGCCCAGCGCACCAGGGCTTCCGGCTCATTCAGCGCCGAACTCCACCACTTGCGCCCGGGCGCGATCTCCGGGCGCGGGGAACGTTCCGCTCCCGGAAGCGCGGGCAAGCTCCCCCGGTCAATTGAGATTACGGCTGGCATACCTCGAAGCGCTCGCCTGGGGCCGGCGCGGCGGCGGCCGCCTCCGACCGGCGCGGCGGCGTGACGGCCTGATGTTCCCGCCAGGCTTGAAACATAAGAACGTGCCACAAGGCCAGTCCCCAGTCTCGCTGTCCCGCCCGATGCTCGCGCCATTTCAGGCTCACGGTCTGTTCGTCAAAGAAACCTTCCTCGCGCAACCGCGGCGCGGATAACAAAGCATCGGCCCACGACCGCAGGGGTCCTCGCAGCCACGCGGCGATGGGAACCCCAAAACCCTGCTTGGGCCGCTCGACCAGGTCCGCGGGCACATACTGGTGCAGGACGCGGCGGAGCAGATACTTGCCGCGCCCGCGCCGCTGCTTGAGCGCGTTGGGCAGGCTCCAGGCAAACTCGATCACGCGGTGGTCCAACAGCGGAATACGCGTCTCCAGGCTCACGGCCATCGCGGCCCGGTCCACCTTCGCCAGGATGTCATCCGGGAGATAAGTGACGAAATCCAGGCACATCATCCGGCGGAGCAAATCCGGGAAGTCCTCCCAGGGCGGCGCGTCGTCAAACTTGGTTAGCGGCTCCGCCTTGTACCGCAGCCACGCCAGGGGATCGCGGTTGGGAGACATCAGCAACTGGTATAACGACCGGTCGCTATGCATCGGCAACAACTCCGCGAAATTCGCCAGCCGCCCCAGGTAATGTGGAACCGAACCCCTCCGCCTCCGCAAGTCCAGGCCGCACGCGGCCGCCGATCTCAGCGCGCGCGCCATCCCGCCGCGAAGGGAGAGCGGAATCCGCCCGAGCACCGACCAGATTCGCTGCGCTTTCCGATAGGCCCCATACCCGCCAAAGAGCTCGTCGCCGGCGTCGCCCGAGAGGCTCACTGTCACCTGCGATCGCGCCAGCTCGCACAGCACCACGGTCGGAATCTGGGACGAATCGGCAAAAGGCTCGTCGTAAATGGCCGGCAGCCGGGCGATGACCTGCCGCAGCTCGCCGGGCTCGACGTAAAGCTCAGTGTGATCGGTGCCCAAGTGACGCGCCACCGCGCGAGCAAAGGGCGCCTCGTCAAAACCATTCTGCCGGAAGCCGATGCTGAAGGTCTTGACGGGCCGGCGGCTCTGGGCCTGCATCAAGGCGACCACCAGCGATGAATCAATGCCGCCCGAGAGAAAAGCGCCCAGGGGGACATCCGCCACCATTTGCTGGCGCACCGAATCGAGCAGCAACGAGCGCAACCGCTCCGTCGCCTCGCTCTCCTTGCCGGCAAACGGCCGCGCGAAACCCTCCCTGGCGGCCTGCCGCAAGGACCAATATGAGTATGGCCTGCCGGCGTTCCGGGCCTGGAGCTGCGCCTCGGTCAAAGTGAGCACGCACCCCGGGTTGAGCTTGTAGATGTTCTGATAAATGGAGAACGGCGCGGGGATGTAGCCGTAACGGGTCAGCAGGGCGACCGCGGGGCGGCTGATCGCCGCCCGCCAACGGGGATGCGCCCGCAGCGCCTTGAGCTCCGAACCGAACACGAACACGTCTCCCGTCCAGCCGTAGTACAAGGGCTTCTCCCCCGCCCGGTCGCGAACCAGGTGCAGCTTGCGGGATTGTCTGTCCCAGACCGCGATGGCGAACATCCCAATGCAACGCTGCACGGTCTTGCCAATCCCCCAGGCGCAAAACGCGGCCAGCAGCACCTCAGTATCCGAATGGCCGCGGAACGTGTGGCCGCAGTCCTCCAGCTCGCGTCGCAGCGACTGGAAATTGTAGATCTCGCCATTGAATACCAGGACAAACCGGCCGTTGGCCGAATGCATTGGCTGGTGCCCCTCCTGGCTGAGATCCAGGATGGCCAGCCGGCTATGGGCCAAAGCCACGCCGGCATCCGCGTCCGCCCAGGTTCCTTGATCGTCGGGGCCGCGATGGCGCAAGGCAGCGGCCATCCCGGCGGCGGCGCGCTCCAGCTCCGCTTGGGCCGCGCGCCGGCGCGGATCACAGAATCCAGCGATGCCACACATAATAATCCGGAAATTGCTACCTCGCCTGCAGGCCCGAAACCGTGCCCGCCGGGGCTTGCACCCTGTCCGTCAACGTCCTCCACCATCCCTCCAGCTTGAGCTGGCAGCGAATGAGCAGCGGGGAGAGGCGCGGGCTGGTGCAGATGAACGAAGACCACCACGAGCTCCGCCCCTGCCACTCCCGGGCGACGTCGTCCACCGACGCGATCTCCGGGCCGTACTGGTCCAGGTCCTCCCGAAACTGGCGCAGGTCCGCGGCGGTCCACTGGTTGTGGTGATAGCACACGGTCCACACGCCGGCTGGCGCCGGCCGGAAGCCAAAGAGCTGTTGCGGGATCCAGAACATGTTCCGCTCGCAGACAAACGGGAAACGAAAACAACCGTCGCAAATCATCGAGATGCCGACCGTGTGGAGCAACGATACGGTGGTGGCGTCAAAGCAGTTGCTCGGGGCAATCCAGAGGTCCGGCTTGAGGCCGTGATGCTTGAAGATCCTCATCCCGCGGCGGAGCTTCTCCTCCTGTTCCGCAGCCGGGAGGCCGGCGAACTCCGATTTCTTCCTGGGCGTAACAATCCCGGGATGGCAGGTCACGTAGCGGTGCTGGTAACCATGCAACGCGATGGTCCACCCGCGGGCCTGCCAGCCTCGGACGCGTTCCCAAAAGTCCTCGACCGGAGCCTCGACCCGCAAGGCCGGGTCCTGGTTGTCCGGAACAACCGCCAGGATCGGCTTGAGATTCCTCTCCCGCAGCGCGGATTCGATGGCCGACCAAACTTTCCAGTTCATGGTCGGGCAAATGTCATCAAAACGCAGGAGATACTTTGTGCTCTTCAAGGTGTGCGACATGGTCCTTGTCCTCCGAATCGGCACGGGCGGGGGAGTGAGTGCGCCTGAACCGGGCCAGTAAATGGGCCGCGGTGAGCAGGACCCACCCTTTGACGGTCATTGGCTCTTCGCCATCGTATTCACTGACAACCCTCCCACCCAGGCTCATCTTGAATCGGTTGATCCCGAGCAGCCGTATATCCGTCGTTCCGGGATACCAGCCGCCAAAGTCAAACTCGCGGATTCCCTGCTCCCGAAAGCTGAGAAAGTTGTGCCAATGGATCAGGCAGTTGGCGCGGCTGACCGCGTTCCGCCACGCGACGCTCGGCAAAGGCTTGTAGGGAGAAATGGCGATCAATTGCCGGGCGCGTTTGGTCGTGAGCAGGACGAGGTGATACGCCAGCAGGTTTCCCGCCGGATCACTCGCGGCCACCACGTCCAGGGCGCCGGCCTTGCTCATCTCCTCGAACCAACCCCGCTCCAGAAGCGGTGTCTTCTGGGCCAGGGCGAACTGGTTCCACATCTTCTCCACTTCATCCAGGACCCTCGCATCTTTTGAATCGCAACGCCGGCACCGCAGCCCATCCTTCTCTTGTGCCGCGGCGATTCTGCTCGCAGTCCTCGTCTCCATCATCGCCATCAACTCCGTGGGCGTCTTCTGCAAATCTATCAGCACAGTCTGGAATGGCCTCCATCTGCTTTTGGCCAGGGGTGACGACCTCTGCCGATAGTAGATCCAATCCACCCGCGCGCCGTCTGGCGTCTCATCAAACCAGACCTCGGCACGACTCAGAAACCGTGATTTATAGACGAACATCCAGTTAGGCAGCCACGCAGCTGCAGTACCTTCCCTCTCGGGTCACGGAATCGGCTGACCCACGACAGCGCGGAAGCCGATGCCGGAGCTCGCGAAGTCCGGCGGGTTTAAGTTACGGTCGGCGGGCCGGACATCGCCGCCCGAAGCCTCGGGTCCGGCGGCGCCCCACCCCTGCTTTTCCAGGGTATCAATCAATTCGATGTTGAGATTGTTTCCCGCCAGCAGGAAGGCGATCGGGTGGTTCCGGAAGGCCTCGCCCGGCTGCGGCGGCACGATCAATCGCGCCCCCTGACTCTGGAGCCGCGCAAGCTCCGCTGGCAGGCCAGAGCATCGAAAACACAAATGATGTAGCCCGCCTCCTTTGCGGGCGGCTTGGAAGACCGGCGAATCCGGCGATGAAGGCTCAATCAACTTCACGGTCAGGGAATCCTGCCTGGACAGAAACACCACCCGGACCTTCTGGCGGGTGTTCAGCACTATGTCGGAATTCCGGCGATATCCGAAAAGGGCCTCCCACTGGGGCAAAGCCTTCTCCAGGGAAGGCACCACTATCCCGATATGATCAATGACCATGCTGACCTTATCGCGCCATTTCCGGCGCCGACAGGGCAGGCGCCTCCGCCCCGGGCGAAGCCGTCGGCGACTGCGCGTCGGCCCCGGCCGTCTCCGTCTCCGCGCCGCGCGCCTTCCGGCCGAATCGCAGCGCCGCGGGAAGTCCCTTCCCCCAGCTCAGCAAGGCAGCGGCGGCAAGCACCGCCCGGCCTTTAAGGGAGAGGATTTGCTCACAATTGTACTCGCGCACCACCTGCCCGCCGAATCCTTCCTTGAATCGGTTGATGTCGAGCAGCTCCCGATCCGTCTTGCCGGGGTACCACCCTCCGAAGTCGAACCGCTTCAGACCCTGTTCCTGATGGCGAAGGATGTCGCACCAGAAGAGGTAACGGTTAGCCCGGCCAATGGCGTTCCGCGCCGCGCTGTCGGCCAGCTCTTGATGCAGGGAGAACGTGTGCAGCAGGCAGCTTCGGTCGGAGTCAATGTAGTATGCATGGTAAGCCAGCGGCTTTCCTTCCGGGTCCCGGGCAAGCGATAGCTCCAGGAACCCGTCGCTGGCCAATTGGTCCAGCCACTGCCGGTCGAGGGGGGGCAGGCCCTTGATCCCCGCAAAGCGATGGTAAGCGGCCTCGAACGCGTCGAGCATCTCCCGGCTGACCGGGTTCGCGCGCTCACAGACGATTCGGTCCCTGTCCCGCGCCCGTCTGATATGGTAGGCGGTGGAGTTGTTCAAGCCTCGTCGCAAGACCTCCGGGCTCAAACCGAGATCCAGCACAATCGTGTAAAAGTATTTCCACCTGGCGCCCGGTACCGGGCGGCTGCGCTGGTGGTAAAAAATCCAATCCACCGGGGTCGAATCCGGCTCGTGCTCGAACCAAACCTCCCCGCGCACCAGAAAACGTGACTTGTAGATATGCATATGGCGTAAATTGAGCGCCCCTCATCCCCTTGCGCCAGCCGCGTGCCCGCGCTCAGGCGGCGACTTCCGAAATAGTGTACCGGTACTTGCCGGATGGATGCGGCGGCAGGCTGGACGGGAATTCGAAACCAACCCGGCAGGCGGGGCCCATCACCAGCCGCACCTTGCCAGCGATGTCCGCGAGTTCGCTTTCGGGCGGCTCGCCGTTGGCCCGGACCACCTTGAACAGAACGTCCTCATGGCTCCGTTGAACCACCTGGAATTTCGACACCCAGGGCCGGAAATAGAGGAGGTGGGTGAAATACTCGCCGTCCACCAGCGTCTGATCGCGCGTTCTGAAGGCGTCCACGTTGCGGCCAGCCACGTGCCGGAGGAATTGCTGGCGCGAGCCCCCCAGGGTCCGATCCGGCCCCAACGACCCGCGATCCCCGATCCAGTAGCGGACCAGGGGCATGGCGTAGTTCGTCAGGCAGGTCACCACAATGTTCCCCTCCTCGCCCGGTGGCACGGGCATTCCTTGATCATCCAGGATTTCAACGAAGTTGCCCCACGGCGCAACCCAAAGGCCTTCCGCGCCCGGAATCTCGCAGGCAATGTCACTCACCTCCCGCGAGCCGTATAGGTTGTAGACCCTGCAGCCGAAAACCCGGGCGATCTTCTCGCGCATAAACGGGTAGAGTGTGCCGGCTGAAGTGACGACGGCTCGCTGCGGTTCCAGCACCAGCTTCTCCCGCTCGACGAACCGAGCCAGCTCGTATGCCGCCTGCGCGTAGGCGAGGATCAGGCGCGGACGCAGCCGATTCAACGTCGCGACGTATTGCCGCATGCGCTCCGGCGACAGGTGAAATGCGTTCATCCAGGTGGTGTCGGTCAGCCAGTTAAAGAAACGCGCCTTGGGTGACCGCGTGCCGCACTCGATATCCCGTTCCGCCCCCCAAAGCCTGACCATGGGCTGGCCGACCTCATACCCCAGAGCGCGATAATAGAGCAGGCTGATCGCCGCGCTGCGGTCCTCATAATCCGAGTCCTGAATGAGGCGAACGGGCTCTCCAGTCGAACCCCCGGATGTGTTGTACGACCACTTTCTGCCGGCCAGGTCAGTGGATTGGAGCTTATCGAAGTTGGCGCGAATGGTCTGCTTCTTGAGAACCGGGAGGCGGAGCAGCTCCTCCCGCGGATCACAGGACGGGGTTGGGCCGCATCCTGTTTCCTGCAGCAGATCGGCATAGTAGGGAACCTTCTCCCGGCAATGCTGGAGGAGCCGGCCCAGGGCCGCCGATGTGGTGTCGTCCGCCCCGCCGCGCTCCCGCGCCCGCGCGTAACCGGCCAGGTATGCCGGAAAGCAATAGCCACGCAGCGAAGCGTAGGAGAAGTAAACTGGCTTCCTCCAATTCATGCCAAGGCAGCGGGTGATGCAGCTCAACTGGCCGGCTGATTTCCACCCCGGCGCTGCTGAATAAATCCTTTCAATGCGACTCGTTCTTCCGGCGACAACAGGAAGTAAACCAGGGCGGCATACAACAGGGACACGCCCAGGCTCGCCGCCGCCAGGCCGGCCCAACTGACGATGGACCAATTTGTCAGGATCAGCCGGCAAACCCCGACGACGGCTCCCGTGGCGAGCACAACCGGAAGGATTTCCCGGTAGAACGTCTTGTAAGGTTGTTTGAGGATGCGCGCTCCATACATCGGGGTGAACAGCAGATGCCGGACGGTCAGGGTAATGCCGCCTGCCGCAGCCAGGCCATACAGGCCCCAGTCGAGGTAGCCGGCAAGGAAAAGCGCCAGCAGCAAATTGGCGAACCCGATTCCCAGCGTGACCAGCCCGGGGATTTTCACCCGATTTGCGGCCAAAGGCACCGCGTAAAGGGGATACACTGCCAGGTTAATGCAGAGATGAATCGCCATCAAAAAGAGCAGGGGAGCCAGGCTGCCGAAGCTGGGACCGAGCCACAATCTGAGCAGTGGCTCGCCGAACCCGCAAACCAGCCCAATGGGCAGGGCAATAACGAGGCCAACGAATTTGATCGCGCGGTTCAGGTACGCCACCAATTCCTTCATGTCACCGCCGGCGAAGATGTGGAACATCGTCGGGGCGAAAATCCCGCCCACGGCGATACACACCGAACGCAGCAATGCCGGGAGTTGCAGGACCGCCGCGTAACGCCCGGTCGGCTCAGCCCCGAACAGGCGATTGGCAACCAGCAGGTCTATGTTCAGGTACAAGATCACGCCTATTTGACTGATGATGACCCAGCCGCCCGTGCCGCACAGGCTCTTGAGCATGCCCCAGTCGAAATCGCGGAGCCGGACACGAAGCGTGGGGGTGAGCAACCGCCAGAGCCAAACCATCCCCACGGTGGAAACCACGGTCCCCGCCAGTATGCCCGCGCCCACGAACTCGATCCTCGGCGTGAACAGGGCAAAGAGGCAAACCACGAGCCCCACCCGGGTGAGCGTTTCACAAATAACGACAAGGTTCTCCAAATCCAGCCGGTTGCGGGAGAAACACGGCACCCCGAATGGGGTCTTAAGCTGATTCAGCAGGAATGCGGCGATCGTCCCCACGAAAAGCCAGCGGGTGGCGGTTTCGTAACCAGGCGGAATCCGCAGCAGATGCTGCACGTGAACCACCGTCGCAATGGCGGGCAGCAGGAGCAGGGCGCACAGAACAAGGCTGCCCCAGAGCGAGACGTTGAATACCAGGTTGGCTTTCGCATGATCCTCGCGCTCCAGCGCAATGGTGAGAGAGCGTCCCACAGCCGAGTTGAGGCCGAAGGTAATCAGACTCATGTAAGCGGTGATGGAACTGGCCAGCGGGATCAGGCCATAGGCGGCCGGACCCAGGTTGCTGACCAGGTAAGGGACGTACCAGGCGCCGATAACCATGGTCAGCCCCAACTGCGCGATGTTGCTCGCCAGGTTGATGCCGAACCGCCGGCACCGGGGTCTGGCCGCGGCGGTACGTGGCGCGACGGCTGCTGTTGCAGTCGGGGACATCGGCAGGCTCAACCTCACCGGGGGCCATGGTTGGACGCAGCCACGTCACAAGTTAACGCGGGAGCTGGTTCGGCCGGCTGGGGATGCCACTCATACGTATTCCGGTAATGTTGGTGGTAATGATATTCGGAAGTCGAAGAGCGGGCGCGGTTGAGCACCAGCCCAAGCACGTGCGCCTGACGCTGCCGCAACAGGTCCAATGCGCGTCGCGCCATCCGGGCCGACGTGTAGGAGCCGCGGACTATCATCACTACGCCATCCACTCGGGGAGCGAGAACCGCGGCGTCGTCCGTCGCCAGGAGGGGGGGCGAATCAATGAGGATGTAATCATACCGGGGATAGACCTCCCCCACGAACCGCGTCCATTCCGGGCTTAAGACCAGCTCGCCGGGGTTTCGTCTGGCCGACCCGGCGGGAAGAAGCGAGAGGTTCTCCATGCTGGAAGGGACAATCGCCCGGGCCGGGGAGATTTCCCGGCTCAGTATTTCCGCCAGGCCGGGGCCGGACTTGGCCCCGAAAAACTTATGCAGCGACGAGCGGCGCATGTCCGCATCAATCAGCAGCACCCGCGAGTTGCCCAAAGCCAGAGTCGCGGCAAGGTAAAGCGAGACGGTGGATTTGCCCTCCCGGGGCGCGGAGCTGGTCAGGAGAATGGTCTTGGGCCTGGTTTGGCCATTGCTCATGAACATCAGGGAGGAACGAATCGTCCGAAAAGACTCCAGAAACTCGAACCGCTGCCGCTGCAGGAACTGCGCGCTTAGCTGGCCTTTGGGATTCTTGAGGGAGATCGCGGGCACCTGCCCCAGCACCTCCGCCGACAGGCAGCCGGACAGCTCGGTCAGGGAGGCGAACCGGTCATCCATCAACCCCAGGCAATACAGGCAGGCGAAGCTCAGCGCCACAGCGGCAAATATCGCGAGCAGCATGTTCAGAACCATGCGATTGACCGGATCGGCCGCGGAGGCTGCTTCGAGGACGGCGAGGTTCTCCTGGTCCACTGTCTTGCCGACATCCACGGTTTGCATGACCCCGAAGAGGCGGTCATACGCCGTCTGAAGCCGCTGCAGATCGAGCCGCATGCTCTCGTAATCAGCAATCTTGCGGCTGGATTCGAGCGCCTTGAGATCCCATTCCTCAATGGCCGCCTCCAGGTTCTTGACCTCCACCTGGAGCGCCTGCCGGCGGTTCGTGAATTGTCTGAGGGCCTCGGCCTTGGAGATTCCCACCAGTTTCTCCTGGGTCGCAATCTCTTCATTCAGCCTGGCGATCTTGGGATGGAGCGGCCGCAGGAAGCGCGCGAGCTCGTCGCGCCGGGCTTTGAGTAATTGCGCCTGCTGGTTGGCCCGGAACAAGTCCGCCTGTGGGCCGGCCACCCCGGCCATTGCTTCCCGGGCTGCGGCTTCCGCGGGCGCGCCGGTGCCCCCGGCGGCGCGCCGGGATTGCTCATCAATCCACTGCTCGGGGTCCAAGCGCTCGAGCAGTTGGAGCTGGGTGCGGAGCGCGGCGAGCTGCCCGTTGAGTTGGGCCAGGTAGTTGCCCGCGCTATTGCCTTGTTCCTGGAGCAGCACCACATTGTTCGAACTCTGGAACGCGTGCAATTTCGCCTGTTGCGCCTTCAGTTCCGCCGCCAGTTGATGGGCCTCGCCAGTGACTAAAGAGAGGGTCCGGTCGGAGGCGTTCTCGCGATTCTCCTTCTTGAAAGCGAAATACTCGGCCATGAGGCAGTTCAGAAAGGCGCGGGTGGAGGCCGGCTGCGGGCCCGTGGCGCGCAGCTCTAAAATGCTGCTCTTGGAGGATTCGGTTACCTTCAACTTGAAGGGAAACACCTCTTCCGAAGCCTTGGTTCCAGCCCTGTCCAGGCCCGCCAGGCGCTTCACAAAAGCCTTGGTCTTCTGCACGGGCGCGAAGCCGGACTTGCGGTCCGCGGAAACCGCGGCCTGGAAGTTGTTCGTGTGCTGGGCGCGCAAGCGTGCCAGCGCGCGGTTTTGGACCGTCGAACTGCTGAGCAGTTCGGACTGCGTGGCCAGGTAATCCATCAGCTCCTCGGTGTAAAGCCGGCCCTCGCTGAGGTTGACCCGGCCCGCCAGCCACATCCTGGCCTTGGACTGATAAGTCACGGGCAATTCCGCGCTGTAGAAATAGGCCGGCACCACCACCAGGACCAGGATCAGTCCCACAACCCACCAGCACCTGCGGAGGAGAAGCTGCCACCGGTGCAACCGGCCGTAGAGGCGCGAGCTCGACGCAAACCGGTCGGAAGGCGCGAACAGGTCAACGGTCGGCGTGAAAAGCTGATGCTTGTTATCCATAGCGCGCTCCGTGTCAGTAGTTCAACAGACGCGCGGGCACGACGATCAAATCATCCGGCTGGACGACAAGGTCCTCCTCCAGTCTTCCCTTGTCCCAGACGTTCACCACATTGACCACGGAAGTCTGCTGCCCCTGGGGGGTCTTCCGCACCAGGCGGACATTTTTCTTGTCGGAGAAGTCGCTAAATCCCCCGGCGTTGAGAATCGCTTTGCTCACGGTCAGGGCCTCGCCCGCCGGAATATCGTAGCCACCCTTGTTGCGCACCTGGCCAGTCACATATACCTTGCCGGTGACTCGCGTCCGGTTGACCAGTTCGACCGCAATGATGACGCTGGCCTGGTGATAGAGCTTTTCCTCCAGCCGGGCCTTGATCTCGCTCGCCAACTGGAGACTGGTCTTCCCGGCCGCGTGAATCAGCCCGAAGTAAGGCACTTCCAAATCGCCAGAGTCCGTGATGGTCAGCGAGCGCGGCTCATCCTGGTCCTCGATGACACGATAGCTGATGCGGTCGCCCGGCCCCAGCTTCTGTTGCTCGGCCGCGGGAGGTGTGGGCTTGGCCGCCTCCGGCAGCACAGCTTCATTTGTCCTGGCTGTTTCGACGGGGGCGGGCTTGCTGCTGGCAGCCACAACCAGCGGCAACGCGCCGGCTCGCGTTGGCAAGACTTCAAAGCGAGGATCCCTCGGATCCCGCTCCGCCCCGGGCGTGTCGAACGCCTGCCCGCACAGGCAAAGGGTGATGAACGATACGAAGAGCCTCATAAATCAAAAGGTGAACGTCACGCCCACAGTGACGCGATTTCTGTAGTAATCCCTGTCCGGCAAATCCGAGAACTTCTGGATAAACTCATAGCCCAGGTCCGCCCGCCAGTACTTATGAAATTGGAATCCGGCCCTGAGCCCGATCACGTAGTAGGTGAATTCCTCGGTGAAAGCGCCGCCGAACTCCTTGTTGAAATGGACCGCCGCGCTCGCCCCCAACTCGACATGCTCAACCACGGGCGAAGAGATGGAGTAGCGGACGTAGGTGGTCCGCATGTTATTGGCATTGTCGCCCAGCAGGGTTTCATGCCCGGCGGCAAGGGCATGCGTGCCGAAGCGCATTTCCTGGCTGAGCCGGCCATAGGCATAGTAGGACTGGAAATCACTGTCGTCACCCGCGGCGTCATATTGCGCGGTGTCGTATCCGCCCCCCGCCCGAAAGGAGAACTGCTCCGGGAGCGTGAATTCTGCGAAAGGGCCGGCCCGGACCTGCCAATGGTCATTCAACGTAGTCTCAGTGTCGTAGTTGTGCAGACCCGCCCGGGATTCGACGCCGGCCCTGGCGTGGTCGCCAACGAATAGGGCAGCACTCGCGGTGAACCACTCCGACGCCCGATTCAAGTACTCGAAACCAGAGGTCGAACTCTCAAAGTTCTCATGGTCGTATCCAGCCGACAGGATGACCTTGTTCAGGTCCCAATCCACATCGAGGCCGGCGCGATTGTCCCAGCGGGAGAATATGCCGGCGTTATTGAAGTTATAGAGCAGATTCTGCCCGCTGGGACTGGTGTTGTAGAAGAGGGTTTCCTGGTAGGTAAACCTCTCGTGCAGGCGGATGCGAAAATCGCCGGCAAAGATGTTGAAGACCAGCTCCGAATCCGGGTTGATCATCGGGGAATCGGCGTTCAACGCGGAGTTATCGAAATAGTACTCATACCCGACCCCCACCGAAAGCCTCAGCGTATTGAGCTCCGAGACTTGCATGAACCCAGTCAGATTCACCTCTGGATTGATGATGAAATCGTCCACACGATTCGTTTGTGAGTAGAAGACGTTGTCCGTGTAGCCAGCCCGCACCCCGGCTCCGAGTTGCAACGCAAGCGGGCCATAACGGATGTTGAACCGGTCCGCCTCGGCTTGCGCGGATCGCTTCAGCGCCTGGGCCGCCCCTTCTCCGGCCAGCGACTCTCGGTCCTGGGCGACGCCTGGCACTCCCAGCATCGGCCCGCCACAGCCGAGCAACGCGAACAAGACCTTCAGCGAGTCGCCCGCTCCTGCACGACCGGCCTGGCGCCGATGGGCTTCCATGATAATTCGTGAATCTCCGCTAAGCGCTACTGACCTGGTTGCAGACGGTAAAACCTTGGCCCTGACCCCGCCGGCTCCGTAATCATGCACTGATTCCCTGCGACTACCGGGACGTTGGTGACGCTCGACCAACCCGGCCCACCGATCAAATTGTCGCTAGCTTGGAGTGAATTACCGCCAAGGCCGGCGGGCCAGGAGACCTGAATGCCCCCCCCCACGGGTCGGACCTCAAGCTTGCCTGGGCGTGGCAGAAGCACGAACACATTGAATGTCGGTCCGGTGGGTGGCGGGGTAACCATCTGCCCATTCGGGACAGCCACGGTGAGGTTTGTCATAGGCAACTGGAGTGGTTGGCCGGAATAAACCCCGACCAGCGCGGGAGCGGCGTGCCAGTTCTGCGCGTTGCGCACCTCGAAGCCCCAGCCCACCGGCAGCACTGAACTGACATCCACCGCCACTTGGTCGAGGTTGTCCCAATTATAGATAATGATGTTGGCCCGACCTGCCTCATATTGGTTAGAGCTCACGAAGATCCTGGTGCCTTCCAGGTCGCCAATCACAAACGTGGTATCCAAATCAAAACCGGTCGCCGTCTGCCACTCGGAGAAACTGTAAGGCGTGAGGTTCAGCAAGGTCTGATTTCCCGCAGGGGGAGACACGTAGGTGTTGTTATCCCACGAAACACTGAGGGGAGACACCGCCTGTAACAGGCTTACGACATAGCTCGCCATTAACCGGGGCGCTAACAGATTGCCCGTAACGGTGGCGTTGCTCCAGTTGTTTACCAGCAATCCCAGCGGCAGGTAATTGTCCGCCAGCACCAAAGTTCCATTCGTTGCATCGCGGCCGATCTGCGCTTCACTCTGGGTCGAAAGGTCTGGCAACCGATAACTCATGTTATTCGTCAGGATGATCTCGTCGGCGTATTCCGCCGGGAAATCCACCCCCACGATCCAGTCCCGGTAATCCCGCACATCCTGAATAGCGCCGGCGTTGAAGGCGACGTTGCCGTCCAAAGTAACCCCCACCAGCCTGTGGTTTGGGGAGTTCTCGTAAACATGCAGATTGCAGCCGGAGTTGTTGAAGACGATATTTTCAGTCATCGTCCTGGTCCCAACCGAGCCTTGCGCGTAGATGCCATGCCCCTCGGCATTGTCCGGAGATCTCCAGCCGTTGTTGAACAGGATGCACCCATACACGAGGATGTTCGTTGCCAGGTGGTCAGTGTAGATGGCGTGCCTCGTTTGGTCCCGCACCACGAGGTTGATGAAACTGAGGTTGGGCGCATAGCAGGCGATCCCCGGGATAATGCTGATATCGGTGACGTTGAATCCCACGCCCGTTTGGGCGCTAACCCGGTTGGTGTCCGAGCGGTACAACTCAAAATCACGAAAAACCACATGCCCGATGCTGTTAAAGATGCTCAGCGAGCCGTCAATTCGCGCAGCCTCTCCCGGCGCGGAGCGGAATGTGATCGGGTTTCCAGGGTCGCCGTGCACCGTGGTATTCAGGTGTCCTAACATGTAATCCCCGCCCCGCAGCCAAAAAGTGTCGCCCGGTCCACCCGCCAACCCGGAGAGCGCAGTGACCAGGTCGTAAGGCTGCGAGACGGTGCCAGGACCGAACGGGCTCCCGCCAGGCGCGACAAAGAAGTCGCCCGCTTCCAACCGGATGCAGGTACAGACTACCCCGAGGGCCAGCAGCCTGGGACCGAAGGATGCGCGAAGCATGACAGTTCTTGAATCTGGAGCCAGCCTACACCGAGGCCGACGCTAGGCCGCACAGGCTTGGGGGCTCGAGTTCTGTTCGCTTGGCCTCAGAAGCTCTGGTGAGCAAATCTGAAACGAAAGATGGGCTCCCAATCGCGAGATCGTCTCGCTCTCCTGCAGCACCAGGTTCGCGGCGTTCCTGCGCCGAAACAACAGCGCGCCCAGGCTCACTTCAGCCGCAACGGAACGGCCCATGAAATCAAGCAGAACTTGCACCCGCCGCTTTGCTGGCAGCACGTGTGTGACTCGCCCGTTCAGACCCTTGAAAGCGCCCTCCCCGACCTCAACCTCCTCGCCTTCCTCCGGGGCCTCCACCAGAACTTTGGATCTCATTTCACCCAGGTCACACTGCAATTGCTGGATGACCGCGTCCGGAATGGAGGGCACCTCAGCCCCGAATTGCACCACCGTCTTGACGGAAGGCGTGTAGCGGACCTTTTCCAGCTTCGAGTCCAATGCGAAGCGGGCGAACAAATAGTTCGGAAACAAGGACTCTGAACTCCAAACACTGCCGCGCCGGGTCGAACGCAGCAACCGCAGGCGTGGATTGAACACATCCACTTCCGGAAGCAGACGCAAGTGGGCCGCGGCAATGTGCTCGCGCTTCAACTGAGAACGGATACAGAACCAGGCCGGCTCCGGGAAACGCGGGCAAAGCTCCGCAATTGGTGAGGAAATCATCTCGACTCGAATTTTCGATCTAACCATTCTGCGCATCCCCTCGCCGGTCCAACATTCGGTCCCCTAACGATCCCGTTACACCGGCATCATTCAGCGCGCTACAACCTGCAATAAGCTAGTTGCATGTGGCATGAGCGTCTATGGGGTGTACACCCTATATCGGCACGTTTGACATTCTGAATTAGCCGGTTCCGCCACCGCAATTTGAAAGCGCTCAAGTGATGGCCGCAATGCGACTGCGGGGCTGCGTTCCGGAAGGTACTACTACGTGAAAGCAACGGGGCACCTGCCTGCGCCTGCTTGGGCGCTGGCGGCGAGAGAATCTACGGAATGCTGCCGGGGGTAGTCCGGACTAAGGTTTCACCGACACGATGTGGAGGCCAGGGGGAGCTGTGGGCAGAAGTTGAACGCTCATCCGAAAGACGCTCTGCCCGATGGCCGTTCCGTCACTGACAGTAACGGTGATATTGGCAGAGCCGGTCTGCCCGGGCTTGGGCGTGACCGTTACGGTACGGTTGCTATTGCTGCCGCCAAGCACGATGTCTGCTGCGGTCACCAACGCCGCGTTGTCCGAACTCGCGGACAGGGCAAGATTGGACGCGGGCGTTTCGGCGTCGCCGATGGTAAAAGGGATCGCCGGGGTGCAAGTGCCCGCCCCAACCACGCAGCTGCTAATGGCGGAAATAGTCGGCGCGGTATTGGCGGCGGTGCTGACATAAGCGCCCAGGTCCCAGGCCCCACTGCCAGGCCGGGCCGCGCCGTTGATGTCGGTGGTAAAGGTCGAGGAGAGATTCACCCCGGCCCCGATCGCAGGTGATCCGCTCCCGAGGCGCGGATTGAAATTAGCCGAGGTCCCGTTGACAAACAGCGGGTCCGCCGAGATGGACGCCCCCAGCGTGTAGCCGTAGTCCGACCCTCCCGCCGTGAAATTGTAGTTCCCCCCGCCGTTGTTGAAGCACAGATTGTGGTCCACCACCACCCCGCTGCCATGGGCATCGTAGGAGCCGACCCCGTAATTGCCGTTCCGGTAGATGATGTTGTTCTTGATATCCACCCCGTTCAACGACAGCCAGAGAATGATCCCGGTGGTCCCGTTCCAGGCCACGACGTTGTTGTAGACCTTCATGCCGCTCACCGTGGCGTAGCCCGCGACCTGCAAGCCGGTGGCCGCGTTGCGGTAGAGCAGATTGTTGATCACCGTCTCGTTGCGCCCGCACAGATACAGCCCGTGATCCAGATTGCTCCCCGTCCGGCCGTTGTCGTGGATGGAGTTGGCGCCGTAGAAATTGCCGCTGGTGCCCTCATTGGAATAGACGCCATCCTGGCCGTTGCCGCTGGAACTGGCGGGGTTGCCGTTGTGGTGAATCTCGTTGTTGATAATGCGGTTGTTGTTGCCGTAGATCGCAATGCCGCCGTGGGGGCCGTTCCGGATTTCAAAGCCCTCCACGGTGTTGTAGCTGCCGCTGATATACAAACCCTGGTTGCGGTCCGCGGCGTTGCCGCCATCAATAATCGCCCCCCCCCGGACGGTCGACCGGAGCACGATCGGGCTGGAGGCCGTGCCGCTCTTGCCCAGGTGAATTCCCCAGCCGCTTCGATAGTCGGTGTAAACCCCGGGCAGCACATGGATAACCGTGCCAGCCGCGGCCCGGCTGTAGGCATGGGTAATCGTGCGAAACGGCTGGGCCGCTGTTCCAGGACTGGAATCGCTGCCTTGGGTGGAGACATATAAATCGGCCGCCTGCGCGCGCGCCAACACTAAAATCAGGCTCAGCCCCCATGCCAAGCGTTCCCCGGCAAAAACTGTGCTGCTCACGGCTTTAATATGAAGCAGCCTGCCTGCCGCCCATACTGGGAACTCCGCAGCCGCGATCAGGAATTTCCTTGGCCTGATTCGGGGCACCCGGCGAAATGAACCGGGCCGAACGCCGAAGGGGCGGGGCAAGTGCTGTCTTGATTTTTCGCAGGCATGCCCATATCTTGGATTCCCCAGGACCGCCAGCGATCCCCTCCCCGCGAGCCGTCGGTGGCGCGGGTATCCCGTTCAGGTGCGCTGCCTTTTGGGCTCATTGGCAACGTCGGGGGGCAACTTGCCCTCCCGACGCCGCCAATAACGTTCGCCCTTCAGTTCGCCGACAAGGTGGTCGGCGCGACTGTGATCGTTCCCAGTTGGCAATTGCCTTCCCTGCCCCGGATGATCAGTTGGTGTGTGCCGGCCGTAAGACTAAAGACCTTTGGCGCGTACTGGGCCGTCAGCCCACTCGGCGCACTCGAACTCACTGTTCCATTGCCCCGCCAGGAGACCATCTGGCTTTCAAAACCCGACGTGACCGGGATATCCCAAACCATCAGCGGGTCGGTGGGCTGGGTGTCAATGTTGACGAACAACGAGTTGTTGTCCGTGCTGGGCGCGTTGATCAGGGCCGACACGACGTAGTAGCCCGCGGCGTTGACATTGAACGTATAGACCGCCTGGCCGCCGGCCGCCAGGCTGGTGTAGGCGGGTTGAGCGATGGCGCCGTCGACCGCCTCGAATGGCCTGCTAATTGCCCCGGACGTTGCTTCAAAGGTCAGGCCCGAAGCCACTGGCGGATTTACTACCGTCAGAGTGAAACCGGTGCTGCTGCTCAAGCTGCCATCGCTGACCGTCAGCGCGATCGTCGCGGTGCCCGTCTGTCCGCTGGCCGGCGTCACGGTCACAGTCCGACTGGCTCCGCTGCCACCGAGGACAATATTTGCAGTGGGCACGAGGCTCGGATTGGAGGATGAGGCTGAGACCTCCAGACTGGTCGCGGCAACTTCAGCATCGTCCACCGTAAAGGCCAGTGGCCCGCTCGAGTTGCCCGCCGTGAGGTCCTGATTTGCGATGCTGGAAATGGTCGGCGGCGTGTTCTGCCCATAAGGCTCGATAGTAATCGTTCCCACTTGGCAATTGCCTTCCCTGCCCCGGATGACCAGTTGGTGAGTCCCCGCCGACAGGCGGAAGACTTTGGGCGCCTCCTGGGCGGCCACTCCGCTCGGAGCGGTTGAGCTAACAGCACCGTTGCCTCGCCAGGAAACCGTTTGGCTGACCAGTCCTGACGTCACCGGAACGTCCCAGATCATCTGCGGGTCAGTGGGCTGCGCGTCAATATTGACGAACAGCGAGTTGTAATCCGTGCTCGGCGCATTGACCAGGGCCGACACCACGTAATCGCCCGCTGCAGGCACATTGAAGGCGTAGACCGCCTGCCCGCCGGCGCTGAGACTCGTATAGGCCGGTTGGACGATTGTGTTATTAACAATGGAGAACGGCGCAGTAATCGCGCCTGAAGTCGAGTCAAAGGTCAGACCAGAGGCAATCGGCGGGTTCTTGACTGTGACGGTGACGGAAGCCGACGAGACAGTGCTGCCAGAACCATACACAGCCGTCGCCCTCAGAGCGCAGGAGCGGGCGCTTCCAATATTGTGACTAAAGGCATAAGGACTGGCGGTATCTTCAGTGAGAAGGGTGGTACCCTCGTAGAACTGAACCTTGGTGATCGTATGGCCATTCGCGGTTACGTTGGCCGCCAGGTTGATGGTCGCGGGCGCATCGTAGGTGGCCCCGTTCACCGGCGAGGTCAAGGCCACGACTGGCGCGGCCAGCGGGTTCACCGTCACGACGAAACTGGTGGTGCTGCTCAGAAAGCCATCACTCACTCTTAGCGTGATCGTGGCGGTGCCCGTCTGCCCACTGGCCGGGGTGATCGTAACGGTCCGGCTTGAACCGCTGCCCCCGAACACGATGTTGGCGTTAGGCACCAGGGCGGTCTGGGATGAACTGCCCGAAACCGTTAAACTGCCAGCCGACGTCTGGGCATCGCCCACCGTAAACGCCAGCGGCCCGGTCGAACCGCCCGCGCTGATCGTTCGATTGACCATGCTGGAGATGCTTGGCGCGGTATTGGCGGCGGTGCTGACATAAGCGCCCAGGTCCCAGGCCCCACTGCCAGGCCGGGCCGCGCCGTTGATGTCGGTGGTAAAGGTCGAGGAGAGATTCACCCCGGCCCCGATCGCAGGTGATCCGCTCCCGAGGCGCGGATTGAAATTAGCCGAGGTCCCGTTGACAAACAGCGGGTCCGCCGAGATGGACGCCCCCAGCGTGTAGCCGTAGTCCGACCCTCCCGCCGTGAAATTGTAGTTCCCCCCGCCGTTGTTGAAGCACAGATTGTGGTCCACCACCACCCCGCTGCCATGGGCATCGTAGGAGCCGACCCCGTAATTGCCGTTCCGGTAGATGATGTTGTTCTTGATATCCACCCCGTTCAACGACAGCCAGAGAATGATCCCGGTGGTCCCGTTCCAGGCCACGACGTTGTTGTAGACCTTCATGCCGCTCACCGTGGCGTAGCCCGCGACCTGCAAGCCGGTGGCCGCGTTGCGGTAGAGCAGATTGTTGATCACCGTCTCGTTGCGCCCGCACAGATACAGCCCGTGATCCAGATTGCTCCCCGTCCGGCCGTTGTCGTGGATGGAGTTGGCGCCGTAGAAATTGCCGCTGGTGCCCTCATTGGAATAGACGCCATCCTGGCCGTTGCCGCTGGAACTGGCGGGGTTGCCGTTGTGGTGAATCTCGTTGTTGATAATGCGGTTGTTGTTGCCGTAGATCGCAATGCCGCCGTGGGGGCCGTTCCGGATTTCAAAGCCCTCCACGGTGTTGTAGCTGCCGCTGATATACAAACCCTGGTTGCGGTCCGCGGCGTTGCCGCCATCAATAATCGCCCCCCCCCGGACGGTCGACCGGAGCACGATCGGGCTGGAGGCCGTGCCGCTCTTGCCCAGGTGAATTCCCCAGCCGCTTCGATAGTCGGTGTAAACCCCGGGCAGCACATGGATAACCGTGCCAGCCGCGGCCCGGCTGTAGGCATGGGTAATCGTGCGAAACGGCTGGGCCGCTGTTCCAGGACTGGAATCGCTGCCTTGGGTGGAGACATATAAATCGGCCGCCTGCGCGCGCGCAAAAGCCAGAACTAAGTTAAGACAAAGGGCATATAGCCCGGTGCGAGTCACTGTGTTGCTCATGTCTTCATCATCAAGCAGGCGTGTTGCCACCGCGACTGGAGGCTTCCCAAAATTGACTGGAGATTTCCTTGGTTGGCGCACAAGCAGGCATCGGCGCCTAGGACAGGCGGCAAATGTGACGCAAGCAGAGTTGCGACAAAGCGCTTCCTCCTCCCGCGAATGCTCATATGCACGATCGGCAAAAGCTCGCCTGGTACTCCGCCGGGGCAGTTACCCCAGGCTCTCGGCACGAGCTTGACCTCGGGCAGCGCGGCAGCGAAAGTCATTGTGTCCAGTGGAACAGAAGCGGGCGCTGCCGGATAGCAACCCGCCGAGGGATAGCTGTGATAAGGTAACGAAATGAAGCCGTCTTCGCTTATTGGGGAGGCCAAATACCTTCCTCAAATAACATGGGAGCCCTTTATATTGGCATGAATACCCCCTCCTACCCTGATCCCACAGCAACAACGGACTCCATTCCGCTGGAACGGATTGATCCCAAGTTCAGGCCGGTCTTTGAGAAGATTACCTCGGCTGATCGAACAGCGCTCATCCGGTACTTTTTGCCACACAATTCGGCAAAGGCCCTCCTCGGACCGACCCGGCCTCGGATCATAAAGTGGTATTGCCCTTTTGCGTGCCAACGGACCTTCCCCAGTGGACATCGTTACTGTGTGAACGTGTTTTCCGGCTGCGGCCATGACTGCGTCTACTGTTACGCAGCGGGCTACTCAGTTCAGGACCCGGCCCCCAAGGCCAATTTCGAACGCCTGCTGTTGAAGGACCTTGAGGACTTGGAGCGCTTTAACGTTCCGCCGGCGCCAGTTCACCTGTCCAATAGCACAGACCCCTTTCAGCAGCTCGAAAGGCGTCATGCCCACACACGCTTCGCTTTGGAACAGATACTGAAGTTCCGGCACCGCTTCAGCACCGTCACGATTCTGACCAAAGACCCCTTGTGGCCTACAACTGTCGGCTATCTCGACCTATTCAAAGCGCTGCTGGAACTGCCGCCGGGGCAATCGTCCAAGCCGCAATTTCGGTCGGCGGCTGCTCCTGCATTCTGCTTGGAGGTGAGCTTGGCGTTCTGGCGTCAGGAGGCAGCTTCAGCCTACGATCGGCAGGCGCCGCCGGTTGAGCAGCGCCTTGCAGGAGTCCAGCGATTGCGAGCGGCCGGCATTCCCGTGGTGCTTCGTATTGACCCCCTCTTCCCGCGCTCACCAGTTGCGAGCGGCTGCTCGTTGGCAGATTTCGGCTTGGTCGAGGCGCAAAGCATCGAAGACCTTGATCAACTGGTGCGTTTTGCACGGGATCAAGGCGTCCGGCATGTGGTGTATTCGGCAGCCAAGATTGTCCAACCCAGAAGGCGCAAGATTTGCCCACGCATGCGCCGGTGGCTCCTTGTTTTTGAGCGAATGGCCGCTCCGGCACGCCTTGTTTTCCGTGGCGGGGCCTGGCGGATGCCGCCCGAAGTGGCGGAGCAGGCGATTATACAGCCCTTCCTGAAGCTCTGCGCCGCTCATGGAGTTCCGGCAAAACACTGCATGCGCAACTTGATTGAAACACCATGAACGCGGAAGGACGGAGGAGGCTTGGGAAAATTACTGTTGAATGCCTGAACTGGCCGGTGGCGTGGCGCCGCCGCCAGAGACATAAGCGCCCAAATCCCACGGCCCGGTCGCTGGCCGCGCCGCACCATCCTTGTCCGTGGCAAACGCCGCGCCTAGATTCAGCCCAGCCCTCAGGGCGGGTGATCCGGTGCCCAGATGCGGGTCGAACCCCGCCGCAACGCCATTGACGAAACGCGGGTCGGCTGAAATCGTCCTGCCCAAAGTATAGGCGTAGTCCGAATTCCCAGCCGTAAAATTGTAGTCCCCACCCCCATTCTCGAAACAGAGGTTGTGGTCCACCACGACCCCTTTGCCATGCGCGTCGTAGGAGTTCAACCCATAGTTGCCGTTCCGGTAGAGGATGTTGTTCTTGATCTCCACACCGTCCAGCGCCATCCACAGCACTATGCCGCTGGTCCCGTTACAGGCCATCACGTTGTTGTACACCTTCATGTTGCTGACCGTCTTGTAGCCGGCAATCTGCAGCCCTGTGGCGGCATTCCGGAACAGGACGTTATTGATCACCCTTTCATTCTGCCCGCACAAATACAGCCCGTGATCCAGATTGCTCCCGGGCCGGCCGTTGTCGTGAATCGAGTTGGCCACATAGTGATTGTCCCGCGTGCCCTCGTTGGAATAGAGGCCGTCCTTGCCATTCGTGCTGGAACTGGCCGGGTTGCCGTTGTGATGGATGTCGTTGTTGATAACAAGGTTGCCGTCGGACCAGATCGAGATACCGCCGTTGGGGCAGTTCCGGATCTCAAATCCGTCCACCACATGGTGATTCCCGTCTATATGGAACCCACGGTTGCGATCCGAAGCGTTCCGCCCATCAATTACCGCAGCTCCCCGAACCGTGGATTTGAGCACGATGGGGTGAGAGGCCTTGCCATCGCTACCGAGGCGAATGCCCCAGCGGACCGTATAGTCGTGATATACCCCGGGCAGCACGTGAATGGTGGTGCCGGCAGCAGCCTTGGAGTAAGCGTAAGTAATCGTTCGGAATGGCCGCGCCTGCGTTCCGGGGTCGGAATCACTGCCTCGTGTCGAGACATACAGATCCGCTGCCTGCACGCGTACGAGCACCAGTAACAGGCCGAAGCAAAGCCGAAAGCGCCCAGGCGCGATGCCCACCTTTGTCATTAACCAAACATGGTGCAGCTTCCTTGCCGGCGCAAGCCGGCGTGGCCCATCGCCCTTTTCGCTTTGCCCCCCGGGGTCTGATGTTCCATAGTCTTCCGGCCGGCTATGGGCGCTTGGCGCAGTGGTTAGCGCGTCTCGTTTACACCGAGTAGGTCGGGGGTTCGAGTCCCTCAGCGCCCACCAGCCTCCAAGCCATCAAAGTTCATTCCCCACCGGCTTCTTCCAGATCGGCACGACGCGCTTCAGCTCGTCAATGAGCCATTGGCAGGCGGCGAAGGCTTCGCCGCGATGCCGGGCGACCACTTCGACCCACAGCGAAGGCTCGTTCACCTGCACCTGGCCAACGCGATGGATCAGGCGCACCGATTCAACCGGCCACCGCCGGGCCATCTCCTCAAACAGCAAATTCATCTGATGCTCCGCCATGCGCTGGAAGGCTTCGTACTCCAGAGCGATGATGTTCGCCTCCCCCTCCGTATCGCGCACTACCCCGACAAAATAAACCACCGCGCCCATGCCGCTGGACATCGTTCGCCGCGCCAGCAGGGAAGACTCGTCTATTGGTTCGGTCGTGATGATCAGTTGCTTGTTCATAAGATGGCGTCTTGCTTGCTGGGTGGGCCGTTATTCAAGGAAAGCCGACCCGTTTTGAAAGATCGGCAGATAACTCACCGATGACCGATGGCGGCTGGCACCGCGCAAAGGCTACCCTCCTTGCACCGGCGGGAAGAATGACACCTCATCGCCCTCCCTTAACACGTAGCCCCGGTCCTGGTATTCCACCCCCACTGCCATCAAGGCCGCCTTCCGCATCGCCGCCAGCCGGGGATACCGTTGCGCCAGCCGTTCATACAAGCCGTCGAGCGTGCTTCCCTCGGGCAGTTCCTCCGACGCAGCCGCACAGCCGGCCAGGTCCTTGAAATAGGAGTAGAAGCAAACCGTCACGCGCATATCAGGACACAGTCCGACACCGGCGCGGCAAGTCAACCCTTGCGCCGCGCTCCGGCCTGAGCGGGGCGCCGACGCGTGTTCTGCCGGCATCCCTTCGTGTAAACGTGCGGATGCAGCACCCCAACGAAGGGCAGATTGCGGTAGCGTTCCGCGAAGTCCAGGCCATAGCCCACCACGAAGAAGTCCGGTATCTCGAAGCCCACATAGTCCGCCTCGATCGCCTCCACGCGGCGGGCGGCTTTGTTCAACAGCACGCAGGTCCTCATCCGGCGCGGCTTGAGCGCGCGCAGCTTGCCGAGCACTCGATAGAGCGTTTTGCCCGTGTCGAGGATGTCATCCACCAGCAGCACATCGCGCCCGCGGACGCTCAGGCGCAGCTCCTTGGTGAAGACCAGTTCGCCCGATTCCGTGCCCGCGCCATAGCTGGACACGCCGATGAAATCCAGCCGCAACGGCAGCGAGAGGTTGCGGATCAGGTCCGCCAGGAACATCACCGTGCCGTTGAGCAGCGAGACGATCACCATCTCGCGCCCGGCGTAATCACGCGCAATATCGCGCGCCATCGCCCGGATGCGCCGCGCGATCTGGTCGTCCGTGATTAGAATCCGCTCGACTTCTTTGCGCCAGCGCGGCGGGACCCGCCCCGGGTTGCCGGCCGGGAGAAGGGATTCGCGGGCGGTCATCCGGGCTGCCTCCGAACGCGTTTCAGATGTGCTTCGAGTCATGCTCGTCCTTGACGGTGTAGCCGCTGTCCTGCCGCTGGAAGTTTACCGCGTTCTTGCGGACGTAGGCCTGGAACACATCCTCCGCGCTCATGCCTAGCACCTGCGCCAGACTGATGAGAAAATGAAACAGGTCCACCACCTCGACCCGGGCGTTCTGCTCGTCGAACTTCTGATACTTGGCCCACCATTTCCAGGGCACGCTGTCGGTCAGCTCCGCGATCTCCTGCGACATCGCCCGGCAATAGTTCAGCAGCCATCGGGTCTTTTCCTCGGTGCTCATACCCTCCGTGCGAACGCCGATGCGCTCGTTCAACGCGCGCTGCATGCGGAACAGTTCGTGAAGCTGGTCAGGTTGTGCCATGGGCAGAAGATTCGCCCGTCACCCGCTGGAAGCAAGGCGAAACGGCGCCGCAAACTTTGGCCTTTGAACCTCTGTTCCGGGACCGTATAAAGGAAGCCATGCTAACGTTGCCGGTATTGTTGTCCCACGGCGGCCCCGTGCTGTGGCTGCTGCTGTTCGTCAGCGCAGTGGCTGTGGCGGTTTTTATCGAGCGATTCCTGCACTTTCACCGCGCACAGATTAATTCAACCGAGTTCCTCAATGGCGTCCGCACCGTCCTCAAGCGCAATAATGTCGTCGAGGCGCTGTCCATATGCGACGCCACCCCCGGCCCGGTTGCGCGGCTGGTCAAGGCCGCCATCCTGAACCGGGACGAGGGCCGGGAACATGTGCAGGAAGCCTTGGAGGAGGCCGGCGCGGTGGAAGTGCCGCGGCTGGAGGAGAAGCTGAGCCTGCTGGCGACGATTGCCCAACTGTCGCCGCTGCTGGGCCTGCTGGGCACTGTGCTGGGCTTTATCCAGACCTTTGGCCGGATGGAGCAAGCGGGCCTGCATGCGCATCTCGGCCAGCTTTCCACCGGCGTATGGCAGGCCCTCATCTGCGCGGCGGCCGGCCTGGCGGTGGCCATCCCCACCCACGCGGCCTACAACTACCTCGTTAACCGCATCAACTCCATCGTGCTGGACATGGAGCGCGCGGCCACCGAGATCGTCCACATTGTCACCGAGAGCGCCCAACCGGCGCCGCAACCATGAAGTTCCCCCGCCACGCGACCATTCTCCGGGGCCAGTGGGACATCGCCCCGTTTGCGGCGGTTTTCTTTCTGCTGGTGATTTTCATGATGCTGGGGGCGCTGGTCTATACGCCGGGCGCGCGCCTGGAACTGCAGCTTCCCCGCGCCGATGGCTTGCCGGGCACCGACAAGCCTTCGGTCTCGGTCGCCATTGATGCCGATGGGCGGCTCTATTACGAGAACCAGTGGATCGAGGAAGCAGCGTTGCGACGCAAGCTGCAGGCCGCGGCGAAAAAGGCGGCGGAACCGCTGACGCTGGTCGTGCAAGCCGATAAGGCAGTCAGCTACGAGACGTGCCTGCGCCTCGCGCTGCTGGGGTGGGAAGCGGGCATTTCCGAAGCCCTGCTCGCCACGCTGCCACGCCCTTACGCCTCGCCTACGCGCCGTCCCACGCCATGACCTCGGCGCCGGTCCAATTGCGGCCCTGGTCGCGCGGTCGCTGGTGGTCACTGGTGGCACTGATATTCGGCGTCCAGCTCGCCCTGATCTTCTGGCTGGGCCAGACGTCACCCCTCCGCCCCCTCCCCGCCGCCAATGGGCTCACCCTCAGGCTCGGCGAGAATGCATCCTCGGAATTGCTGACGCTGCGTGACCCCACGTTGTTCGTCCTGCCGCACCCGCAGGAAATTCCTGCCACGGCACGACTGAAAGCGCCTCAACCTCAACTTCACTCGTTCGCGTGGCCCGAAACAACTAAACCTCCTCTCTTTGCCGCCGACCAGCTTGGCGCGGCCATCAACCGCTTTGTTCCGACCAACGATTTCCTTCCACTGCTCTCGCTGGCCAGGCCCGAGCCGCAACCTACCCTGCCCGGCGTGCCCTCTCCGCTGCTTTCTGCCGGTCAATCCATGGTGCGGTTGGAGGGCGCCCTGGCCCGGCGCGAGTTGATCGCGCCGCTCAATCTACGCTCGTGGGCCAGCCGGGAGATCTTGACCAACAGCGTGGTGCAACTGATCGTGGATGCCGACGGTCTCCCGCATTCGGTTACTCTCCTTTCGGGCAGCGGGTCCCGCGACGCCGACACCCACGCCTTGCATCTGGCCGGCGCCGCGCGCTTTGAACCACTCAGTCGCAGCCCGGGCGCCCCAACCCCTCACCCGACAGCGCAACTGAGCTGGGGCCGGATGATCTTCCTCTGGCACACTGTGCCGCCGCCACGGACCAACTCCCCGGGTCTCAGTCCATGACAACGCTGGTTTGCTTAGGAGTAATCATGTCCATCCCGAGTCTAATATTTGCTTACGTGGTCGTTCTCCTGGCGGGCTTGGTTGGTGCCGGCGTTTATTCTGAACTGCGCCGGAGGCGCTTCGAGCCGACCGCCAGCGATGACCGCATCTTCCGCTGCCACCGCTGCGGCTATATCTACACTGATGACCCGGACGTGGACCGCTCCCGTTGCTCTCAATGCGGACAAATGAACGAAGCGATCAGGTTCTGAGAGCGCGGGCGATTGGGGGTGGACGGGGTAATTGAGTATCAGAACGATGGTGCGTGGGCTCGGCAGAATCGCGTTCTGCGATGCTCCGTCCGTCTCAGCTTCCCGTCTTCAACTCCACCACGTCATGCGGCGCCGCCTCGCGCTGGCCAGCGGGGCTGACGCGGATGAACCGGGCTTTCTCCCGCAGTTGAGCAAGGTTGGTCGCGCCCAAGTACCCCATCCCGGATTGAATGCCACCGATCAGCTGAGCGAGGACCCGGTCCACCGATCCGCTCACTTCCTTGAGTGCTTCGATCCCTTCCGGAGCGACCTTGCGCGTGGGGTCGGTTGTGTGGCCATAGCGCGCCGCCGCCCCTTGCTTCATCGCCGCCCAACTGCCCATCCCGCGGTACTGCTTGTAGAGCTTGCCGCTGATCTCCATCACCTCGCCCGGCGCTTCCCGGCAACCCGCCAGAATCCCGCCGCAGATGACCGCATGGGCCAGCGTGAGCGCCTTCACAATGTCGCCCGATTTGGTGATGCCGCCGTCGGCCAGAATCGTCACCCGCCTCTTCTGCACGGGCCGCGAAGAGAGATATAGTGCCGTCAATTGCGGAATGCCCACACCCGCCACTACTCGCGTGGTGCAGATCGAGCCAGGGCCCTGGCCGACTTTAATCGCGCTCGCGCCGGCGCTGGCGAGAAAATCCGCCCCCGCGGCGCTGGTGACGTTGCCCGCGATGATGGGCAGCTTCGGAAAGGCATCGCGCAGCATCCGCACGGCATCCCCCACGCCCCGGCTGTGGCCGTGCGCGGTGGAAACCGCCACCGCATCCAGCCCCCGCTCGACCAGCTCCCCGACGTGCTTCAGAATGCGCTCGCGGTCCAGGTCCCCAAAGGCATTCCGCGTGGCCGAGACCGCCGCGCCGCAGATCAGGCGGAAGTGCGCGTCGCGCGCCGGTTTGAACTGCGCGTTCTGCTCTTGCGAAATGCGTTCCACGTCGCTGAGCGTGAACAGCCCTTGCAGCCGGTCCTGATCGTCCACCACCAGCAGCTTGTGGATGCCCGGGCGGTCGGTGAAGAACTTGTCGGCCTTGGCGATGGGATCCCGCCCGAGGTCCTTTTTGCTCAGCGTGTGCACCTGGCTGCGCGGCGTCAGCAACTCCGCGACCTTCCGCTGGGCATAACGCTGCTTCACCACCGGGCCGGGCAGCAGCCCAACCAGCCGGCCATGGCTGTCCACCACGGGAAACGTGCTGAACGCGAATCGCTTCTTCGCGATCAGTTCCAGGACCTCTCCAATCAACTGCTCTGGCGCCGCTTTGATCGGCTCCTGGATGAGACCATGCACGTGGTTCTTCACGCGGCTGACCTCGGAAAGCTGCTGCCGCTCAGGCATGTTGTAATGGATCAGCCCCAGCCCGCCGTTGAGCGCCATGGCGATAGCCATGCGCGATTCGGTCACCGTATCCATGTCCGCCGAGATGACCGGAATACTCAGCCGCAATCCCTCCGCCAGCGTAATGTCCAGTTGCGTGTCCCGGGGCAGTATCTCCGAAAAGCGCGTCGCCAGCGTTACGTCGTCATAGGTCAGTCCGAGGTTGCTGTAGGCTGGAAAGAAGGCGTCCGCCGGCTTGTAGAACTGGGCGTCGAGAAGTTCGGGTTCTTTGGTCGCTGGCATGTCGGAACATGCCAGAGCGGACCAATTCCTGGCAAGGCCAAACAGCCCAGGCACGCCCAAGCCCGTTTCCTCCTGGCGCTTTCACGCTTGGCATCTCCCGCCCCAGGTGGAATAGTGCTGCAAATTTCTTATGAACCAGCGAGGAAAAGTCGGTTTGTTCGGAATAGGTTTGGCCGCTTACTGGCCGCAGTTCAAAGGCCTGAAGCGCCGCCTGGAGCGCTACCAACAGGTTGTCAGCAGCCGGCTGGACCAGTTTTGTGACGTCGTGGACGCCGGGCTGGTGGACTCGGCGCCAGCCGCGGCGGCGGCCGGGGATCTCTTCGCGCGTGAAGGAGTGGAGCTGGTCATCTGCTACGTCGCCACCTATGCCACGAGCAGCCAGGTGCTGCCCGCCGTGCAAAAGACCAGTGCCCCGGTGCTGATCCTCAACCTGCAGCCGGCCAGCGCGCTGGATTATCCAAAGACCGATACCGGCGAATGGCTGGCGAATTGCTGCGCCTGCTGCGTGCCGGAAATTGCCTGTGCCTTTGCGCGCGGCCGGATTGATTTCCACGTCGTAACCGGTGTGCTGGGGGTAACGGGCGGCCGGTTCAAGGAAGCGCCGCCCAACCATCCCGACGCCCAACGCGCCTGGCAGGAAATTCAGGATTGGGTCCGCGCCGCCTCGGTGGTGAGCCGGCTCAAGCGGAGCCGGATCGGATTCCTCGGCCACACGTATCCCGGCATGCTGGACATGTACAGTGACTTCACCCAACACACGGCCCAGCTCGGCACGCACATCGAAGTGCTGGAAATGTGCGATCTGGCCAAGCGGCTGCCTAAAGCCGGCGAACGGGCCGTCGCCACGAAACGGGCGGAGACACTTTCCATTTTCGAGCTCAGTCAGGACAGCCCGTCCGATCCACTGGCCCGCGCGCCCAAACGGGAGCAGATGGAGTGGGCTTGCCGGGTGGCTGTTGGACTTGACCGGCTGGTGGCGGATTTGGACCTGCACGGTCTGGCTTACTACTATCGCGGCCTGGACGGCAACGAATATGAGCGGCTGGGCGCAGGGCTGATCCTCGGCTGCTCGCTGCTGACCGCGCGCGGCATTCCCGCCAGCGGCGAGGGCGACCTGAAGAACTGCCAGGCCATGAAGATTCTCGATCTCCTGGGGTGCGGCGGCAGTTACACGGAGTTCTACGCGATGGACTTCGACGAGGATTTCCTGCTCATGGGCCACGACGGCCCCTTTCACCTCGGCATCGCCGAAGGCAAGCCCATCCTGCGCGGGCTTGGCCTCTACCATGGCAAGCGCGGCTACGGCGTCAGCGTCGAGGCGCATGTCAGACTGGGACCGGTGACGCTGCTGGCCCTAACGCAGACCGCCGATGGCCGGCTCAAACTGCTGGCTGCCGAAGGCGAGAGTGTTCCCGGAGCCATGCTGCAAATCGGCAACACCAATAGCCGTATCAAGTTCAAGAGCGGCATGACGAACTTCGTCAACCGCTGGTGCATGGAAGGACCGACTCATCACTGCGCCTTGGGGGTCGGCCACCTGCTGCCCGTTACCCGCCGCATTGCTTCGCTGCTCAACCTTCCTTACGTCGAGGTCGGCCAATAGGGCCAGGCGGCCGGAGCGGCTTCCCGGGAAGTGCGAACGGCGATCTTCCCCCGCACAGCCCTGGATGGCCGAAACAGAGGCAAAGCCAGGCAATCACGGCTCCCGGGCCAGTACGATTTGGGCCCTCCCAGCTTCCAACTCGCGCACTGTCCACATTTTGGACAGTGATCCTGCCCGCCGGACTTCTCCAGTCCCCGCGGACCCCGGCATCTTTCGGTGGGCGATACGGTGCCGACACGGTGATGCTACGGTGTGTATCCCATGGGGAGCGCTCCCCATGGGATACACACCGTAGCCCAACCGCACTAACAAGCTATCTTCACATCGTCTTGACCTTCTCGAGGATTTCCGGCCGTGCTTCCTCCATCATCTCGCGGACATCCTCGTAGCGCAGCGTGCGCTGCTCGAAGGAACGCTTCTGCAGCATTCCCAGGAAGCGGCCTTCGAACTCTTTGAAGTACGAACCGTAGATGTGGTAGCTGTCCACCATGTGACAGTAGCGGCCCACCTGCACCGGCTGACCGCTCAGCTCGGCGATGCGCCGGGCAATGCGCCGCTGCAGCTGCACCAGCGCGAAGATGTTCATGAACGCGGCTTTGTAAGCGTCGTTGGAACGGAAGCGGACGTTCATGCTCAGCACGTGCTGGCCTTGCTGTTCAAGCAGCCGGCACCAGATGCTCTGCATGCACGCGGGATCGTAGCAGTCGTTGTCTTCCCACACCTTCCAGGTGATGGCCTGCGCGCGGCGGGTGTGGGCCGTTTTGGCCAGCTTCTGGCAAAGGATCTCAATCTGGTCGAACGGCTTAAGAGCGGGCACCTGGTATTTGAACAGGCGCTGATGGTAGGTGTATTCCCAGCGCGTGTCTTTCGGGTCCTCGGGATTGCGGACCAGGTGGTCCTTGATGCCTTCGCAAACCTCCATGACATATTCCTGCAGCTCCGCCGGTCCGCCGGGGAAATCCTTGTGGATCATCGGCTCGGCCAGCGGGTCGGTGATCACAATGATCATCGTGGCGTCCTTGCTGGGAGGGTCTTCGGGCTTGTCGTATTCGGTCTTGAGGTTGCAGCCGTGCCGGTGGAGTTCAACCAGGGAGTTCTCCCAGGCGCGCGCGATGCAGTCGCCTTCGACGTGTAGAATTGGTATGCCTTTCATGAATGCGTTCGTGTTATCGGTCGGCAGGCCGGCGCGAACCTCATGGCGCGCGCGAGTTGTGGCCGCCGCGCTAGAGTTGCCAGCCGGGCGCAATTTGGCAACTAAATCGTGGGCCGGAAGAAGCGGACGCTGAGTGGCGAGGGTGGTCATTTGCTGGAGACTATGCAGAAACGGCTGGCGGGAGCCGATGGCCCGAAAGCCATTTGCCTTTTCATCGCCCGGCCCTACACTGAGGCCGCAACCAAATACTGCCCATGAAACGATTAGCCGCCGCGGTGCTAACTCTCCTTGCGCTCTTTCAACCCGGGGGCCGGCTCGCCCAGGCGTGGGATTACGAAGCTCACCGCGCCATCAACCAACTGGCGCTGGCCGCGTTGCCGACTAACTTCCCGGCCTTCGTGCACGAGCCTGCCGCCGCCGAGCGGATCGCCTTCCTGGCAGGTGAGATGGATCGCTGGCGCAACACCCCCGACTTGCCCCTCAAGCACTACAGCTTCCCGGACCACTACATAGACGTGGAAGAACTGGCCGATTACGGGCTTAAGCCGGAGATGCTCCCGGTGTTCCGCTACGACTTCATCGCCCAGCTCGCCCTTCACCGCGCTGCCCATCCGGAGAAGTTCCCCGAGCCTGATGCGAGTTCCAACCAGGACCGCACCCGCGGCCTCGTCGGGCTGCTGCCGTGGGGCATCGCGGAGTCCGCGGGCAAGTTGAAATCCGGCTTCTCCTACCTCAAAGCCTTTGAAGAAGCCGGTACGCCGGAGGAGATCGCCAACGCCCAGGCAAACATCGTTTACGTAATGGGGGTCATGGGCCACCTCATCGGCGACGGGGCCCAACCGCTCCACACCACCATTCATCATCACGGGTGGGTGGGAGACAATCCTCACCACTACACCACGAGCCACCGGTTCCACAGTTGGATTGACGGCGGCTATTTCCGCAAGACTGGCGGCGTGAACGTCCAGGACCTCAAGAGCCGCTTGCGCACCGCTCAGCCCGTTGCCATCAACGGCCGCCCCGCCAATCCCGAGGAGATCTTCCAGGTCGGGATGCTCTTCTTGCTGGAACAGCACAAACAGGTTGAGCCCCTCTACCAAATGGACAGGGACGGCAAGCTATCCGGCGAAGGGGACAAGGGGCTGGAAGGCAAAGCGTTCCTCGAGGGCCAACTGCTCAAGGCTGGCCAATTGCTCGGCGACTTCTGGTTTACCGCATGGCAGCAGGCCCCGCCCGACACCTTCCTCAAGGGCCAACTCGCCAGACGCCAGCGGGCGCCCGCCGCTGCCGGAAAGTAGTCATTCCGTCTGCTGAGCCCTGCGCAAAAAAAAGCGCAGCCCCACAGGCTGCGCAAACCTAAGAATGAAGACTCCCACAACCAAATCCCAGCCTATCATCGCATGTTGGCCCCTGAGGCGCTATGGGGTGTTCACCCCATACCCGGGACCGGCAGCCAGAATGAACAGAATCAGGTTTACCAGCGTCTATAGTGGGTAATGAAGCTAAGAAGTCAGAAACGGCAATCCCTGGCCAAAGGGCAGGTCTGGAAGACGGGGGCTGCGGATATTGAGATAGTGGGACTGGGCAAGCAACTGATTCACTACAAGATCACCAAACAGTTCGGGCGGAAACGGGTTAGCGCCCAGATTAGCGGCATCGAAGCAATGGCCCACTACCTGGAGGTTAACCAGGCGCAGTTGGCAAACGGGCCCTCAGCGAACTGATTGGTGACGAAGCGGTGCCGCCAAGGCACCTGATGGCGGTTTCCGCTCCGGCGCGTGCAACGCCGGGAAAGATGGTGAGAAAAGAAGCCTCGGAACCGGCACCTTTTCCAAAAAAAGCAAAGCACGGCAGGGCTTGGTGCCTATGCTTCTTGCAGAGCAGATTGCCCTTGACCGCTCCCTTATTCCAAGCAGAGGATTGCCCGCGAAAGCAAGGTCCTGTTGCATGGACACAGCAATTTCAAGACTGCGGGTGTGGCCGCTCTGGCAAAAAGCAAAGCGCTTCGTTGTCTCAGCGGTGCATGAAGATTCGGCCACCGGCGCCCGCGCGGAAGATTTTTGCACGACGCTGATTCGTTGCCTTGGCCGGGATTGTCCGGTCACCAAGGAAATGTGGTTGCTGACAGAGCTGCGGACGACCCAACTGCGGGCGATTGCTGCCAAGGACGCCGCGGCGGCGGATCTGGTCATCGTGTCGGTGCACCATGCCGAAACGCTCCCGGCCGAAGTCAAGAAGTGGATTGACCTCTGGCTCAAACAAAGAAGCAAGCGTCCTGCGGTTCTGCTCGCGCTCTTTGATCCGCTTTATCTGGGCACCTCCAGCTCGATTCAAGCCTACTTGCGGGATGTGGCCAAACGCGGGGACATGGAATTCCTGGCCAGCTCGGAGGAGAAGCCGGAGGACTAGGCGCAGCACCAGCGATGGAAGAGGTTCGATCCCAGCCCGTGAATCCGAGGTAGTACCATGAAAAAAGGTGTGTGGCTCATTCTCGCCGGCCAACTGGTGTTGACTGGTTGCGCGCGGCACTACGTGATGAAACTGACCAACGGCTCAGAGATCATCACCGCCTCCAAACCCCAGGTTAAGGAGGGAATTTACCACTACAAAGACGCCAAGGGTGAGGAGCATTTCGTGGCCGTGTCGCGCGTCCGCGAGATTGCGCCTGCCACGATGGCAAAGCGGGACAGCAAGCCGCAGCCGGTAAAGGATGGGTCGCCCAAGAAGCGGAAGTGGTATCTGCTTTGGCTGTATTGATGGCGCCCCGGCTTGCGCCGGGGCCGGGCAGGCGGGCCCTGCCATCCGCTTCAGCGGCGCGCGCGGGCGGCCAGGAACTTCTCGACGTACTTGCCGAGCAGATCGGCTTCCAAATTGACCGCGTCCCCTACCTTGCGCTCGCGCAGCGCGGTGACCTCATAGGTATGCGGAATGATCCAGATGCGAAAGCCCCGCTTCTGCACGCCGGCCACCGTAAGGCTGATGCCGTCCACCGCCACCGAGCCTTTGAACACGATGTAGCGCATTACCTCCGGCGCAGCGGCAATGTCCAGCACATGATCCTGCCCCTGCCGTTCCCAGCGCGTGATCCGACCGACGCCGTCAATGTGCCCCGTCACGAAATGCCCGCCCAGGTTCCCGTCGGAGCGCAATGGACGTTCCAGATTCACCAGCGAGCCGGATTGGGCGAACTGCAAGTTCGTCCGCTGCCAGGTTTCCCGCAACAGGTCGAACTGCGCCAGCTTGTCCTTGCCGCGCGCAGCCATCTTCACCACCGTCAGGCAGCAACCATTGATCGCCAGGCTCGCGCCCACGCTCAACCCTCGCCCGCAGCGATTGGTCCGCACGGTCAACTCGATGGACCTGGCCGCCGGTTTGATCCGCTCGACCGAGCCTGTTTCTTCCACAATTCCAGTAAACATGTCCGAATACTAGTTCCGAAACCCGTAATCGGAAATCCTAATCAGCGGGAGACAACTCGAGCGCTCAGGAGCCAGTCCGAGCCAAGCTCCCGCCACTTCAAATCGCTCAAACTCAAGCTCTCCCCCAGCGTCCGGGCGCCTTCGCCAGCCACTGCCCGACGCGAATCACGACCCCCCAGTATCATTGGCGCATAGAAGAATGCGACCCGCTGCGCCAGTCCTTGCAACAGGAACGACGCGTTCACTTCTCCACCTCCCTCGACCAACAAGTTGGTGACATTCTCCGCGCCCAACCGCCGCAACAACCACCGCAAGTCAATCCCTTGCTCCGCCGTTGGCGCACACAGCACGTTCACCCGCTCCGCGAGCGCCGCGACCCGCTTCCGAGGGGCCGATTTGCCTACCACGATCGTCGTCAAGGCCGCCAGATTATCACTCGCGATCCGGGCCTTGGCAGGCGTCCGCGCCATCGAATCCAGCACAATGCGACGAAGCCCCCGAACGGCGCCCGCCGTCCGAACGCCGGGTCTGGCCATTCTTACGGTCAGGCTGGGATCATCTGCCAGAATGGTGTTCACCCCAACCAGAATTGCATCCGCCCCGCACCGCAATTTCATCCCGTAAGTCCGCGCCTTCTCGCCCGTAATCCATTTTGATTCACCCGCGGCCGTAGCGATCTTGCCGTCGAGAGTCATTGCCGCCTTGACCGTCACGAACGGCGTGCGTCGGACGACCCAGTGATTAAACGGTTCATTGAGCCGCGCGCATTCTTCGGCCAGCACACCGTGAGTGACTGCAATTCCTGCCCGGCGCAACATCCTGAACGCCCGGCCGGCATGCCGCGGATTCGGGTCCGTGGCGCCCGCCACCACTCGCCGAATCCCCACCAAACGGATTACATCAGTGCAAGGCGGCGTGCGACCGTGGGTGCAACACGGCTCCAGTGTCACATAGAGCGTCGCGCCCCTGCTGCTGTTGCCCCGCTCCCGCGCATCGCGGAGCGCCTCAACCTCCGCATGCGGGTCGCCCGCGCGGCGATGCCAGCCCCTTCCGATGATCTCGCCTCCGTTCACCAGCAAGGCCCCCACCATTGGATTGGGCGAAGTCGTGCCAAAGCCGTGGCGGGCCAGGCGCAGGGCGACACGCATGAAGCCCGCATCCCGACCAGAGCCTGACGCCCTCTCGCTCATTCCGCGAACAACGCCCCGGCGAATTGCTTCGCGTCGAAGGGTTGCAGGTCATCCGCCTGTTCTCCCAGCCCCACGTACTTTATAGGCAGCCCCAATTCCTTCTGGATGGCCACCACCATACCCCCCTTGC
The DNA here is from genome assembly GCA_035452965.1 of Candidatus Paceibacterota bacterium. Classification (NCBI taxonomy): domain Bacteria; kingdom Bacillati; phylum Minisyncoccota; species Minisyncoccota bacterium. The sequence goes on along the minus strand of DAOTCE010000001.1, from coordinate 82,731 downwards.
TGGTGCCGTCTAGCTTGGTAACGACCAACCCCGACAGCGGAACCGCCTTGTTGAATTCCCGCGCCTGGTTCAACGCGTTCATGCCCGTCGTGGCATCCAGCACCAGCAACACCTCGTGCGGCGCGCCCGGGAGCAGCTTTCCCATTACCCGGTGCAGCTTCTGCAACTCTTGCATCAGGTTATGCTTGGTATGCAGCCGGCCGGCGGTATCCACGAACAGGTAATCCGCATGGCGCGCCTGTGCCGCCGACACAGCGTCGTGGGCCACCGACGCCGCGTCCGCGCCGTAGGCCCCCGCAATGACCTCAACCTTCAGCCGCTGTCCCCAGTGTTTGATCTGCTCAATGGCCGCCGCGCGGAACGTGTCGCACGCCGCCAGCAACGCCTTTTGCCCCCGCGACTCCGTCAGGCGGGCCAGCTTGGCCGCAGTGGTGGTCTTGCCGGTGCCATTGACGCCGACGATCGAAACCACCGTCAACCCCTGCGGCGCCTTGCACAATTCAGCCCGGTTCGCGGCGAAACTCCGTTCCACCTCGCGCTGCGCCACCGCGAACACATCCAGCCCCACCGCGCCCTGCGTTTCGTAAGCCTGTTTGACCGCGCTTACAATCTGGCCGGTCATGGCGAGTCCCAGGTCGGCGGCGATTAGGCTGGCCTCCAGTTCCTCGAGCGCCGCGGCGTCCAGCCGGGGCGACCGGGTTACAATGCGTTTGATCTCGTGCGCCAGCTTGCTGTGCGTCTTCTGCAAGCCGGCTTTGAACTTGGCGAATAGTCCCATGGATTGTGAGGTTCAGAGTTTAGGGCCGGTCAGCCCCTGCTGCAATTGTAGCCGGGAAATTCATGGTGCGGGGTGCGGCGCAGCGGCCCGCCGGCGTTCTGCCGCTCGCGCGCGGAGCTTCTCCACGCACCTGTAAGGCACCTTCACCGTGCCAATCAGCGGCTTGCCTTTGCTCAGGCCATGGCAATCCGAACCGCCGGTTACCAGCAAACGAAACCGCTCGGCCAGCTCCAGGTAAATCTCCGCGGTCGCCGTCGAATGCTTTGTGTGGAAACACTCGATGCCGTCCAACCCAGCCTGAACCAGCGCCGGGATGCCCGCGTCGGTGCGATTCAATCCCGGGTGTGCCAGCACCGCCACTCCTCCCGCCTGGTGAATCAACTCGATCGCCTCTTCCCCTCGCATCTTGAACTTGGGCACCCACGCCGGGCGATGCTTTTTGAGAAAGCGTTCAAAAGCCTCATCCAGATTCCGGCAAAGGCCCGCCGCCACCAGCGCGCGCGCCACATGCGGCCTTCCGGGCGCCCGGCAGTTCGCCAGTTCAAACACCGCGTCGGCCGAGAGCGGCACCTGCAATCGGTTGATCCGCGCCACCATCTCCCGAATGCGGTTCTGGCGCACGGCCTGGCATTGGGCAATCCGCGTCAGCAGCCGGACATTCCGGGTGTCCATGTGATAGCCTAGAATATGCAGCTCATCGCCATCCTGCTCCGCCGTCAGTTCGATGCCCGCGATAAACTCGATGCCCGCCGCCTCGCACGCCCGCGCGGCCTCTGGGCAGCCTTCCACCGAATCGTGGTCGGTCAGCGCAATCGCCGCCAGCCCGCAGCGTTGCGCATGGCCCACCATCTCCTCCGGCCCGTAGGTGCCGTCGGAAAAGCAACTATGCAGATGCAAATCAGCGATCCGCATGCTGGCTCCAGTTGGAAGGCATCGGGCTCATTGGATGCCCCGGGCCGGCCGCAGCAACTCCCCCTTCACCTTGTCGAGAATGCCGTTCACGAATTTCCCGCTGTCCTGCGTGGAGAACTTCTTGGCGATATCCACGGCCTCGTTGATGCTCACCACCGGCGGAATGTCGTCGCGATGCAGCATCTCGTAGATCGCCAGCCGCAACACATTGCGGTCCACCGCCGCAATCCGGTGCAGCTCCCAGTTCTTCGCATGTTTCCGGATTACCCCATCCGCTTCCTCGCGGTGCTCCAGGGAGCCGCGGATGAGCGGATCGGCAAACTCGCGGATGGCCTTCTCGTCGGCCGTTGGCGGCGGCAGTTCCACCGGCTGGCCCCACGTCGCGGCTCCCTTCTCCCCGGCAATGGCCGCTGCCCGCTGCGACTCCCAGAAATGCTCCAGCTCCGCCTGCAGGTCCTCCACCGGGTTCAGGTCGTGCTGAAACAGAAACTGCACGGCACGTTCACGCGCTTCACGTCTTTTGCCCATGCACCTAGCATGCCGCAGAACACGTTGCGAGGCAATGCTCCAACACCCCGCGCACCTCACCCCGCCGACGGCCGCCTCGAATCTGCGCCGCCCTTCACCCCGCCTCGCCGTGCGGATGCCTGTGCCGCAGGATATGCGGCCGCTCCAAACCGTGCGCCAACATCAGCTCTTCGTTGTTGAGGAGGTCGGTCACCGGCCCGTCCGCCACCACCGCCCCGTGGTCGAGCACCATCGCCCGCGCGCAGAGCTCGACGACCAGTTCCAGGTCATGCGTCGCGATCAGTTTCGTGGCCGGTATCCCCCGCAGCAGCGCCTTCAACTCGCGTCGGCCGCGCGGGTCCAGATCACTGGTCGGCTCGTCCAGCACCAGCACGCTCGGCTGGCACGCCAGCACGCCCGCCAGGCAGGCCCGGCGCTTCTCCCCGTGACTCAGGTGATGCGTCGCACGGTGGCCAAAGCCCGCCAAACCGGTCTGCGCCAATGCCTCCCGCACACGCGCCTGCACCTCCGTCTCGCTCAACCCCAGTTGCCGCGGGCCAAACGCCACATCCTCCGCCACGCTCGGGCAGAACAGTTGATCGTCCGGGTCCTGGAAAACCAGCCCCACCTGCCGGCGGATGGCCTCCACGCTGTCCGGCGTGACGGGTTGGCCCAGGATGCGCACCGCTCCGTCCGAACCGGGTTTCTCCGGCAGGATGCCGTTGAGGTGCAACAGCAATGTGGATTTGCCCGACCCGTTCGGCCCCAGCAACCCCACACACTCGCCCGGCGCGACCCGGAAGTTCACCCCCCGCAGCGCCTCAGTGCCGTCGTGGTAACGGTAGCTCAGATGGCTGATTTCGATCGCCGGATTCATCTCCAACCCCGCGCGCACATGGCGTCGTAAATGCGTTCAGCCCGCTCCGAGGCGCGCACGAATAGCTGCCCCACCACCGTGGACAACGCCTGCCAGCGCGCGCGGCGCGCCCGCGCAAACGTCCGGCTCGCGCGCGCCCGGCGCATCCGTTCCGCCTCCTCCACCAGCACAAACAGGTAGCGGTGCATCAGCGCGATGGTCGTGATCAGCAGCCCCGGCACATGCGCCGTCTTGAGAACCCGCAGGATTCCGCTGAACGGCGTCGTGTTCGATACCAGGATCACCGTTAGCAGGCATATGCCGCTCTTGGCCGCCACCATCCGCCAATTCCCTGGCGCCCCGGGCTGAAGCGCATTGACCAGCGCCACGCTCAGCACGAACGGTGACAGCCACGCCAATCGCTTCAGCAGGAACAGCAACGGCACCCGGCTCAACGCCACCCCCAACGCCAGCACCACCGCCATGGCGGAATACCAACCCCACGCCGCGGGCGGCGCCAGCACCGTGCCGACAATCATCCCCAGCGCCAGGCCCAGCTTCAGCCCCGCCGGCAGTCGCGACACCGCGCTGTCCCGCAGGCTGTGATGATGGCCAATCCAGTTGCCAATCATGGCTTGGCGACAGGCGCCCTTCCTTCCTGGTCCCGCACCAGCGACCGGGCCAGCAGCAGGGCCAGCACGAATACCACCGCTGCCCCAACCACGCCGGCCAGCGCCGTCGCGCCCGCCGCCCATTGCACTCCCGGCAACTGGTAATCCGCCGCCGGTGCCGACACCAGCGGGGCAACCGCCTTGTGCTCGATACCCAGCTTCGCGGCGGCCGCCTCCAACCCATCCGGCCAGGGACATGCGAACGGCGCCACGAACACCGCCACCCCCAGCGTCGCCAGCAAGCCGTAGAACCCCAGCTCGCCCCACGACCGCTGCGGTTCGGCCCCGCTGCGATCATCGGTCAAGTCCGGCCGCACGCGCTGGATCGCCAGCAGCACCAGCGCGCTGATCAGGCCCTCGCCGATCCCTATCACCATGTGCACGCTGGTCATCGCGGTAAACGCCGCCGCCCAGGGGACCGTGCCCGACCACGCCAACTGCCCCGCGCAACTGACCGACGCCAGCACCGTCGAACACCAACCCGCGAACGCCACCGCGGCCACCTGTCCGCGCGTGCCCGCCAGCCAGCGGCACACCAGCCAATAAATCCCGTAGCCGCCCGCCACGCCGACAATGGCCATGTTGAAGATGTTTGCCCCCAGCGCCAGCACGCCCCCATCGGCGAACAGGAAACACTGCACAATCAGCACGGTCGTCAGCACGGTGATCGCGGCGCCCGGACCGAGCAACGCCGCCGCCAGCACCCCGCCCACCAGGTGCCCGGAGGTCCCTGCCGCCACCGGAAAATTCACCATCTGCGCCGCAAACAGGAACGCCGCCGCCAGCCCCAGCAACGGCACCCGCCGCGCCGGAAGCCGCCGCCGCACCTGGCGCAGCGCGATTCCCACCCCCGCCGCCGACAGTGCGATCGTGGCAACGGCGGTCTTCCCATCAATGAACCCATCCGGTATGTGCATGACAATCTGCTCCCCCAGTCTCTCAGTACCCGCCCGGCGTTTCAACCGTCCGCTGCCGCCTGCGCCCCTCCGCGGCAGCGCGCATGCATGCAGGCGCGCGGGCATCGTGCCCGCTTGTCTGGCCCGCAATCCGCAAAGCGGACAAAATGCCCGCGCTCCTCCGGCAGCTTCCTGCATACGCGCTGCCAAAACTACCCCGATCCCGCCGGAGTTTCACCGTATCCTCACCGTATCCTCACCCTGTCCACACCGTGGATACAACCTTGACACCTTGGAGGGCAGTTCGCGCAAACTGCTGTGTTACAGTCACTTACAGCAAAACGGTTGCGCCAGGCGTCATTTTGCCCGAAATCTGATGTAAGTCGCGCAACCGGAGTGTGTTATGCGCCAAGCGCAATTTGGGGCGTAAATGCGGACTTTAGCGGATTCCCCGCCGCCCTCCAGCTCCCCCCCCCTCCAAAACCATGAACGATGCTAATACAATTGAGCGCTCGTGCCAGAGCCCCGGAGAGCTTGGGTGACCGTGGCTCAGGCCTGTTTCCTCTTCTTCTTGCCGCCTTTCTTCTGGCCGGGGCTGGCCCCTTCGACCGGCTTGTCAACGTAGTCGGGGACGCGGTATTGGGTGAGCTTCACCTGTCGTTCGAATTCGGCCTGCAGGCGAGCGAGCGGATCCTTGCGGGCGGGGTCGCGGGTACGGCCGCCAGCAGCGCCGCGGCGAGTCGGAGAATCTGATGGTTGTGCATACCCGTCTGCTACGCCGTTGCCAGCGGAGCTTCTCCGCGGCAACGGGACGGGAATCTGCCATAACCCGGCCCGCCGGGGGAATCACTCAGATGAGTGATGCTCTTACTTGCGCGCCTTCTTCCGCAGTTTGACGGGCGCCCCTTTCTCGGCCCCCGCGTTCCGCGCGCCGCCGATGTCGGGCTGGTTCTGCCTGGGCATCGCCTTGCCCAACTCGGCCAGCCTGTCGCTGGCCTCCGGTTCGCCGGCCAGGTTGGTCCACTCGTAGGGGTCCTTGCGTTCGTCGTAGAACTCCTCGCCGCCGTTGGCGTAGCGGATGTAACGGTAGCCCTCGGTGCGCACCGCGTGGTTCATATACTTGTGCGTGGTGATGGCGGGCTGGTCCCAGGGCGCCTGTGGATCGGCCAGCAAGGGACGGAGGCTCCGCCCCCCGACGTGGGCGGGCGTCGGGATGCCGCACAGGTCGGTCAGCGTCGGGTAGATGCTCATAAAATCCACAGTGCGATCGCAGCGCCCGTTGGCCCGGGTCAGGCCGGGCACGACCCAGATCAACGGTGCGCGGGTGGCTTCCTCCCACAGCGCGAACTTGCGCCAGTGTTGTTTCTCGCCCAGGTGCCAGCCGTGGTCGCCCCAGAAGCAGATGAGCGTGTTGTCCCGGTAGGGCGACTTGTCGAACGCGTCCAGGAGCCGGCCTACCATCGCGTCGCAATATGATATGGCGGCCAGGTAGCCCTGCACCGCTTCCTTCCAGCGCCCGGACGCCAGCATGCGGGCGTGGTCGCCCTCGGGCCGGGCCATGCGCACCCCGGCGGGGGGCAGGTCCTGGAGGTCGTCCTCGCGGTGCGGCGGCAACTGGATGTCCTTGAGCGGATGCATGTCGTAGTACTTGCGCGGCACGTTCCACGGCATATGCGGCTTGTGCAGTCCGACCGCGAGGAACAACGGTTGCTCGCGCTTCTGCCGGAGCTGCTCAATGCCGTACCCGACGATCTTCCACTCGCGCAAATCCTCGTCCCCGCAGTCCAGCGGGGCGAACTTGATCCCACCCACGCCCGTGTTCGTTCCCTGAGGTTCCGGATCGCGGCCTGCGCTCGGGAGATAATCGTCCCACTCGGCGGGGCGGGCGTAGGACTCATGATAAATCTTGCCGGCGCCACAGACAAAGTAGCCGGCCTTGCGGAAGGTCGAAGTGAGCGGGAGGTCCTTCGGGACCACGGTGCGCCAGTCGTTGTTGTTCTCATAGACGCCGCTGGTGTACGGCCGCAGGCCGGACATCAGCGCGGCGCGGGAGGGATTGCAGACCGGCGCGGCGCAATAGCTGCGCGTGAACCAGACTCCCCGCGCGGCGAGTTTGTCTATGTTCGGGGTCTTCGTCTGCGGGTTGCGGCCCAGATAGCCCACCCAGTGGTTCAGGTCGTCAACGGCGATGAACAGCACATTGGGTTTGGCGGGGAGCTTCGGCGCGTCTGCAGCGCAAGTAGTGTTGGGACAGGTGTTTGCCGTTAAGAGCGCCAGGGCGCCAACGACCGAGGTTTTCCAGAATACAGGTTTCATGTTCCTCTGAAGCAAGACGCCCGGATGCGGCCGGCGGTTTCCACAAGCTTGGGCAACCTCCGGGAGTCGGTGCGGGAGCATCCAGAAGGTCCGGTCCCGGCCGACCGGACTGGGGTGTCGAGGAACCTGCCCAAAACGCCCTTCGTCGTGGCCCCCCTCTTCCGCCGCCTTGGCTGCGTTGCCCGCTGGCGCAGGCCGGATTGCCCCGCTCGGTTCTTCGCTGTTCTCGGTGGAATAGTGGCGGCGGAGGGAAAGCTCCGGAGGAGCGCCATGTTTATAGCACCGACTGGAGGAGGGCGTTCGACGCCGCTCCTACTTTAGCGGAATCCCCGCCGCTCTCCAACTCCACCCGCGAGCTTAACGCGGGAACGAGTCCACCTTGGGCGCGAGGCGCGGGCGCTTGTCCAACTCGAACACCACCCGTTTGCGGCGGACGGTGAAACTGGTTTGACCGGCCAGGGCCGTGGCTTCCAGCGCCTCCCAGCCGGTCAAATTCCACGCCGCGAAGCTGTGCCGGTAGAAATGCCACGAATCGTAGGAATGCAGCACGGGCCGCATGTCCGTGCCCAGCGATGACTTCAGGATGGGCTGCAAGTGATTCCAGTCGCGGTCGTCATAGACGCCATGCGGGACAAACCGGCCCTGCTGGAGCTGCCGCGCCGTGCGCGCATGTTTGATGGTGATCGCGGGTTCCAGCAGGTCCTCCGTGGTGTGCAGCAGCAGCAGCGGCGCGCGAAACGTCGCCTGGATGAGCGTTTGGTTGGTCAGCGCGCCGACCGCCGTGAGCAGCGAGGCCGGCCCCCCGGGCAAATCCGCCCGGGCGCGGCGGAAGAAGTAGAACTCGTCGGTCGCCCCGGGCATGAAGATCAGGGCCTTCACGACATCGTTCGACTGGAGGGCGCGCAGCATGAGGCCAACGCAGTTGGTGCGGTTCAACTGCGCGACGTTCGTTCCGAGCGGCATCCGGCTCAACGCGCTCGGCCACGTCTCCGCCACGCCCGGCGTCAGTGGGGCGAGGCAGATCACTAGGCCAAGACCGCGCCGCATCACGTTCCAGCCGCTCATCTCAAAGCCCCAGCTTCCGGAAACGGCGCTTCACTTCCCGGAAGTGAAACTCCAGCGAGCACAGCGCCTCCAACTCGCCCCGGCTGAAGTGCCGCGCGACCTCGGCGTCGGCCTTGAGCTGCGCGAGGAAATCCGCGTCCGCGCGGCCCGCGTGCTTGGCCTGCCAGGTCCGCATCGCGTTCCGCTGCACCAGCTCGTACGCCTGCTCCCGCGTCAGCCCCTTCCGGATCAGCGCCAGGAGCACCGTCTGCGAATTCCACAGGCCCAGCGACAACTCCAGGTTCCGCCGCATGTTCCCCGGATAAACAATCAGCCCCTCCACCAGCTTCGTCAGCAGCGTCAGCATGTAATCCAGCAGCGTGCAGGAATCCGGGAAGATGATCCGCTCCACCGAACTGTGGCTGATGTCGCGCTCGTGCCACAGCGCGACATTCTCCAGCGCGGCCACGGCGTTGCCCCGCAACACCCGCGCCAGGCCGCTCAGCCGCTCGCTGGTGATCGGGTTGCGCTTGTGCGGCATGGCGCTCGAACCCTTTTGGCCCTTCGCGAAAAACTCCTCCACCTCCAGCACCTCGGTGCGCTGCAGATGCCGGAACTCCGTCGCCCAACGCTCCACGCTCGCCCCCGCCAGCGCCAGCGCGCCGATGAACTCCGCGTGCAGATCCCGCTGCACCACCTGCGTCGCAATCGGCGCCGGCCGCAGCCCCAGCTTCCGGCACACAAAGGCCTCGATTCGCGGCGACAGATGCGCGCTCGTGCCCACCGCCCCGGAGAGCTTGCCAACCGCCACCGTCTCCCGCGCCGCCTCCAGCCGCCGCAAGGCCCGGCCAAACTCGTCATACATGAGCGCCAGCTTCAACCCAAAGGTCGTCGGCTCGGCGTGAATGCCGTGGCTCCGGCCAATCATCGGCGTGAACCGGTGCTTCCGCGCCTTGGCCGCCACGGCCTTTCGCAGCCCCTTCACGTCGGCGATCAGGATGTCCGCCGCCTGCGTCATCTGCACCGCAAACGCCGTGTCCACAATGTCGCTGCTCGTCAGCCCAAAATGCAGCCAGCGGCTGGCCGGTGCGCCGATGTTCTCCGCCACGTTCGTCGTGAACGCGATCACGTCGTGGTTGAGCGTCCGCTCCAGTTCCCGGCACCGCTCCACGCTGAAGGCCGCGCGCCGCTTTATCCGGGCAAAGTCTTCCCTGGGCACCAGTCCCTCGACAGACAACGCTTCACTGGCGAGCAGTTCGACTTGGAGCCAGACCTCCAGCTTGCGTTGTTCGCTCCAGATTTCCCGCATCGCGGGCCGCGAGTAACGTTGAATCATGCGCCCACTCTATGCAATGGGCGTAAGGGTTAAAACGTTAAAAGCGTGAAACGGGGTGACCTCACGCGGCGCTGGGCGTGACAGCCGGAACATCTCACACCTGCGAAGTCGGCGCGGGGGCATCCCGCCCGCTTACACGGTTTGAGTTCTCCAAGCGGGCAGGATGCCCGCGCGCCGGTCTGCCGCATTTCGGGCGGAGCATGGGGCATCCGCCCTAGCGTCTGGCCATTTTCTCCCGCGCCGTTTCCAGGATACGGCGCTCGCGCTCGGTGAGGCTTTGGATGCCGTGGGCCGAAATCTTGTCCAGGATCGGATCCACTTCCCGGCTCAGAAACTCCTCCGGGGGCAGTTCCGCATCCGCGCCGCCCCGTGCCGGCCCCCAGCGAGCCGAGCTCGGCCGCGAGACCGTCACCACCGGGCGCAGCGGCGAGCGCTGGATCCGCCGGAGACGCGGCCAGCGCCAGTCCCAGTGGGCGGCATAGCGCACAAACGCAATGCCGGCGAGCATGCCGCCCAGGTGGGCGGCGTGAGCGATGTTGTCCGTGGGGAAGACAATGCCGAACACCGCCAGCAGCGCGCTGAACAACAACAGGAACTTGGCCCGCATGCTTACCGGGATGATGAAGAACAACAGCAGCATCAGGGGCCGCTCCGGATAGAGCACGGCAAAGGCGGCCACCAACCCGAACGCGCCGGCCGAAGCGCCGACCACCGGCGCCGCAAACGCCCCCCCCACCAACACCCCCAGCGACGTTTGGAACAGTCCGCCCATGACGCCGCTGGAAAAATAGAGCGCCAGAAACTTCTTCCCGCCCAGCGCCTCTTCGATGGCCCGGCCGAAGACGTAGATCGCCCAGCAGTTGAGCAGCAAGTGCAGCCATCCCCCGTGCAGAAACTGGTAGGTCAGCAACTGCCAGACAAAACCGTGCCGCAGCCCTTCCACGCTCAGTGCGAGGTAGCTGTGAAGCGGGAAGGCGGACCAGCGCTCGAGGGCGTTCTGCACCACGAACGCAACCACGTTCACCACCAACAGCACCACCGTCGCCGACCACGACAACGGAAATCGCGGATGGCGCATATAGTGACGGTCCTCAAGCATATGGTCTCGGGTGGAACGTAATCGCTGCGAAGTGGTTTTTCAAACCGGCTTTTGTCCGTTGGCGCCGGCCGGCTCAGCGCGCGACATTCGCCTTGCCTGCGAATCCGGATACCACCACGCTGGGGCCGTGCAGGCTCGCTTGAATTCACTGCCGGAAAGCGTCCCATGATGCGGCCCCATTATCTCTTCCTGTTGGTTCTAGCCATGCTCGGGCCTGGCGGGCCCGCCATCCGTGCCGCCGAAGCGCCTTTCTGCGAACTCTACGCCGTCGGGCATTTCGGCAACTGGTATGAGGTCGCCGGCGTCAACGAGATGCGCCAGGTCCTCAGCGAAGCCAAACACTGGGGCTTCAACCGCTATGCCGATTGGTTCGACGCGATTGACTGCGTGGATCCGTTCGCGGGCGACCCGCAATACAGCCTCGGCCATGCGCTATGGGACCTCAAACGCGTCCACTTCCGCACCGCGCAGTCGCTGGGGCTGGCGACAGACCTGGTCGTCACCCCCAACCACGTTTACCGCGACCAGCTCAAGCCGGAGTGGCTGGCCAGGCGGGGACCTCGCATCCAGGGCCAGCTCATCTGCCCGCATCAGCCTGGCGCGCGCGAGGCCATCCTCAATAACTACACCAATCTCTTCGCCGACCTGGCCAAGGCGGGCGTGAACCTCACCGCGATCAACTCCGCGCCCTACGACTACGGCGGCTGCGCCTGCGATCAGTGCAAACCCTGGATTCTGACCTTTGCCCAGTTGACGCTGGACATCCACCAGATCGCCCGCAGCCACCACCCGAAGGTGGAACTCCACTTCATCGGCTGGTGGTGGACGGCTGAGGAGCACAAGCTCTTCGCCCAATGGATGGACGAGCACGCCCCCGGGTTGGCCGCCTCAATGGCACTCCACATCCCGTATGACCAGACCGGCGTAGCCGACGTGCCGCTGCCCATGGGCTGCCGGAAGCATGCCTTTGTTCACATCGGCTACCCGGACCGCTCGGCGCCGCGCGACATTTATGCCAAAACCGGCCCGGTGGCGGCCCCCAGGAGGCTGGCGGACACAGTGCGGAAGTTGAGCTCACAGTCTGTGACCGGCGTCATGGCCTACTCCGAAGGCATCTACGACGACGTAAACAAAGCGCTGCTGGGGGCGCTGTTCACCGCAAAGCAGAATACCCCGCGAGACGTGCTGCTCGCTTACGCCGGACGCTATTTCGCTGCCGATGACCCCTTGGCCCGCCAGTGGGCCGATTGGCTGGCGGCGTGGGGCGCGCCGTATTCAGTGGATGCCGCGACCGCGCGCAAGACCCTCACCGCCCTGCCCGGTGCCTCCACAAGCTAGCGCCGCCGCCAGTGGGAACTCAAGGCAGACATGTTCGCCGCCAACCAGGCAATCGGCACGGGAGACAGTTGGACGCCGGAGCGGCTCGCGCGCGCCGATGAATTCTGGGCCGCCGAGGAGAAGCTGCAGCGCGAGGTGTATGGCATCGGACCCGTGCGCCACATCCTCAACCGCCGCTTCATCGAAATGCCCTGGTACAAAAGCTGGGCCAGCCAGCCGCCACCGGCTGCGCCGAAGCCGGAGCAGTGAGGTGAGGCGCGGGGTGCACGGCGGGGCGGAGGGGTGGTAGGATCGGGGCGCTTAAGGTTGTGATGAGACAAAACACGTCAGCAGAGCGGCCCGCGCAAGGGGCACAGGCGGCGGAGCGCGCTCGGTCAGGAACTGGAGCGGGGGCGCATGGGGCAGGTGTCGCCCGGGTGGGGGCGATTGACGGAGGAACAGCGGCAGGCGTGGCACCGGACGGCCCGGCAGGAGTGGACGCAAAAGCGGCCGGGGCGAAATCGGCGCCGGCTGCGCGGGCAAGAGTTCTACGTCAAGATCAACCGCGTGCTGGCGCTGCTGGGACGCAAGTTGGGGGGCGGGTGGCACCAAACGGCGAACCCACGGTGGATTTGCTCACTGTTCAGACTTCTCCTCCAGCCTCCAGCCTGCAGTCTCAGAACTCCTGACCCACCCCACGCCTCGTCGGCATGTGGGCCAACATCCCTGTCAGCTTGGCGACGTGCGGCCCGAATCTCTCAACTTGCTCCTTGACGCCTCGGCGGCCATTCCTTAATGATTCGGGCCTAAGGTTAAGGTTGGTTGTCTTTTAGCAGGTCGGTGTTGTTGTTCGCGCCGGAAAAGGTTCCGCGAGCACTGACGTTCGCGGAGGTCACTCGGGTGGTCGGGCCGCCACCCGAATAATGGCTGGTTTGGGCTGCTGGCAATGATGGACGAGAACAGGCGGCGATTGAGCAGAGTCTTCTCTCTGTACCTCCCAGAGTCAGCAGCGTGGCCCTCAGACTCACCCCTTCCAGGGAATCCATTGATACTACTATGAAAAGAACTCCTATTCTCCTGCGTTTGTGTTTCGGCCTCACGGCTGCCTGCCTTGTGTCGGCGGCGGCGTGGGCGCAAGTCCCGCAGCTCCTGAACTTTCAGGGCCGCATCACCGTCGGCAACGTGAACTTCGATGGCACCGGCCAGTTCAAGTTTGCCTTCGTCAACAGCGCCGGCACCGTCACCTACTGGAGCAACGACGGCACCGGCAGCGGCGGCGGCCAGCCCGTCAGCGCCGTCTCGCTCGCCGTGTCCAAGGGCCTCTACTCGGTCCAGCTCGGCAACTCCACCCTGCCCAACATGATCGCGCTGCCGCCCACCCTCTTCACCAACGCGGACCTGCGCCTGCGGGTCTGGTTCAACGACGGCGCCACCGGCTTCCAGCAGTTCACGCCCGACCAGCGGCTGGCGGCGGTGGGCTACGCGATGATGGCCGGCAACGTGCCCGATGGCACCATCACCGTAGCCAAGCTGGCCAACGACGTGAAAGCCGGGCTGGGCAGCCCTTCGAGCGGCAGCACCGTGTTCTCGTCCGACGCCAACGCCAGCAACTTCCTGGCCGCCGGCTACGTAAAGCTCCCCGGCCTGCGGCTCCTGGCCGAGGAATGGGAAACGGTGGCGGCTAACACCAGCGCGACGTTCCCCACGACCTCTTCAGCGAAAGCCCCGATCTGGACCGGGAGTGAAGCCTACGTGTTCCGTGAGTCCGCGGCCACCATGGGGCCGCTGGGAGTACGATTTAACCCGGCCAACAACACCTGGCATGACATCCCTACCAATGGCCTGCCTAACATCACAGACTTCACCCCCGTGTGGATCGGGTCCGAGCTGATGATCCTCGCTGGCAACCCAATGCCCACCCTCTGGGCCGGCCGCTACAATCCTGCAACGGATGAGTGGAGAAGCGTGAACACCGTCGGTGCGCCCCAGTTCAGCCCCATGGACTCAGTGGTCTTCTGGACGGGGACGGAACTGGTCGTGATGAGCATGTCCGGCCCCTCGGCCAAGCGCTACCACCCCGCCACCGACACCTGGGTGTCCCTCAATACCAACGGGGCGCCCTTCATCGGCGGAATGGGTGTCCAAGTCTATTGGACGGGCACCGAGCTGATCTTGAGAGACAATATGATGCGGCTGGCCCGTTACAACCCGGGCACCGATTCCTGGCCGGGCGTCAACACCAATGGCCAGCCTCCGCTATCATCCATGTCGCAAATCGCCTGGTGCGGGAACACGCTGGTCGTTCTGACCAACGGTCCAGACATGCTTTGGGGCGGCGGCCGTTATTACCCGGCCAGCGACTCCTGGCAGCCAGTCACCACCAACGGCGCCCCTGCATTCTCCATGGGCATGCATACCAGGACGAACTGGACTGGCAGCGAGCTGGCGGTTCTCAACTTTGGCACGCCGATGGAAAGGGGCGGCTATCTTTACAATCCTACGTCGAACACCTGGCGCAAGATGAGCCAGAGCCCCCTAAGCTCCTACATCTCCCCTGCGATAGCGCCCGACACGGTATGGACCGGCACGGAAATCGTGGTCGGCCCAGTGCTGCTCGGACCTACCCACACCTACGACAGCGCCCGCTACAATCCTGCCACGGATAGCTGGCTGACCATCCCGGCTTGCCCAACCTTCGTCATGTACGCGGTGCCGGGAACGATCTGGACTGGCACCCAGGCGCTCGTGTTCGGCTCGACAGGGGGTGCACCCTCTACCCAGTATGCCTTCAAATGGGCTCCGAGCCCCGTCCTCTACCTCTACCAAAAGCCATGAACGCCCGATTCCTGATCGCTTGCGGCGCGCTGGGCCTGGCCGCGGCGTCGGCCCTGGCCCAGACGCGCGTCAGCAGCGCCTACCAGATGACCACCGAGGCGTTGACCGGCGGGGGCGGGCGGGTTACGGGTCCCGGCTGCTCGATGCAGACCAGCATTGACGGCTGGGTCACCCCCGCCGCGGCCACCACGCCCTCGGCCATCTTGAAACCCGGCTTTGCCGGGCAACTGTACGAAGTGACCGGATTGCAATTGAGCGCTTCCCCCTTCGTGGTGAACGAAGGCGGCGCCAGCCAGCTCAGCGCCATGGCCGTGCTGGACGATGCGTCCTACCTCGGGCTGAACAGCACGAGCGTGGTCTGGCGGACTTACAGCAGCGTGCTCACCAGCGTGTTCCCCAACGGCCTGGTCACCGCGGGCACCGTCTATCAGACGACGGCCGCGCTGGCGGGCGGCCAGTACCTCGGCGTGTCCAACTATGTGAGCCTGGCCGTGGTCAACGTGAACTCGGATGACTTCGGCCTGTACGCCGGCGACGGCCTGCCGGACGACTGGCAGGTGAACCTGTTCGGCGAGAACAATCCGCTCGGCCTGGGTACGGCCGATCCGGACGGCGACGGTCAGAACAACCGGCTGGAGTATTTGTCCGGCGCATCCCCGGTGGATCCCGGCAGCCAGTTCCATTTCGCGCTGGGTGCGCACCAGGGGGCCTCGCAGAGCCTGGTCTTCAGTCCTTGGCTGCCGACGCGGTTATATACGGTGCGATATTGCACCGACCTGAACAGCGGGCTGTTCCTGCCGCTCACAACCGCGGAGTATTCCACCTCCGGCTTTGCCTGCACCGTGACCGACACCAACGCGACCCAAACCGCGAAGTTCTACCGTCTGGAAATCTCCCTGCCCTGAACGCGACGCCGCGGTTCCAGCCGATCCCCACAACCTGATCGGGAGGGCCGGCATCCCCGTCCTCCGTTGCAGCGTCGCGTGAACCTGTTGCAGGTTCTCGGGTAAGGTGGAGCTACCGCGGATTCGCTCACTCTTCAGCTCTCTCCTCCAGCCTCCAGCCCGCAGCACCCATCTTCACCCGCCCTGCCTCGACATTCCCCTTGCCCCAACGGGGCCCCGGCCCCAAGCTGCGTCTGTGCGACCCCCATTGACCTCACCCTCGCCGAACAGTCTGTGAACCGCGCAACTTGCTCCCTCTTCCCGCTCCTGGCAACGCTCGCGCTGACCGCGCCCGCCGCCCCGCCCGTCTGCGAACTCTACGCCGTCGGCCCCCTCCGCCACTTCCGCAACCGCCGCTTCATCGAAATGCCCTGGTACAGAAGCTGGGCCACCCAAAAACCTCCGCCTCCGCCTCAGCCCGATCCATGAACACAAGACGATCAACGCCACGGCGCGTCCTCCGCGCCGCCGTGTCACGTAGTGCAGACTTGCAGTCTGCTGTATTGCAGGTTTTCAACCCGCAGGACTACCGTCGAACTGATGTGCGCTGGAGCGTTGGGCGCTCCGCCGATTACAAATCGGCGATACGGCAGACTGCAAGTCTGCGCTACGGTAGCTGACCTTCCCATGACCCGCCGATCCTTTCTCGCCCGCACCGCGCTGGCCGCCGGGGGCACCGCCTGCCTGCTCAAGTCAAATTGGCCTGCCTTCGCCGCCGATGCCGCCAAGGCCGATCCCGTCGGCGACCTCGCCGCCCTCGCCGACTCCCACGATCTCCGCCTGCCGCCCTGGGGCCCGTACACCAAGATCTACAACGGGCTCTCGCACATCGCCGACCTGGAGCGCGGCCTGCGGTTCGACTTGAGCGTCTTCCCGGGCCGCTACCGGCGCGAAGTCATGGTGCCGAACGTGAACTGGGAGAGCGGCTTTCACCCGTGGGAAGCGGCTCCGGACCTTTCCTTCTTCTCCTACCGCTGCGAGCTGGAGTGGAAAGACCGCGTCTATTGCGATGTGTCGTTCTCCGCGCTCTCGGATCGCGCGCGGCTGGTGCGGGCCGAGTTGGTGAACCGCACGCCGGCCCACCAGAACCTGGTGCTGCATTTCATGGCCTCGTTCAACTACCCTTATGTGCGGCCCTACACGACCGAGCCCGCACAGAAGACAGCCGTGCAATTGCCAGCCGGCGCGGTGTGGGTGAACGCCCTCGATTATGCGGAGTTGAAGTTCGCCCAACCGCGCGCCAACGACAGCCTGGTCCCGGACGGCTATCGCCGCGCGGAAGTGCGCGACCACGGCTTTGTCAGCGGCGGCGGCATCGGCGCCGGGTTCGGCAAGGGCGCCGGTGACCGTGTGCGCTTCCGGGTGCGGCTGCGCAAAGCCCTCAAGGATGGGCGGCTATTGCTGCGCTATCGCAACACCTCGAACCAGCCCACGCTGTTGGAAGCCGGCGGTTTGGGGCACGGCGAGCTGACGTTGCCGCCGGGAAAGGACTTCAGCCTGGCGACGCTCCCGCTGGGCGCTGCAAAGGCGGGCGCTCACGATCTGGCCTTCGGCGTGCGCAAGGGCGCCGGCATTCAGTTGGATGGTTTTGCCATTGTGGAAGCGGCATCGGCCGGCGCGGTTCAGTTTCAGCCGGCGCAATTCAATTGGGCCCCGCGGATCCTGCCCGGACCGCTGGAGCATAGCCGTCTGCTCAAGTATGCCGACGCGCCGGCGCACTACGGCCTGGCGTGGTCGCCCGGCGTGTTTCAGGTGCGCGAAATCCTCAACAGCGAGCTGGACCGCTACTTCCGGCGCAACGTGCACGACCACGTGAGCACCGTCCTGCGCGGCGACGGCCAGGGCCATTTCACCAACGTTTTCCTGCGGCCAATCGCCCTGGCGCCCGAAAGCGCCAAAACCGTTTACGGCATCGTGTCCGCCGGAACCGCGGAGGAGGTCGCGGAGGATCTTAAACAGATCGCGCGGGACCCCTCCGAGCTGGAGCGGAGCTATCGCGCGCGGCAGGAGGGCGCGGCGGCGCTGGCGAGCGTGCCCGCGGGCGAGCCCTGCCGCTTCAGCCAGAAGCGCATGGCGGCGGTGGTGCTCACCAACATCGTCTTCCCCGTTTATGGCAAACGGCGTTACCTGCGGCACTACTCGCCCGGCAAGTGGTGGGACAGCCTTTACACCTGGGACTCCGGCTTCACCGGCATCGGCCTGGCGCAACTGGACGTCAACCGCGCCATTGATTGCCTCAACGCCTACACCACCAAACCCGGCGATCCGGAAACCGCGTTCATTCATCACGGCACCCCTTTGCCGGTGCAGCATTACCTCTGCCTCGAACTCTGGAACCTGACGCAATCCCGCGCCCTGCTCGATTACTTCTACCCCCGGCTCCGGCAATACCACCTGTTCCTGGCCGGCCGGCTCGGCAGCTCCAACACCCGCGCCTTCAAATCCGGCCTGCTCAAGACCTGGAGTTATTTCTACAACACCGGCTGGGACGATTACCCGCCGCAGGTCTTCATGCACAAAGAGAAGCTCGCGCCGCGTACCGCCACCGCCATCATCAACTCTCACCTCATCCGCACGGCGCGCATACTGGCGCAAATGGCGCGCGTGCTGGGCGTGGTTCAGGACGTGGCGGGCTATGATGAAGACATCAAGCTCTGGAGCGACGCATTGCAGACCCATTCCTGGGACCCGGATGCCGGCTACTTCAGCTACGTGCTGCATGACGCGCAGGGACAAGCCAGCGGCATTCTCCGCCATGAGAGCGGCGCCAATTACAACCTCGGCCAGGACGGCGTCATGCCGCTGCTGGCCGGCATCTGCACGCCTGCCCAGGAGCGAACCTTGCTGGGCCACCTGCAGTCGCCCCGGCGGCTCTGGACGCCCATTGGCCTCTCCACCGTGGATCAGAGTGCGCCCTACTATCGGCATGACGGCTATTGGAACGGCGCGGTCTGGATGCCCCACCAATGGTTCCTCTGGAAGACCATGCTCGATCTCGGCCAGGCCGGCTTCGCCTTCCAGATCGCGCAAACCGCGCTCGACCTGTGGCGAGCCGAGGTGGACACATCCTACCATTGCTTCGAGCATTTCCTGATCGAATCCGGCCGGGGCGCCGGCTGGCATCAGTTCGGCGCGCTCTCTTCGCCCGTGCTGGCGTGGTTTGCGGCTTACTATCGCCCGGGCCGCCTTACGACGGGGTTCGACACCTGGATTCACCGCTGCGATTTCGAGGCGGACAACTCCGCGCTGAACGCCGAGCTCGAATTACGCCCCCGTCCGGGCGGCGAAGCCACCGTGCTCGTCACCCTCCAGCCCGGCCGCGCCTACCGCGCGCGATGGAACGGCCGCCCCGTCACCGCGCATCCGGCCCTGTCCGGCACCTTGCAGATCGCCCTCCCCTGTGACGCCGGCCGCGGCAGCTTGCAGGTGGCGCCCGCGTGACCCGCGGATGATTCTGCCGCGCGGCCTGGATCAGGTCTTTCTGGCCGTAATGCCGTGCCAGAACCCCAGCCGGTTGCCGCTTAGCGCAATAAGCACCCGCAGCGCCCAGTTGAAGAGCGAGAACGGAAAGCGTGTCCACGGCAGGTAATCGTAGGAGGTCACAAACGTCTCGATGCCGATGTCCGTCAATCCGAGCGGCGCCAGCATTTGTCGCAGCTCCCTGCGCGTATAGCCCTTGGTGCCGACGCTCTCCATGTGATGCCACAGCACCTGGCGGAAGCTCATCCACGGACGGCCCTGGAACAGGGCGTACTTCACCCAGTGATGAAACGTGCAGAGCGAACGCCGGTTGTAGAGCATGATTTTGACCTCGCCGCCAGGCCGCACCACCCGCACCAGCTCGCGCACGGCCTTCTCGGTGTCCGGCGTGTGATGCAGCACGCCCCAAGAGTATCCCAAATCGAAACTGCCCGACTCGAACGGCAGATTCTCCGCGTCGGAGACCTTTATGCAGGCCGGTTCCGGCAGCCCATAGACCTGGATGCGATGCGTCAGGTTAGCCAATGCTTCTTCCGTCAGGTCCACGCCCGAGGCCGCCGCCCCGGCCCGCAGCCACTGAATGAAGTCCGTCCCCGCCCCAAACCCGACTTCGAGCACGCGCTTGCCGTGGTAGCGGGTGAACTGCGCGAAGGAGTGGATAAAAGGCTGGTCCCGGTAACGCCATTGCTCGATCTGCTCGAAATACTCCCGGGTGAATTTCCCCGCCTGGGTATGCCAGGTATCGCAGGAGGCGCGATTCCAGTAATCCCTGACTTCGGTCTTCAGTTTGTTGTCCGTCAATTCCGCCATAGCACATAGCGAGGTAACGCCTAGCAGGGTTAACTCTGTCGGTACAGTCAAACACACGCTGGCTGCGGCCAGCAAGACAATACCCGCAAAGGTCCATGCACGCGAACGGCGAAAAATTCGGCTGGCTATGCACAAATCCGGCCGGGTATGGTGTCAGTGGAAGTAGACACTGCTTATGATGAAACCAAAGTCCGCGGAGCGCGAGGGACGCAAGCTGCCCAAGCCCCCGCCCGCTCCCGCGCCGGGACCGGTGCCGCCGCTGTTCCGGACCATCGACTGGCTGGCGCTGGCGATCACCCTGGGGGTGGTCTGGACGGTCTATCTGATCACCCTGGCGCCTGAGTTGACGCTGGAGGATTCCGGAGAACTGGTGACGGGGGCTTTCTATGCCGGCATTCCGCATCCGCCCGGCTACCCGGTTTGGTCAATCTATAGCTGGCTCTGGACCACGCTGCTGCCCATCGGCAACATGGCCTGGCGCGTGTCGGTGGGGCAGGCCTTCTCGGGGGCAGTGGCCTGCGGCCTGCTCGCCCTGCTGGTTTCGCGGGGCAGCAGCATGCTCATGGAGGGCATCGAGGAACTCAAAGGAATGACCGGCCGGTGGGAGAGCGCCATCTGCCTGATCTCGGCGATATCGGCCGGACTGCTCCTGGGCCTGGATGGATTCATGTGGAAGGAGTCGTGCGTCGTCAACCGCATTGCGGTGACCAGCGTGCCGTGGTACCTGGCGGTGTTGGTCTGCCTGCTGCGGTGGATTTACGCGCCCCACCAGTTGCGCTACGCCTACTGGGCCGCCTTCTTGTTCGGGCTTTGCATCACCTTGCACCAAAGCCTGATTGTCGCCGCACTGGGCATCGAGATCGCCATTGCCGCCGGCAACCCCCGGCTGGGCCGGGATGCGTTCCTGGGCAACTTCATCGTTTACCTCGCTGACTGCCTGCTGCTGGTGTTCACCGGGGACCACATGTTCCACAACATCGGGGCCAAGCCCGGCCTGCTGTTCCTCTTCAACGCCATCGGCATTGGCTCGCTGGTCGTCAGCATCTGGCTGGCCGTCCGGACCAAGGGCCTGGGCACCTGCTGGAAGCCTGTGTTAATCATGGCCGGGCTCTGGATGGTGGGGGTCTCGTTCTATCTGTATATGGCGCTGTCGGGCATGACGAATCCGCCGATGCAGTGGGGCTACCCGCGCACCGTCGAGGGGTTCTTCCACGCGATCAGCCGCGGCCAGTATGAACAACCCAACCCGACGAACCTGATCGCCGAGCCGGGCCGGTTCGTCAGCCAGTTGGGCATGCTGGTGGAGGGCGTCGCCGATGAGTTCACCTGGGTGTACATGTTCATCGGCCTGGTGCCATTCCTGTTCTTCTTCAAGATGCAGAAGCGCGAGCGCGCGTGGATCATCGCCCTCACCGGCATGTATATCTGCCTGGGGGCGTTGTTGATGATGCTGCTCAACCCAACCCCCGACAAGGCCTCGGCCGACCTCATCAAGGTCTTCCTGTGCTCCTCACATACGATTGTGGCGTGCTTGATTGGTTACGGTCTGGCGCTGACCGCCGCGTTCATGGCCACCCATTACCAGAAGTTCCGGCTTTGGGGCCTGGCCGGGGGCGGAGTGGGCGTGGTGCTGGCCCTCTTCTGCCTCTGGGATTCGACCGGTAAACACTACTTCGGCCCCGCCGGCGTCGTCAAACTGACGGAGCTGCCGCACTGGATCGCCAAGGCCTTTGCCCCAAATCAATACGGCCTGCCCGTGTTCGCCAACCTCCTGCTCGTGGCCATTACGCTGGCGTTCGTGCTGGCGCTCCTCGTCTATCGCCAGCGGGGTCCGCTGCTCGTGACGCTGGGGATATTCCTCTCGATGCCCGTCTATTCCGTCCTCGACCATTGGTACGCCAGCGATCAGCGCAACCACTGGTTCGGCTACTGGTTCGGCCATGACATGTTCACCCCGCCGTTCAAGGGCGCCGACGGCAAACCGCTTTACCCGGAGATGACCAAAGACGCCGTGCTTTACGGCGGCACTGACCCCGGCCGTTTCTGCCCGACCTACATCATCTTCTGCGAGAGCTTCACCCCGCACCATTGCCAGCCCAAGGAGGACCAGAAATTCGACCGCCGCGATGTTTACATCATCACCCAGAACGCCCTGGCCGATGGCACCTACCTCATGTACATCCGCGCGCATTACAACCGCAGCGCGCAGTATCCGCTTGATACCCCCTTCTTTAAGGAACTGCTCCGCATGGTCTTCAAGGACAAGGAGTATGAGACGAACGTGCTGGCCCGGGCTGTGGCGCCTCTCGATCGCTTCTTCACCGCCCTGGGCGCGCGCGTAGAGAAACGCCGCCGCACCTACACCTCGTGGTTCCTCGACGAGCACTTCACCGATGTGCCGGCTCTTGCCGCGAAGCTCCGGCCCGGTCCGCAGCAGAACGCCCTCTCCAAATACCTCCACGACAACCTGAGCGACCGCACGCGACAGCTGCTCGCCAATCCCGCCAACCAGGCCGCTTTGCGCCGCAATCTGGCCAAAGACCTGAACGGGCTGCTCGAGCGCGAGCTCAAGATCAAGCAGCGCTACGACGCCAAGAAACGGGAGAAGGATGCCGTGGATCAGGAGATTGCCGACGGCAGCACTTCCGAAAGCCTCCGCCGCAGGCAGGAAAAACTCGCGTCCGAGCTGGCGGAGCTTTCGAAGACCGGGCCGCTTTACGAGCCCGAGCGGTTCAAGCACCTTGCGCTGTCGGAGTATCTGACCGACTTCATTAAAGAGAATCCGCAAAGCTGGACGCGCATCCGGCTCAATCGGCTGCTGCTGGAAGCGGCTTATCCGAAGGAAATCGCCCGCAGCAAAGGCGGCGTGTACCCGGATCGCGAAATCTACATCGCTACTCCCGCCGACTCCCAACAGTGCTTTCAGGAATACATGGCCGATGCCCAGCGCCGCATGCAGGCGGGTCAGTTGAAGCCGGGGGAGGACGTGAAGATCATTGACAACCGGGTGCAGGTCTCCGGCCAGGTCGCGGTGATGAATATCAATGGCCTGCTGACCAAAGTGATGTTCGATCACAACCCCAAGAACGAGTTCTTTGTGGAGGAGAGCTTTCCGCTGGATTGGATGTATCCGCACCTGACGCCCTTTGGGATCATCATGAAGATCAACCGCCAGCCGCTGTCTTCCTTGACAGAGGACATCTTCCAGCGGGATCACCAGTTCTGGAAGCAGTTCTCCAAGCGGTTGACCGGCGACATCATTGACTACGACACCCCGGTCAAGCAAATCACCGATTGGATTGAGAAGACCTACCTGCGCCGCGACCTCAATGGGTTCACCGGCGACCGCAAGTTTATCCACGATGACGATGCCCAGAAGTCCTTCTCCAAGCTGCGCAGTTCCATCGGCGGCATCTACGCCTGGCGCCTTAATCCGGACCCGCTGGTCTGCAAACCCGAATACCGGCCCAAAACCCCGGAGGAGTACCAGCGGGTGCTCAAGGAGGCCGATTTTGCCTTCCGCCAGGCCTTTGCGTTCTGTCCCTACAGTCCGGAAGCGGTCTTCCGCTACTGCCAATTGCTGCTGCAACACCGGCGTTTCGATGACGCGCTCCTGGTCGCGGAAACCTGCCTGAAGCTCGATCCCTACAATGGCCAGGTCCGTGTGCTGGTGGACAACATCAGCTCCTACAAGAAGTCCAGCGTGGGGATCGAACAGGCCCAGGCCGCCTTCCAGCAGCTGGAGGATCAGGTGCACAAGAATCCGTCGAACTTCCAGGCGGCTTTTGACCTCGCCGGCGCCTACCTCCAGATGCAGCAAACCAATCGTGCGATTGAGGCCCTGGACAGGGTGCTTAACTACCCCCAGGCCGACTCGAGCGCAATGCGCGGCCTGATCCAGGCCTACAACAGCTTCGGCTACCGTTCCGGCCTGGAGAAGACGGTGGAAAAGCTGCAGGCCCTGGTGCGCTCCAACCCGGCCAATGCTCAGGCCACAGTCGGTCTCGCCGAGGGCTACCGGCATTTGCAGAAGCCCCAGGCGGCGATGCAAGCGCTGGACCAGGCGTTCAGTGATCCGAAGCTCGATGCCAACGCAGTGCTGAGCATCGCCCAGGCTTATGCCGCCCTGCAAAGCGTGCCCAAGCTCGAGGCGGCCCTGGATCGGCTGACCAAGCTCATGCCCACAAACCCCGAGGCCTGGTACGATCTGGCGGTCCTGAAAGCCGGTCTCGGCAAGGCACCGGAGGCGTTATCCGCCCTCAAGCAGGCCCTCAATTTGAGCGCCCAGCGGCTCAAGACCGACCCCAAAGCGCGCGACTTGCTTGACAATGCCAGGAAAGAGGAGCGCTTCGGGATGCTGCGCCAGTCACCCGAGTTCAAGAAGCTGGTGCCGCAGTAGCAGCCGGGTTCTGCCCCGGCGAAGCAGGATGCCGGTTCAAGTCATTCAGCCAGCGGCTGTGTGTCCTCCGGAGAAAACAGTTGTATTCGGCGGGGGCGGGTTTAGCTTGCGGGGGCAGTCGCAATGAAAACGTTTGCCGAACTCAATTTTCCCGGCCGGTTGATTGCGGTGGAGGGGCTTGACGGCTCGGGGAAATCAACCCAGATCTACCTGCTGAAGCGCTGGCTCCAGTTGCAGGATCTCAAGGTGTACTTCAGCGAGTGGAACTCCTCGGAGCTGGTCAAGTCCGCCACGAGCAAGGGCAAGAAGCGCGAGTTGCTGACCCCCACAACGTTCAGCCTGATCCACGCGACGGACTTCGCCGACCGCTACGAGCGGCACCTGGTGCCGCTCTTGCGCGCCGGCTACCTCGTCTTGTGCGACCGCTACATCTTCACCGCCTTCGGGCGCGACGTGGTCCGCGGCTGTCCGCCGGAATGGGTGCGGGGCCTCTACAGCTTCGCCGCGCTGCCCGACCTGACCTTCTTCTTCAAGTCCGACCTGGAAGTCTCGCTGAGGCGCATCCTGGATGGCCGGCCGCAGTTGAAGTATTTCGAGGCGGGCATGGACCTGCGCCTGTCCGCTGACCCCTACGAGAGTTTCCGCATCTTCCAGGGCCGCATCCTGGAAGAGTATCTGGCCATGAGCACCGAATTCGGTTTCCTGGTGGTGGACGCCAACCAGGTGGTGGAAAAGCAGCAGGCCGTGGTGCGCGAATTGGTGACCAAGCGGCTCGACCTGGCCAGCTTCCACCGCGCGGAACAGCCGGCCTCGCCGGCGCCGGCGGAGCCTCGCAAGAAGGTTCGGGAGGCGGAGTCCGTCCAATGAAAAGCGTTGCCAGGAACCACATTGTCGTTCCGCGCCGCACGGACCGGCGCTTCTATGGGCACGGGATTCCGGGCGTGGACCTGGACCAATTGGCGGGCAAGCTCATCGTCGTCGAGGGCGCCGATGGCTCCGGTCGCTCGACCCAAATCGAAATGCTGGTTGAATGGCTCGAGGGCAGCGGCCATGCCACCGTGCAGGTGGGGCTGAAGCGGTCCACCCTGGTGAGCGAGGAGTTGGAGCAGGCCCAGGAGGGCAACATCCTGAGCCGAACCACGCTCAGCCTGTTCTATGCGACCGATTTCGCGGACCAGCTCGAGAACATCATTCTGCCGGCGCTGAAAGCCGGGTTCATCGTGCTGGCCGACCGCTATATCTACACGTTGATGGCGCGTGACATGGTCCGCGGCATGGACGAAGCCTGGTTGAGAAACCTCTACGGCCTGGCGGTGGAACCCGATGCGGTGTTCTACCTCAACGTCCCGCCGGAAGAGCTGGTCCAGCGCACTTTTGCCAAGAACGCGTCCCTGGATTACTGGGAAAGCGGCATGGACCTGGGATTATCGCGGGACATGTTCGACAGTTTCATGAAATACCAGACGGCGATGGAGAAGACCTTCCGCAATCTCCAGACTTCCTACGGCTTCACCATCGTGGATGGCATGCGCGCCGCGGAGACAATTAATGCCGAGCTGCGCAAGAAGATCAGCGGCGTGCTGGCCGGCAAATAGGAGCAATACATCTATGGCTGAAGCAGGCGGCAAAGCGGAATACTTCATTGGCGTTGACCTGGGCGGGACCAAGATTCTCGCGGGCGTGTTCAAGCATTCGCTGGAGTGCATTGGGACCTCGAAGCTCAGCACCAAGTCCCAGCGCGGCGTGGATGCGGTCATTGAACGGGTCGCCCGCTGCGTCCAGGACGCGGTGGACGAATCCGACCTGACGCTCAAGCAGGTGGCCGGGGTCGGCATTGGCGCTCCCGGAGCGGTGGATTTCTCCGAGGGCAGAGTCATCTTCGCCCCCAACATGGAGGGCTGGAAGGATGTGGCGCTCAAAAAGCAACTTGAGAAGCAACTCGGCGTGCCGGTGTTTGTGGAGAACGACTGCAACATCGCCGCCCTGGGCGTGCACGTGGCCGAGCTCAAAGGCAAGCCCAAGAGCCTCATCGGCATCTTTGTCGGCACCGGCATCGGCGGCGGTGTTATCATCAACGGCGACCTCTACGCCGGCTTCAATCATACCGCGGGGGAGATCGGGCACATGGTGCTGGATGTGGACGGCCCCAAATGCGGCTGCGGCAACAAGGGCTGCTTCGAAGCGCTGGCCAGCCGCACCGCCATCTTCCAGCAAATCAAGGCGGGCATCAAAGACGGCCAGAAGACTCTCCTCACCGACATGCTGGGCGACGACCTGGACGACCTGCGCAGCGGCGACCTGCGCAAGGCCATTCGGCGGGGGGACAAATTCGTGGATAAAGTCGTGGAGGGCGCCGCCGAGTATATCGGGATCGGCGTGGCTAACCTGGTGAACATCTTCAGCCCGGAGGTTGTGGTGCTGGGCGGGGGCGTTATGGAGGCGCTGGCCGACGAGATGATGAGTGTGATCGTGGAGACCGCGCAGGACTACGCCATGCCCGGCACGATGAAAAACGTGGACATTGTCGCCTCGAAGCTGGGCGACAGCGCCGGCATCACCGGCGGGGCCGTATTGGCGCGGCGTGAAATCAAGTAGGCGGATGCCGGCGTTCCGCACCCGCCAAGCCCCCCACTCTCGACCGCCGCGACGGCGGTAGAAACAGGGGATGAGGCTGCCGCCCGGCAGTACTTCCTTGTAGGCAGCCATTTCTCTCGGTTATACTCCCGCCAATAGAAGCTCAAGATGGGGTCTAAGGCACAATTGAGAGCCCTGCAGGCTCCAGAGCAACGCCCGCACAGCGAGGCGCAGACGCGCCTTTCCGCGCGCATTGGCAGAAGAGTGCTGACCTGGGGCAACTGCCCCCACGCGGCAATGGGGCCTGGCATCGCCCTTGTCGGCCTGCTGCTCGCCGGGTGCTCCGCCCGGCACTATCACAAATCCGCGGACAAGGAAACCTACGCCATCGTCCAGCAGATGGAGCGGCGGGTATTTGGCCACACAAACGAATTCTCGATAGACACCCGGTTTTCCGGGCGGGACCCCAAGACCATACCGCCCGCGGAGATCCTGGATGACCGCTCGGCGAGCAATCGCTTTGTCGTGAACCTCGACCAGGCTCTGGACCTGGCTGTGGAGAACAGCCGCGAATACCAGACCCAGAAGGAGCAGCTCTACCTCACGGCCTTGTCGCTGACGGGCCAGCGTTACGCGTTCAGCCCGCAGTTCTTCGCCCACACCACGCCCCAAATCGCCGGCAGTCCGGATGGCCCGGACCGCGGTTCTGTCGCAAGCCAGGTTGGAGTCAGCCAACTGCTCAAGACCGGCGGCACGCTAACGATGGCGCTGGCCAACGACCTGGTGCGCTATTTCGCGGGAAAACCGGACACGGTTGAGGCCAGGAATTCGGCCATTAACACGCTTTCGGTGGATCTGACCCAACCGCTGCTGCGCGGCTTTGGCATCAACAACCCGGACGTGGAGAGACTCACGCAGGCCGAACGGGACGTGGTTTATGCCATCCGCACCTACAGCCGCTATCAACAGGAGTTCGCGGTAAATACGGTCAGCGCCTATTTCGCGCTGCTCACCCAAAAGGACATTGTCCGCAACAACTACCGCAACTACACCAACCGCGTCGAGACCACCAAGTACCTGCAGGCCCGGGCGGTGGACCGCGAGCGCATGAGCAACGCCGATGACGCGCGCACGGCCGAGCTGACCGCGAAAACGGATTACATTGATTCGCTGGCGTCGTATCTGACCTCCCTGGACACTTTCAAGCTCCGGCTGGGCATCCCGCTGGCGTCGCGCTTGTTTCTGGAAGACAAAGACCTGGAGGAGTTGATCGGGGCGGGGCTGATCTCCGTGGATATTGACCGCCAGGCCGCGTTCGAGATTTGCGTCCAGAAGCAGATGGATGTCCTTAACGCCATCGACCAGTTCGAGGACAGCAAGCGCAAGGTGCGCGTTGCCGCCGACCAGTTGCGGGCCGACGTGAACTTCTTTGCGAACGCATCGCTCAGCTCCGAGGCGCCGGACGATTACACGAACTTCGATCCGGACAAGGTGGAATACACCGCCGGCGTGCGCATCAACTTGCCGGTGGACCGCCTGCCCGAGCGCAACAACTACCGCGCCACCCTGGTTTCCTTCGAGTCGGAGCTGCGCTCCCTGAGCCTGACCCTGGATAACTTCAGGGATCGCATAGATCGCGGGCTGCGGACCGTGGAGCAAGCCCGGCTCAACCATCTGAGCGCTGTGGACTCGCTGAAAGTGGCCCAGCGCCGGGTCGAGAACAACGTCATGCTGATGGAAGCCGGGCGCGCGACCGTCCGCGATGTCCGCGAGGCGCAGGACGGGTTGATCCAGGCGCAGAACAACCTCGCCACAATTTACGCCCAGTATCTCACGGCGCGCATGAATTTGCTGCTCAATGTCGGCGTCATTGATACCAGGCCGGACAAGTTCTGGCTGCTCGACCCGTTGCGCGAGCAACTGACCCCTGCCCAACGCAGCGCGCCGCTGTTACGGATGCCGGATGATCACGTTTTACCGCCCGAAGACTTCCTAGAGCCGACTTCATGAACGCCAACATTCTTCTCGACAAACTGCCCGCCCCCATGCGGCGCCATCCGGTGCTTTCCGGGATTGCCGGCCTTGCGCTGCTGGCGCTGGTTGTCCTCTGGCTGTGGCCCGCCAAACCCGCGGGCGAGGCCACGGCCTATCACGAGGTCAAGCGCGGGGATTTCACCGTCTCCGTGGTGGAGGGAGGCACGCTCTCAGCCGTCAGCGAAATCATCATTCGCAGCGAGGTGGAAGGCACTGCGCGCATCATCTCCATTGTGCCCGAGGGCAGCTATGTCAAGAAAGGCGATCTCCTGATCGAACTGGACTCCGCTACGGCGCAGGACCAGGTCAATCTGCAGGAGATCAACTACGAAAAAGCCAAGTTCGCCGTGGAGCAGGCGCTGGCCCAGTTGGAGATACAGAAGAGCGCCACCAACAGCGAATACCTGGCGGCGCAACTCAAACTTAAACTGGCCCGGATTGACCTTGAGAAGTACGAGCAGGGCCAGCGCCTGGTGGATCTGGTCGAGGCCAGCAACAAGCTCGTGCAAGCCCAGGCCCAGTTGGTCGTCAACACCGACACTTACCGCAATTCCACCAACCTGGCCGCCAAAGGATACGAGACCAAACAGAAGGTGGACGGAGACCGTTTGACGGTGCTCAACTCCGCCAACGCGTTGATCGTGGCCAGCAACAGCATCTGGATGCTCCGGAAATTTGACGAGGTCAAACAGCTTGAGACTTACCGGGCGCAGGTGCTGCAGGCCGAGCAGGAACTGGAGCGGGTTGTGAACCAGAACGCGCGCAAGATGGCCCAATACGCCGCCGACCTCATCACCCAATCCAACACGCTGGCGCTGAGCGAGCAGAAGCTCGAGCGCGACCGGAAGAACCTGGCGGCCACCACCATCCGCGCGCCCCAGGATGGATTGGTGGTTTACCAGGTCAGCGACAGCCATTTCAGCAGTGAATCGTTGGTCGAAGGCGGCGCCGTCGTTCGCAACCGGCAGGAGCTCATTAAGCTGCCGGACCTTTCCCGCATGAAGGTTGTCATCAAAGTCCACGAGTCCCACGTCAACATGATTCGCCCCGGGCTCCCGGCGTTCATCATGCTCGACTCGATGCCGGACGAGCGTTTCCGCGGAGTCGTGGAAAAGGTCGCCCCGCTGCCGGACACCCAATCGCGCTGGGGCAACCCAAACCTGAAGGTCTATAACACCGAAATCTACCTGATCGACACCGTGCCGAACGTGAAGCCTGGCGTCTCCGCTAAAGCCGAAATCATCGTCACGAACATCGCCGACGCCCTCTCCGTGCCCATCCAGGCCATTGCCACCCATAAAGGCAACCCGGTGGCTTACGTCGTGAAAGGTCACCAGTCCGAGCCGCGCCCGGTCGAGGTGGGAATGTTCAACACGAAGTACATCGAGATCACCAAAGGCCTGAACCCGGGCGACCGGGTCCTGCTTTCGCCTCCGTTCGAGATCCGAGAGAAGGACCTGGAGGGAGGCGTCTTGGCCGAAGACGAAAAGGCGAGTGCGGCGACTAACACTCCGCCGCGGGCGACGCCGGGGCCGGACACTCCACGAACCTCTCCCGGCGGACCGGTCGCAGCCGCGAACAGTGATGCCAAGGGCGAGGATTCCCGCCGGCGCGCCAGCGTCAATCCGCAAGAAATGCTGAGGCAGTTCGACAAGGACGGCGATGGCAAACTGGACGACACGGAGCGCGAAGCGATGCGCGCGGCTGTGGCAGCGCGGCTCGGGGGCGAGCCGGGGGGCGCCCGGACCAATACACGCCCGCGACTGAACCGGGAAGAGGCGCTGAAACAATTCGACAAGAACGGCGATGGCAAACTGGACGAGGACGAGCTGGCCGCCATGCGCGAGGGGCTGGGCCGCGGACGGGGAGGTCAAGGCAAAGGGCCGGGAACTCGCGGCTCCGGCGCGGCTGGGGACACGGGCGGCGAAGCGGCACCACGCCCGCGGACACCCGCGTCCTGACCGGTTCAGGCGATGAGTTCTTACCCGCCCCGCACCCTATGATCTCCGTGGGCCGATCTCAATCCGGCCGGGCCTCGTCGGCAGTTGCCGGGCTCGCCAATGGAACCATTATCCGCATCGAGGCGCTGGAGAAGACCTACGTGCTAAGCGAGGAGAACATCGTGCGCGCCCTCGACAAGGTGAATCTGACGATCAACGCGGGGTCCTTCGTGGCCATTATGGGGCCGTCCGGCTCCGGCAAATCCACGATGCTGAACATCCTCGGCTGCCTGGACCGGCCGACGGCGGGGCGGTATTTTCTGGGCGCTGAGGATGTGTCGCGCATGAGCGACGACGCCCTCTCGGAAGTCCGGGGCCGCCGCATCGGGTTCATCTTCCAGTCCTACAACCTCATCGCGCAATTAACTGTGCTCGAGAATATCCAGGTGCCTCTCTTTTACCGGGGACAGGACCTCAAGGCCTCGCACGATCGGTGCGTTGAACTGGCGAAGATGGTGGGCCTCGGCGACCGGCTCACGCACCGGCCCAGCCAGTTATCGGGGGGCCAGCAGCAGCGCGTTGCCATCGCCCGCTCGTTGGTCAATGACCCGTTGATGATCCTGGCCGACGAGCCCACCGGCAACCTTGATTCCAGGACCGGCACCGAAGTGCTGGACCTGATCACCCGGCTGAACCAGTCCGGCAAGACCATCATCCTGGTCACGCACGACGACAAGGTCGCGCAGCGGGCTCACCGGGTCGTCCGCATGAAGGACGGGAGAATTGACCAGGACTTGGTGCGGGAGCCTTCATTGGCCGCGGGCTCCGTCAGTTGAGGCCATGATTCCCTATCAATTCATCATCACCGTCCGGCTTGGCTTCAAGACTTTGAAGCTGCACAAGCTGCGCTCGGCGCTGACGATGCTCGGCATCATCTTCGGCGTCTGCTCGGTGATTGCCATGCTGGCGATCGGGGAGGGGGCGTCCTACGAGGCGCAGGAGGCCATTAAGCGGCTGGGCAGCAATAATATCCTGATCCGGAGCCTCAAACCGCCCGAGCAGGCCCGCCAGCAGGCGGGCGGCGGGCGCGGCTTCCAGCTCAAGTACGGCCTCACCTACGAGGACGCCGCCCGCCTGCTGGGCACCATTCCCGGGGTCGCGCGCGTCCTGCCCATGCGCATCATCCGCGAGAACGTGCGCTTTCAGCGCAATGAGATTCCCTGCCAGATCATCGGCACGCTGCCGTTCTATCCCGAGGTGGCCGGCGCGTCGCTCGTGCGCGGGCGGTTCCTGGCGCACTATGACGAAGAGCACATGGAAAACGTCTGCGTTATCACCACCGGCATGGCCCGCCGCCTTTTCCCGTACCAGGACCCGCTCAACCATGCGATAAAGATCAACACCTTTTATTATCAGGTCGTCGGCATTATGCAGGAGCGCAGCCAGCCGGAACAACGCAGCCAGGCCGGTAAAATGGAAGGCCAGCCGCTCGACAACAATGTCTACATCCCCTTGAGCACCTCGCGCACCCGGTTTGGCGAGATTCTCATCCGGCGCTCGGCGGGCAGTTTTGAAGCGGAAGAAGTTCAGCTCCATCAGGTCACGGTCCAAATGCGCGACCTTCCCTCCGTGGAAACCGCCGACCCCCAGATCAAGACGATGCTGAACCGATTCCATGATCAGAACGATTATGAAATCATCGTCCCGCTTCAGTTGCTCCGGCAGGCCGAGCAGACCAAGCGCATCTTCAACATCGTGCTGGGCTCGATTGCCGCCATCTCCCTGCTGGTGGGCGGCATCGGCATCATGAACATCATGCTGGCCACCGTGACCGAACGAACCCGCGAGATCGGCATTCGCCGCGCCCTGGGCGCCAAGAAAGCCGACATCACCATGCAGTTCCTGGTTGAAACCGTTGTGCTGGCCGTTGGCGGCGGGCTGATTGGTGTGGCGGTCGGCATCATCACCCCCATCCTGGTGTCGCACCTCACCACCATGAAGACCATCGTAACCCTCTGGTCGGTCCTGCTGGCCTTCAGCATCTCCGGCGCGGTCGGGATCATCTTTGGACTTTACCCGGCGAAAGCCGCCGCGAACCTCGACCCGATCGAAGCCCTCCGCCACGAATGACGCAGCAGGGGCGTTCTGCCGGTCACTCCGTTCCACGCCGTTGCTTCAACCGTCTTTCCGGCGCAGCACCAACTGTCCCAGCTTGTAACGGTGCTGCCCATCATCGGCCGCCAGCGGCAGCGCGAATTTGGGGGTGCCATCCCGCAGCCCGACGGAGACGTGGACCGAGCAGTCTCCGGGCGGTGTGACCGGCGCCACCCGTCCCACGATGAACTCCGCCTTCCGTTCGGTTGCCGGGATCTGGTCTGCCGGGCCGGGCTTCAGGCCGCGCACGTCAAATCCCTCGTCAACCAGCACAGCGACGATGCCACCCTTGGCATCTTTGAGCGTTACCGCCATAAACCCGCCCGGGTAGCAGGGGGCGACTCCCGCGTTGGCCCAAAGGCTCCGCAGGGTGAACGGCTGGCCGATGATCACCTCTTTCGGCCAGGACATCTCGCGCAAATGCAGCCGGTAGCCCAGCCGCAGGTTGATTCGGTCAATGAGCTGGCGGTTCTCCCCCAGCAACTCCCGCGGCCACCAGTGAATGGACAGGTAGCTGGCGTGGTAGTCTTCCACCGCTTTCAGCAGCAGGCGGCCATCGCCCCAGGCGCCACGGGCCTTGGAGCCGCCGTAATGCTCGTGCTCCAGGATCACCGGCCACCGCGGCCAGAACTCCTGCGCCAGCTCGGCGTGATACCACGACCGCGGCGGCGGCTGCACCAGGATGCTGTCATCGCGCAGCGTTACTCCCTTGGAAAGGGCGTAATCGGTCTCGGGGAAATGCCGGCCCGGTTTGTCGTGCCCGGCGATGTCGTCGCTGATGCACAGCAGCGTCTTCCGGAAGTGCTTCACGTGCAGGTCAATGTGCTTCTTCACCAGCTCCAGCGCCTCGGCCTCCGGAACCTGGCTGCTCATGAAAGTGTGCCCCTCGCCCCAGAGCCCGTAGGAGCCGATGTCAACAAACGCGACGTTCGGGTTGCCGTCATACCGTGCCGCCAGCGCGGCCAGGAACCGGTCCAGCTTCTGGAGAAAGATCGGGTCGCCAAAGTCCGGGTCCCACGTCCGGCCCTTTTCACTGCGGCCCTTGCCAAACTCATACGAGTGACCTTTGGCGCCCGCTTTGCGGACCCACTCGGGCGTCGCCAGCGCGAGCCAGTTCTCCGAGCAAGTCACGCGCAGCGCGACACGCTTGCCTTTGGCAATCCACCGCTGCGCCGGCGTGTCGAACAACGCCCAGTTGAACTTGCCTTCCTCGGGCTCCAGAAACGCCCACGGCACCCGCAGATAAACCGTCGAAAGCCCGGGGAAATCCTCCAGCGTATCGGACGGCTCCAGCTTCGACCCGTAATTCTCGGGAGTATTGGAGTAGAAATGCATCGTCCAGCCCATGTCGGGATTGACAAGGGCCTCCCCGTTGTCCTCCGGCCGAACAGTGACTGTGGCCGACGGCGGCGGCTCCTCCGGGGCTGCGGCATCCGCCGCCAGGAGGCTCGCGGTGCAAACCAATACCCCGGCGACCCAACACAAGCGGACACGCTCTGGCATCATAAACCCCCAGCCTACGGAACGGCCCTTCCAGAGGGCAACACCGAAGACCAGCCTGCCGTCCTCCTCCCGCCCGGCTCTTGCCAGGTCACCCGGCGACCCGCTTCCTTAAACACCCTGTCAATGTGACACTTATAGCTGGTGCCCTCATTCCCATTGTGCGGTGTGACCCCGGTTAGACCATTGAGGGACCCCGGTGTGTATCCCATGGGGGCCGACCCCCATGGGATACACACCGGGGAATCGCAAGCTTCTCATAGGGATCTAGCCGGTTCCGGGTAAGACCTTCGTTTTGGGTGGGGCCGCCTCGGCGAGGCGGCCAAACGGTGGCGCTTTCGGCGAAAGTGCCCTGCCAGACTGAGGGATTATGGTTCTGGCGGCCAAACTGCCGCTCGATGTTACCGGCAATGGCGGTGATTATTGACAGGTATCACTGGGGGAAAATAACCCCCACTTTCCAACCTGCTCGTGGGGATTTCCAGGGTAGTGGGTGCGCGCCCCGCGGCCGGAGCCTCCTATGGGGCAGGTGGGGGGAGGAGGAAACGCCGGATGGGGAGGTCCACTTTGCAGCCGAGGGATTGCTGGATTCCTTTGAAAACAGTGGACCAGGGTGTGACGCCGAGGGTGACCTGGGGGGCAAAGGGGTTGGCGGCGAAGGTGAAGACGTTTCCCTTGCCGTGCTTGCGGGTGACGAGGGCGGGAGAGCCGTCGGGGTAGGTGGCGAGGACGGTGGCGTCGGGGTCGGTCGGGGCGATGGCACGGGCACTGGGGACGGCGGGAGCGTCGGTAAGTTTGATGGGGAAGAGAGTTAACGCCGTGCCGGCGGGCAAGCCCCAATGAGCGGACTTGAGGATGATGCGATCGGAGGCGGCGAGGGCGGGTTTAGCCGGCAGCGTTTTGATGCCGAGGATGCGGTCGCGGGTGGATGAGGTGTCGTTGCCGGCGAGGTCGGAGGTGAAGGCGTCGGCGTCGCCGCAGATGAGGGTGCCGCCCAAGCGGACGTAGTCTTCGATGAGCTTCGCGGCTTGCGGCGTCATGTACTTGGCGAGGGGAAGATAGACGGCCTTGTAGGGTGCGAGTGCGCGTTCGCCGCGTTCGAGCTGGGCGTCAGAGACGAATTGGAACCAGGAGCCGGCGAGTTCGCCGAGGAGGGCGTGGGCGGCGTAAAGCTGGTCGCCGGTGGTGTGAGCGCCGTGGCTCATGTGGGTGTGGAGGGTGTACAGGACAGCGGTGTCCGGGTCGGCAGGGAGAGCGACGCGGTTCATGCGGGTGATGGTGCGGGAGAGGTGGAGCATCATCTGCCAGCGGGGTGGGTCGGTCCAGCGGGGGCTGTCCATGGTGTAATAGGTGATGGCGGAAGCGCCGCAGCGGAGGGCCTGGCTGAGCCATTCGCGGAGGTCGTCGGGGGTCATCTCGTAGCCGGCGTAGTGGAAGGCCTGGGCGACGATGCGGACGGGTTTGCCGGTGAGGTCGGACATGAACTTGGCGCCGAAGCCGTGGTTGAAAACGCCGCGGCCGGGCTCGCGTTCGCCGGAGCTGGCGTAGGGGTCGCATTCCATGAGGTCGCTGAAGGCGGCTAGGCGGGAGAAGTCGTAGGGCTGGAAGCCGCTCATGAACCAATAATTGGCGGGGCTGTAACGGGCAGCCGGATCGGCCTCATGCAGGACGCGTGCAAGCTGGGCGCGGGTGGCGATGAAGCGGTCGTTCATCCAGCGGTTGTAGGCGAGCCAGCGGAGGGGCCTGTCGGGGTCCTGCTGGAAGGACTTGTCGTCGGGGCGCGGGGCGGCGAAACGGCCGAAGCCGTAGTTGGTGAGGACATCGCTGGCCATGGCGCGGCCATAAGCGCCCCAGCGGTCGGGCGCGCCTTCGGGGAGGTGGACGGAGGGTTCGTCCTTGCCGTAGTAATAGCCTACGAAGGGTTCGCCGCGGAGCTGGGCGGCGAGCTGGCGGAGGATGACGGCCTGGGCCTGGACGTAGGCGGGGTCCACGATGGAAACGGAGGGGCTGCGGCCAAGGGCCTTGGCGGCGGGGTTAAGCAGCTCTGCGCCTTGCTTGAGCGCGGCGCCGGTGGAACCGCCGCCTTCGCTCCAGACGTCGTAGCGGACCCCGTATTGGCGGAATTGCTCGCGGTGGAACGCGGGCGTGCGCCAGGGCTCGGCAGAGTTGAGGTGGCCGGGCAGGTCCATGTAGCCCATGCCGGCTTCGGCGCTTTGCTGATAGACGGCGAGGATCTCCCGCTGGCGGACGGCGGCGTCCTCAAGCTCAGGGGATTTGTAGCCCTGCTTGTCTTTCGGGTTCAGGTCGTGGGCCCAGGAGGTGACAGTGTAGCCGCCGGGCCGATCGGTCAGCAGTTCCTTGAATAGGGGTTTGGCGGTGCGGCGTTTGAGTCCGTCCCAAGGCAGCGCGGGTTCAGCCAGGCCTGCGGGGCGGGCAACGGGCCGCAGCGAGACGTTGTCGAGCCAGAGAGTCGAGGCAGTTCCGGCAGAGAAGGCGATCTGGCCGGAGGCGGTGACGGCGGTGGGGAGGAAGACCTCGCCGAAGCTGGTCCAGACGGCGGGGTTGGGGCCGTTGGGAGGAGCGAGCTTGAGGATCCGCACGCCGGCGCTGCGGAGGCCGCCGCCGGATTTGGCGAAGTTCAGCGCGACCTGGCCGGCGGGGTTCTCACCAACAAGGCGGTAATCGAAGCGGAGCTCATAGGCCTGGCCGGGAGTAAGGGGGCAATTGAAGTAAAGGGCGTTGTGCCCGTGCTGAATGCGAGCGGCGCAAGCGCCGGAGCGGGGGGCGTTGGTATCGAGGGTGATGAGGTTGGCGTTCTGGCCCCAGCGGGTCCAGTCGGCGAACTGGATCTCGAATCCGCTGTTGCGGAGGAGCGCATCGGCGGCAGAGGCGGGTACTGGCAGGGCGAGAAAGGTGGCCAGTGTGAAAAGGCGGAGAGGGGAATGGAGAATCAAGAAGTCATGCCGCTGCATGATCCGAGGATGGCGGGCGGGAGGGAGGCGACAAGGATAGAATTCGCTGGACGGTGTCCCCCGCGCGCTTAACCTGACCGCAGCCGTCAAGTGCTTGAAGCCATGAACCGCAGAGAATTCCTGACACGTGGCGCGTTGTTCGCCTCGGGTGTGGCGCTGGGGGCGCCGAGCCTTCCGGCGGAGGCGGGGTTCCCGGCGGTTCGTGCGGCCGAAGCCAAACGGAGATTCAAGAGCCGCGCGGTCGAGCGGACCATCGAAACCATCAAGGCCCGCATTGGCAACAAGGAACTGGCCTGGATGTTCGAGAATTGCTTTCCCAACGCGCTGGACACGACGGTGGACCTCCAGCTCGCGGATGGCCGGCCCGATACCTTCGTGGTCACCGGCGACACTGACGCGATGTCCCTGCGCGACAGCACTGCACAGGTCTGGCCTTACCTGCCGCTCATGCACAACGATTCCACCTTGCAGCAGTTGATCGCCGGGGTCATCAACCGCCAGACCCGCTGCATTCGCAAGGATCCCTACGCCAACACTTTCTGCAAGGACGATGCCACGGCCAGCCCCTGGAAGAACGACCTCACCGAGATGCGCCCCGGCGTTTACGAGCGCAAATGGGCGCTCGATTCCCTCTGCTACCCCATCCGGCTCGCCTACCATTACTGGAAGGCCGCCAAAGACCGCGCCCCCCTCGACGACGCGTGGCGCGACTCCGTCTTGCGAACCCTGCGCACCTTCCGCGAACAGCAGCGCAAAACCGGCCCAGGCCCCTACCGCTTCCAACGCCGCACGGAAGTCCAGGGCGACACCCTGGCCGGCGACGGCTTGGGGCGCCGCGCCAAACCCATGGGGCTGATCTACTCCATGTTCCGCCCCGGCGACGATGCCGCACTGTTTCCGTTCATCGTGCCGTCGAACTTCCTCGCCGTGGGGAGCCTGCGCCAGGCGGCGGAGCTGCTCACCCAGGTCCATCACGATTCCGAATCGGCCGGGCAATGCCAGGCGCTGGCTGACGAAGTCGAGCGCGCGCTGCGCGACCAGGCCGTGGTGATCCACGAGAAGCACGGGCGGATCCTGCCTTACGAGATTGACGGCTACGGCAATTACTACTGCATGGACGACGGCGCCGTGCCCAGCTTGCTGTCGCTGCCGTATTTCGATGTCGTCGCTCCCGGCAGCCCGCTCTATCTCAACACGCGGCGGTTCATTCTGTCTGACTCCAACCCGTACTACTGCGCCGGCAAGGCCGCCTCCGGACCGGGCGGGCCGCGCGTGGGCCGGGACATGATCTGGCCGCTGGCCCTGCTGGCGCAAGGGCTTACCAGCACCGACGACCAGGAGGTTCGCCAGTGCCTGCTCGCCCTGCAAAAGACCCACGCCGGCACTGGATTCATGCACGAGGCCTTCCACAAGGACGATCCCGCCCAGTTCACCCGCCCCTGGTTCCCGGCCGCCAACACGATGTTCGGCGAGCTGATCCTAAAGAGCTACCGCGAGCGGCCCCACGTGCTGAATTAGCCCGCGCGTCTCACTGTTGGATTCCAACGCGGTAGAAGAAGACGGGGGCGGTGGGTGGGTTGGTGTCGGTGAAGCTGGTGGTGCCGGGCAGGCCGGGGATGTTGGAGCGCAGCAGCGAGAACGCCGGGGCTGAGGCCAGGTCGGTAGCGCGTTCGACGTAGTAGATGCGGTCGGTCACGCTGAGCCAGGTAAGCGTCGCGCCCCCAGCGCCGGTCGCCGGCGCGGCTAGGAGCAGCACGGAGGCCGCGTTGGTTGGGACAGTGCCCGCCAGCCACTCCTGCCAGTTGTTGTGGTAATCGTTGTCTGTGTCCGCAAAGTCCGCAGATCCGTCAGTCGGCAGTCCATAGGTCTGAAGCCAGTAGTAAGGAAGAGCTGAGGTGGGGGATTGGAATTCATAGGCGCCGACATCCACCATGCCGCCCACAATGCGCGGATTTCCATCCAGGTCCGCGCTTCCCTCGACATAAGCATTATTGCCCGCGTTGATACAAGGTGAGTTGGGCTGCAAACGGACGTTGGCGCTCGATGGGTTCACAAACTGAGGCGCATTGGTGAAATTGCCGGTTCCACTTCCGGGGAGGGGCGTCGTGCAACAGTAGTTCAGGGTGCCCCACAGGTAGTTGCTAAGCGCATAATTATGATAAACGATGCAGTTGTTGAGCGTGCTGTACATCGCCCCACCACCTAAGTCGGCCGTATTGAACGCGAGCGTGCAGTTGTAGAGGGCGCCGCCGTAAGCACCGCCACCCTGGCCAGGCCCAGGCGGACCTTTGGCTACATTGAGCACCAGTGTGCAGTTAGTAAGCGTACTCCCGTTGGCCCCGCCGCCGGTGTAGGCAGCACTATTGTTGGATAGCTTACAGTTGTTGAGCGTAGACCACCAAGCCCCGCCGCCTGCGCCGTAGGAACCAGAAGCCACATTCGAAGCCAACGTGCAATTGCTGAGGCTGCAAGACCATGCTCCGCCCCCTCCCCGAGTGTAACCGGAAGCCGTGTTGCCGGTCAGCGTGCAGTTGTTGAGCGTGCCGTTCATAGCCCCGCCGCCTCCCTCGGACGCGGAATTCCTCGCGAGAGTGCAGTTGTTGAGCGTGGACCACCATGCTCCGCCTGCAGATGTGGCGGCGGAGTTATTCGTCAGGATGCAGTTGTTAAGGGTGGCGGCACAAGCCCCGCCGCCGTAGTAATACGCCGAGTTGCCGACCAGCACGCAGTTAGATACGCCCGCGCCGACAGGCTCGCACCAGACGCCCCCGCCGCAGTGCTGCCTGTAGGAATTACCATTGTTTCGGGTAGCGCCGTTAGTCAGCGTGAATCCCGTCAGCAGCGCCCCATTGGTCAAATACACACACCGCACCGCGGTTGTGCCAGTCGGGCCGCGTCCGCGTATGATTGTCGCGCCCGGCCCGTTCGCGCTCTGGACCGTCACGGGCTTGGTGACGGCTAGACGGTTGCTCATCCCATACACTTCCCGCGCTCCGGTTTGGTACACACCATTGCTAACCAACACCAGCGCCCCGGGAACCGACGAGGCGTCCACGGCATCTTGGATATTGGTCGCCGCCTTGGCCCAGGAAGTGTATGGCGGCTCAGGCGAGGCGCTCTCGAGGGCCACATAATGTATGGGCTGGCTCGCCACATGAACGGCAACTGTGGCCGCCACTCCGGCCGGATAACTTTCATTGTAAGCCCTCAGCACCACGGGAAAATCGCCTGGGGCTGTCCACGCGTGCGATGCATAAGGCCGGTTGCTAATGACGAGCCCACTGCCAAAATCCCAACTGGACGCGTCTGCCCGGCCACCAATCATAGCCTGAAAATCCACGCTGAAACCTACCGCTACATTCGTGTAGGCGGCTACGATGGCAGTGGTTAAGGCACCTGTCACCGCCCCGCTCCAGAACTCGTCGCATCCGAGCGACGGCGGATCAGCCCACGGTTCCCCGTCAATGTCACGCCCGCTCGCATAAGTTGCGCTGCCTGCCCCTCGGCATGGCGAATCAGCGCTCAGGTGCGACACGCTGGAGAGTTGGGGCTCGCCGGTGAAGTTACCAGTCCCGCCGGGCAGAGGGGTGGTGCAGCAGTAATTCAAGGTGCCTCCGCTGTGATTGCCGCTTGGCGCGGTGTTATAATAGATGATGCTGTTGTTGACTGTGGCCCGGTCAACTGCTGCGCTGAGGGTTGCCAGATTGCCAACCAGCGTGCAATTGTTCAGCGTGCCTTCGTAAGCGCCGCCGCCGTAGCTAGCCGAGTTAGCGGTGAGCGTGCAATTGTTGAGGGTGGCAACACGAGCCCCGCCGCCGTAGCCGGCAGTGTTATTTGCCAAGGTGCAGTTGTTGAGGGTTCCTTGGATAGCCCCGCCGCCGCTGTCAGCAGCCCAATTGCTACTTAGTACGCAATTGTTGAGCGTGGCAGAATAAGCCGCGCCGCCGAAGGTGGCCGCATTGGACGCGAGCGTGCAGGTGTCAAGTGTGCCTTGGCAGGCCCCGCCGCCAGCCCATGAACACGAATTGCCCACCAGCGCACAGTTGGATACGACGGCGCTCGCGGACTCGCACCAGACTCCGCCGCCCGAGCGGTTCGTGCGGGTGTCGCCCGAGACTTGCGTAGCCCCGTTGGTCAGTGTGAATCCCGCCAGCACCGCCCCGTTGGTCAAATGGACACACCGCACCGCCTCGGGGCCGTTGGTCGTTCCAGGCACTTGGTAACCGGCGATACAGGTCACCGCCGGCCCGTTGACGCTCCTGACGGTTACCGGTCTTGTCACGGCTACGCGGTTGCTCATCCCATAAACGTCCCGCCCCCCAGCCTGATAGACGCCGTTGGTGACCAAGACCAGGTCTCCGTCAACCGCGGCATCCACGGCATCCTGAATATTGGTGGCGGCGGTGACCCAGTTCGTGTAGGGGGGAACGGGGTCGGGGTTGTTGAGGTCCACGTAGAGCGTGGCAGCGCCGGCGGTGGTTGAGAGACAAAACTGCAGAACGGCGGTCAGGAACGTGGCGCTCCCAACGCCTTTCAGCCCAGGCAGATGTTGCATAGGGTCTAGCATACTTCTGGCGCTCTGACTCCCAACCGGGAGCCGGATGCTGGGCTGAGTATGACTCCTCCACGGGAAAGCGCAAGCAGAAAGTTTGTGATAATTGGTCGTTAACGACATGGCGGCATTGGGAGCTTCCTGCTTCTTAGACTGGCCATGCCAGGTATCGAGCAGCACCGCCGCCTCCTGGGCGAGGCGATTCGCGCCAAGCGCAGGAAGAGGCGTTTGAGCCAGGAGAAACTGGCGGAGAAAGCCGACCTCTCGACGGTCTTCATCAGCCGCGTGGAGCGGGGGAAGGAGTCGCCCTCGGTGGATTCGCTGGTGAAGATTGCCCGGGCGTTGGGCGTCCGGGCGCGGGAGTTGGTTCGGGACCTGTAGATAGCTGACGTGTCGGATGGGAGGGCGGGCAGAGGAACAACCAAGGCGCGAAGCGACGAACAGAGGACCGGAGCGGACGTTGCGGTTCTATTGGCGGCGTTGGATTTCTCTGAGTTGGCTTACGGTGAGCCGGTCGTGGTCACGATTCATGGCTTCCTTGGCACGGATCAAGGTCTCGAGGTCGAGTATCCGGCAACTGCCAAACGGCAAGGCCAGCTCGACACTGTGCGCCAGGACGGACTCAAAGTCGCCGACGCCGAGGACCTCGCTGAGGCAATCCACCCGCCCCAGGTCGGTATTCAGATAGAGGTTCTTGAGGGCGGCGCACTGGCCGGGGGTGAGCGCGAGCGGTAAATCCGGCCGCGAACGATGCACCGGGCGCAGTCCCGCCAGCGCCTTTTGGAGGCGCAGGAGGTTCGGCTCGTTGAAGCGGCAGCAGATGTCCACGTCACGCGTGACCAGTGTGGCACCGTGCGCCGCCGCGGCAAATCCTCCGATCAAGACGAACTCGACCCTGGCCTCAACGAGGCAGCGTGTTAGTTCGCTGAGGTTCTGCATTCCGTTTCCTCATGGCGGAGCGGAGCGAATCGGCGAAACGCAACGCGTCGTCATTGGCCAGCATCCGTTCCCAAGGTGTTTTGGCCAGGCTCTCCTCCAGCAGCCATACGTCGAGCCCGTCGTCCAGGCTGATGCGATCAGCCGGCGCCGCCGGAGGATTCTCCGGGGCCTCCGCCTTGCGCTCACTCGGGCTGGTCTTCATCCCGGGAAGGGTACGTCCGGGCCTGTCGCAGTCAAGCAGGGGTCTTCAAGGTCGCGTTGAGGGCAGGCAGGTGAAGCGGTGAATCCTCCCCCGTTAGAGCCAGGGCCGCAGGTCTACCTCGGGGATCTGGCGTTCCCACTTTCCCTGCCGGCCGAAGCGGACGCCTTCGTCGTAGAGCTGCCGCATGGCCTCCGGCTCAAACACCGCCGAGCTGGTGACGGGAAATTCACGCGGGATGCGCGCGAGGCGGAACCGGCCGAACCCGATGCGGTCCAGCTCATACTTAATGTGGTAGAGATTGCCGATGCCGTTGGCGTCGAGGAGCATGTCGAGCGTCCGCAGGGTCAGTTCCTTCAGGCAGTTGCTCACACAGTTGGCCTCCAAACCCAGCTTGCCGTTCACGATGACGTAGAGGGTGAGATTGGTGCGGGCGACTTCGCGCAGGTTGGGCAACAGGCCGGACTCGAAGAACAGTTGGGCCCGGGCGCCGCCGTCGGCGTAGAGGTTGCCATCAATTTTCACCGGGGGAACGAGGATGGGGATCGAGGCGGAGGCCAGGACGACCTGCCGGTAGAGTTCCAGGCGGTCGGGATTCGTGTCGTCCATGGCAATCGCCGTGAGGTCCCAGATGACGAGCTTGCCGGTGTCGTAGTTGACGGTGCCGGCATAAAGGCGGCGCTGCTCCCCGCGCCCGATCCGGGCGACACGCTGAAGCGTCTCGGCGGTGATGTGGCGGGAGATGCGGTGCTTCAGCGGAGCGGAGCTCTTGAGAGAGTTGGAAAGGAGGGCAAACGGCAGGAGCTTGAGCCCGTAGATATCCCTGGTTTTCACGGTGGTGTAAGCCTCCTCGAGCAGGTCGTCATCGCCAGGCTCGCCCAGGAAGGCGTGAGTGGCGAGCAGGGCGCCGGTGCTGACACCGGTCACGACCTGGAACTTCCGGGGCCGGGCCTGGTCGGCGTGGTCCCGCCAACCGCGCAGCACGCCCGCACCCCAGGCCCCATGCGAACCGCCGCCCGAGAGGACCAGGATATCCGCGGGCTGCGACGGGGCCTGGCCCGTGAGGGCGGCGCGGACAGAGGCCG
Organism: Candidatus Paceibacterota bacterium; assembly: GCA_035452965.1. NCBI lineage: Bacteria > Bacillati > Minisyncoccota > Minisyncoccota bacterium. The sequence continues at coordinate 38,582 of DAOTCE010000001.1, read as the reverse complement.
GGCGGAAATGGTACTTGGCGACCGCCTGACCTGCCTCCTCGCAATGGCGAGTGGCGCAGCAACCGGCGAGGGATAGCGAGACGGCACAGATTAAGAGCGCGCAGATCAGTTTTGGCATAATTGTGCTCCTTTCGTTGCGTAGATTCGCGGTTTACAGGCTGCCATCATCTAGCCTGCACCAATCATCTTTCCGGACCTTCACGCTGGCTCGGCCAGGGGTAGTTGGCCTTGCCGGCGGCGGACTCGATGGGACCTTTGGGCAGCGTGGCCTGCCAGGCCAGTGCTTTGGCGGCGAGGCGGTCCACAACGTCGGGGTGGTCTTTCGCGGCGTTGGCCAACTCCGTTGGGTCGCGCGGGATGTCGTAGAGCTCGATGCGGCTGCGGTCAGGATTGAGCAGCAGCTTCCAATCGCCTTCGCGGACGGCGAGGATGGGGCTGCGATGGAACGGCTCGCCGACGATGCCAAAGCGCCATTCCCAGAACAGCGGCAGGGCGCGAGGGCGCGCCTGGCCACAAAGGATGTCGCCGACATCTTCGCCATCGGGCTTGAGGCCGGCGGGGAGCGGCGCGCCGGCGAGTTTGCAGAGAGTGGGGAGGACGTCCACCCCGGCGACCACCGAAGTATTGTCCACGCGGCCGGTCGGGATGCGGCCGGGCCAGCGCGCGATAAACGGCGTGCGCACGCCGCCTTCGTAGAGGCTGCGCTTGCGCCCGCGGAACGGTCCGGCTGAACCGATGCCGCTGTGGCCTGCGTTGGGGATGTGGATGTCCTCGGGACCGTTGTCGCTGGAGAAGAGGACGAGCGTATGGTCGGCGAGGCCGAGTTTATCCACTTCGGCAAGCAGCCGGCCGACCTGAGTGTCGAGGTCGGTCACGGAGGCGTAGTAAATCTGCGCTGCGCTCTTGTGAGGCACGCCGTGGGCGGGCGCGAAGCGGGCGTAGGGCCGCATCTGCTGGTCGGTCGGGTTAAGGGTTGCGTGCGGGAGCAGCGACCAGACGTTCAAGTAGAACGGGCGGGCCTGGTTGGTTCGGATGAAACGGATGGCCTCGCCCACAATGAGTGTCGAAGACCTGGCCCAGAAGTCCCTGGGGGGCAGGTCCCAGGTCGGGCCGTTGCCATTCATGACGCGGTAGTCATCAATGCCGTAGGCTCCGGGCTCGGGCGCGCCCGGTCCGGCGCCGAGGTGCCACTTGCCAAAATGCCCCGTTGCATATCCGGCAGACTTCAGCACTGACGCAACGTTCGGCGCTTTCGGATCGAGCCAGTTGGACATGCCGCGCTGCTCGTTCTGCTCGCGCGTGGCGTAATGGCCGTGAATCGCCTGCCGCGCCGGATACTGCGAGGTCATGAACGCGCAGCGGCTGGGCGAACAGACCGAGCCGTTGACGTAGAATTGGGTGAAGAGCGTGCCCTGCTTCGCCAGCCGATCGAGGCTCGGCGATTTGATGTGGGGGTGACCATAGCAGCCCAGGTCGCCCCAGCCGAGGTCATCGGCGAGGATAAAGATGATGTTGGGTTTGCGGGTCTCGGCGGCGGAGGTGGGGGAAGGAGCGGCTGTGGCGAGGGCCACGGCAGCGGCCAGCAGGATGCGTCGCGCACAAGAGCTGGTCACATTCATTTTGGTTCTGGTGAAGCCTGTTGTGCCTGCATGCGCAGCACCTGTCCGCGGCTCACCGCTCGCGCGGCGGAGGCGCCGAGCAGCGTGAGGCCGTCTTCGGCGTAGAACTCGAACTTGCCCCTGACCGGTCCGGCTTTGGGAACGGCCAGCAGCTGGCGGTCCGGGCCGAGTGCCTTGGTCCCGGCGATGCGTGTCCCGTCGTCGGCCACAAACACCACCCGCTTTTGGAGCCAGCGCGCGTAGAGGCTGTTCTCGTTGAGCGCCGGCACGGGACCGGCGCCGTAGAGGACGCCAAGCAGCTTGCGGCCGGGCGAATCCTGCGCGCCGCGCGTCACCCAGCCCAGCGCGACGATGTAGGCGTCCGCGGCGTCGAGGTTGGTCAGCAACAGACGCCCGGGAGGGAATGAAAGACCGTTGGTGGAAACAGACTGCAGCAGGACCGCGCTGTTCTGATGCAGCCCCATCAGAAAATAGTTGGTTGCTCCAATCCGGAACTTCTTCACGTCGTTGACCAGGCCGGGGCCGTTCAAGACCTGGGCGTCGAAGGCGTAGCGTTTGCCGTCCTTACTCGTGGCGCGGAAGGTGCCTCCCGGATTGCTGAAGTCACCGTAGTAAAGGCGGTAAACTCCCTCTTCGTGGAGCATCACGTTCATTCCGTTGATGTCGGCGTTGGGATAGGCGTATCCGTCAATCTGGACGATGTCCCGCGCCTGAACGGTGTAGGGCTCGCCGCGAAGGCCGTTCCAATTTGTGCCGGTGCTGTCGCTCTGGAAAAACGCCGGCTTGTTCCGGTCCTTGAGCGGATACACCGTCGCGAACAGGGCAAAGGCGCCATCAGTAAACCGCAGCGCGTTGACATTGCAGACATGGATGTAATCGCCCGGCACAATGACTACTTGGCGGTTGAGGAATTCGCGGAAGCCAAAATCCGTCGTGACACTGTAAATGCGGTCGTTGCCGGTCGGCACCCCGTCCCAGGCGCCGTAGAACAGGCGGTAGCCGCCGGGTGTTTCCGCCGCCGATGGGGCGTAGATGTTGCGGAACTTGCCGCCCTGCGGCGCCAGCAACGGCGACCGCACATCCGGCACGAGGTTAAGCGTGCCCGCCTGCCAGATTCGCGGATTGAAGGCCCCGGCTTCCACGCCGCTCACTTCAACATAGCCCGCGGGCGCGCTATTGGTCGTAAGCGCCAGCTCCAAGGCCGGCGCGGCCAGCGCGCTGGTCAGTGACATCAGCGCCAGCGAGGCCGCCATAAACCAGCCAGGCAGTCGAACGAGCAACAAGGACAGATATCGCATCCGCGGAGAATCGCATAACCTGCCCGGTGCGGCCAAGCCGCTTTCCCGCGCCGCAGCGCTGTTGCCCGGTTGACGTCCCCGATGCCCCCGTCGCGGGCAGCTACACCCGGAGCTTCCAGGGAGCCCGCAGCGGCTGGTGGATCAGCGCGTTGGCCTCCTTGTCGTCAATGAACCGCTGCTTCTTCGAATTAAAACGCAGCACACGGCCGGTCTGGACGGCGATCTTGGCGAGATTGACCAGCGTGCAGGAACGATGTCCGTTGACTTCGTTCAGGGCGAACTTCTGGCGCGTCTTCACCGCCTTGATGAAGTCCGTGAGCTGGGGCGCCGGGTCGGGGAGGGACTGGAGCTTCGCCCGCAAATCCGGAATGTCGGACTCGAAATCCCGGAACAGCTTTCCGTTAGGCCCGGCAATGAAGGCCGCATCCTTGTCCTTGTTCTCTCCGTCGAAGACGATCTCGCACCCGTCGGCATACTTCATGGAGATCCGCCGCCACGGCAGCACCGCATCGGGGTCCTGCGGGTTGGTGTCGGCTTCGATCCGGATGGGGCTCTCGTTGTCCTTGTCGAGGAGGTACTGCACCGGGTCGAGGTAATGCTGGCCCATATCCCCCAGGCCGCCACCGTCATAATCCCAATAGCCACGGAACGTCGCATGGACCCGGTGCGGGTGGTAGGGCTTCTTTGGCGCCGGGCCCAGCCACATATCGTAGTCGAGTTCGGGCGGGACAGGCTGCGGGGTCAAGTTGGTGCGACCGCACCATTCCTTCTGCTTCCAATCAAAGCCGGTTGGGCCGCCCAGCGTTACTTTGAGCGGCCAGCCGAACAGTCCGTTCTGCACGGCCTTCTTAATCAGGCGCACGGGCACGCCCACGCCGTATAGAGAGCCCTCGAATCGGAACCAGGTGTTCAGCCGGAAAATCCGGCGATATTTCGCAACGGCCGCTTTCACGGCCTCGCCCTCGCCGATCGTCCGCGACATGGGCTTTTCACACCAGATATCCTTGCCGGCCTTGGCCGCCGCGATCGAGATCAGCGCGTGCCAGTGCGGCGGGGTGGGGATATGGACGATATCAATGTCCTTCCGCGCCAGCACCTCGCGGAAATCGCGGTAACCTTTCACATCCGGCCCGCCAATCTTCAGCCCGGCTTCCAGGTGCTTCGCATCCACGTCGCAGACCGCCAATAGCTTGCAGGTTGGATTGATCCCGGTCAGGTGGCCTTTGCCCATCCCGCCGACCCCGATCACCGCTTTGGTCAATTGTTCGCTGGGCGGGGTGACTCCCGGCCCGCCCAATACATGGCGCGGCACAATGCTGATCGTGGCCAGCGTGGCAAAGGAGGTTCTTAGAAAATCCCGGCGGGTAAACTGGTGCGTCTTACTCATAAACTGGGTGGGATGTAACCACATTCAGCCGCTGAAGCCAATCGTAAAGCGAGCCTGCCCGGCGTGCGCCGTTCAGCGGCCGGCAGTCTAAATGTCCAGTTCTCCCTCCCGGCGCAGCCGCTGGATTTCCGCCGAGTAGCCCTGACGAAAAGTCGGATACTTGAATTGGCAGCCCAACTCCGCCTTCAGCCGGTGGTTGGAGACTCGCTTGTTCGTCACCCCGCGTTTGCGCGCGATCCCAGCGTCCTCAGGCGCCGCTGGCGGCAGCTCCTTGCCCAGTTGGCCCGACAGCCACTGGAAGAAAGCCAGTTGTGTCACCGGTTCGTCGTCCACCGCGTTGTAGATATCCCCGGGCCGGAAGTTCTTCAACGCAGCGAGAATCGCCCCCACCACATCGTCCCGATGGATCATGTTCAGGATGCGCCCGCCGCTTCCTTCGATCCGCGCCTCGCCCTTCAAGTATTGCTTATACCAATAGCCGCGGCCCGGCCCGTAGATTCCCGCCAGCCTGAGGATCATCGCCGGAACCTTGCGCTCGCGCGCCGCCGTGAACAGCACTTGTTCGGTCTCGACCAGAATCTGCCCCGTCTCGGCCGCGGGTTCCGTAGCGCTCGCTTCGTTGACCAGGGAGCCGTCGTTCTGGCCATAAACACTCGTGCTGCTGGTATAGACAAGCTGCTTCGGCGGCGCGTTCCCCAACCACTCGATTAAGTTCCTCGTGCCCTGCAAATAGACTTCCCGATACACCTGCGTCCCGCCGCCGGACGCCGCCACGCAGTTGACCACCCAGTCGTAACCCGCCGGCAACGCAGCCAATTGCCTGGGTTGGGTGATATCGCCCACCAACGGTTGAATGCCTGCCGATTCCAAAAGGGCTTCAGCAGCTCGGCTCCGCCGCAGGCCGAAGACCGCATGGCCCTGCTTGGCTAACTCCGCTCCAAGCGGCAGGCCAACGTATCCGCAGCCAACTATCAAGATGCGCACGCCCGCAGCATAGCCCATGCTGCCCCGAACGCCACGCGCGAGTACGAGCGGATCTTACGCGGGATTGGATTGGGTTGCCGGCGTGTTGCCCCGGTGTTGATAGCATGATTGGAGCATGATTGGAGCATGATTGGAGCATGATTGGAGCATGATTACTCCATGATTGGGCCTTGATTGCCCTGTCCCGGACCTCCTCAGCCCAGGGGCGCTTCCCGACCGCGCCTGGCTGATATTTATAGTCCAACTCTGCCCAATTGTCGAATGAAAAGTCCTATAGAAGCGTCACGTCCGGCGCGTCTGCCTGAAGGCGCGCGGCCCGCTGGTCTGGCCCGCAATCCGGAAAGCGGGCAAGATGCTCGCGCTCCGGCGGCTTCATGCATATGCGCTGGGGCAACGCCGCAAATATGCCTTTGTTCTCCGGCGGCTGGAGGGCTAGGTTGTATTTCGCTGATGCAGAGCCGTCGAACCAATGTTGTTGCCGTGCCGGAGCGGGGTGCGGCAGCCCGCCTGCCCGAGTTGATTGCGCCGGCGGGTGATTGGGAATGCGCGCGCGCCGCGATCGAGAACGGCGCCGATGCGGTCTACTTTGGCCTGGAGAAGTTCAACGCCCGGATGCGGGCCAACAACTTCACCGAAGCGGACCTGCCGCGGCTGATGGAGTTCCTGCACCGGCGCGGCGTGAAGGGCTATGTCACGTTCAACATCCTGGTCTTCGAGAACGAGATGGCCGAGGCGGACCAATACGTGCGCGCTATGATCGCCGCCGGCGTGGATGCCGCCGTGGTGCAGGATGTGGGCATCTGCCGGCTGATTCGCCGGCACTCGCCCGACTTCCCCATCCACGTTTCCACCCAGATGACCATCACCAGCGCCGCCGGACTGGACTTCGCGCGCGAGCTGGGCTGCAACCTCGTCGTGCTCGCCCGGGAATGCTCGCTCAAGGAAATCGAAGAGCTGCAGGTCGTCTCCCCGGGTCACTCTGCCCTCCCGCTGGAAGTCTTCATTCATGGCGCGCTGTGCGTCGCTTACTCGGGCCAATGTTTGACGAGCGAGGCCCTGGGCGGACGCTCGGCCAATCGTGGCGAATGTGCCCAGGCCTGCCGCATGCCGTATGACTTGGTGGCCGACGGCAAGCTCGTGCCGTTGGGCGACCGGAAATACCTACTCAGCCCCCAAGACCTGGCCGGCCTGGAAGTGCTGCCCGAGTTGGTGCGGCTCGGCGTGGCCTCGCTGAAGATCGAGGGGCGGCTCAAATCCCCCGAATACGTGGCCAACATCACCCGCATTTACCGCAACGCCCTCGACCAGGCGGGCGGTGAATGGCGGGTAACGCGCGAGGACCGTTACGGGATGGAAATGGCCTTTTCGCGCGGGCTCTACGCCGGCTGGTTCCGGGGCACCAACAACCAGCGGCTTGTCCATGGCCGTTTCGGCAAGAAGCGCGGCGTCTATCTGGGCGAAGTGGCGCGTGTCGAAGGCCAAAGTGTCTGGGTCACCCTGCAAGGGCCGTTGAAGCCGGGCGATGGAGTGGTGTTTGATGCCGGTCATCCAGAAGCGGTGGAGGAGGGAGGCAGGGTGTATGAAGTCCGATTGCCGACGTCCGAAGGCCGCAACGGCCGGCCCGCTGAGCTTCGCTTTGGGCACGGGGACATTAACTTCGCGCGCCTTCATGTCGGGGACAAGCTGTGGAAAACCAGCGACCCGGAACTGGACCGCCGGCTGCGCCAGAGCTACGAAGGGGACGCCCCGAGGTTCCAGCGCCCGGTCTCGATGGAGGTGCAGGGCCTGGCCGGCCAATCGCTTACCCTGATTGCACGGGACGAGTCTGGCCACGTGGCCCACTTGGCCTCGGTCATGCCGCTGGCGCGCGCGGAGAGGCAACCGCTCACCACCGACCGGCTGCGGGACCAGTTGGGCCGCCTGGGCGGCACCCCGTTCAGGTTGGGCGAATTGAAGAATCTGCTCGAAGGCGACGTTCTGCTGCCCATCAGCGAGCTGAACCGCCTTCGCCGCGAGGTCGTGAAGGAACTGGAGATTCAGCGTGCCCAGCCCAGGCGGTGGAAGTTGGAGCACACGGCTGATGCCACCGAGCCCGCGCCGGCCATCCCGCAGCCTGCAACCCGCACGCCGAATTTGATCGTGCTGGCGCGCAGCCTGCCGCAGCTGGAAGCCTCCCTGAACTGCGGTGTGGAGACAGTCTACTGCGAGTTGGAGGACCCCAGGAAGTACCGCGAGGCAGTCGCGCTGGTGCGCCGCCGCCAGGAGGAAACCGGCCGGCGGCTTGAGATCTTCGTCGCCCCGCCGCGCATCTTCAAAACGGGCGAGGAATGGACCCTCAAGCAAGTCCGCTGCAGCGAGGCCGACGGCTACCTGGTTCGCAACTACGATCACCTGGGCTTCTTCGCGGGCCAGCGGCGCATTGGCGACTACTCGCTCAACATCGCCAACCGGCTCAGCGCCGGCTACTTCAAGAACAAGTTCGGCCTGGAGCGCGTCACCGCTTCGTATGACCTGAACTGTGCGCAACTGGAGGCGCTCTTGCGGGCCGCGCCGCCGGATTGGTTCGAGGTCACCATCCACCAGCACATGCCCATGTTTCACATGGAGCACTGTGTCTTCTGCGCCTTTCTCTCGACCGGCACGGACTACACCAACTGCGGCCGCCCCTGCGACCGGCACGACCTGAAACTGCGCGACCGTGTCGGCGCGGAGCATCCGGTCAAGGCGGACGCCGGTTGCCGCAACACGGTCTTCAACGCGCTGGCGCAGACCGGCGCCGAATATGTGCCCCGCTTCCTGGCGCTGGGCGTTCGCTATTTCCGGGTCGAGTTCCTGCGCGAAAGCCCGGATCTGGTGGCGCGGACCATTGCCCAGTACCGCCAGTTGTTGGGGGGTGAAATCAGCGGCTCGCAGCTCTGGCGGGAGTTGAAGCTGCTCAACCAGCTCGGCGTCACCCGCGGCCAGCTTGGCGCGCAACTGCGGACGCCGGCCCGGTGAGCAAGTCTTGTCCCGGCGCTGCCGCCTTGAACAAACCACCCGGCAACGTGTCAAACCAAAACCGTTCGGCGCGCAAAAAGTGCTGCCTTTTGCGCGAGAGCCGGGTAAAGTGCGCGTTTAGTGTAGATATGAAGAGAATACTCTGTGTAGTCGTGGTGCTTGCCTGCGCGGTCATTCATTCTCTCGCGGCCACTGAGCCCCCCCAGAATGAGGAGGATCTGAGGCGCGAGCAGGCGATTGCCGAGTTCACCGCCAAGATGAAGGAGGCCAACTACCCAGCCCTGTTCGAACAGGCCGCCAAGGAGTTCAATGTGCCGGCCGACATTCTCAAGGGGGTGGCGTTCGCCGAGACGCGCTGGGAACACCTGAAATGGCCGCCCGGTGAAACCGCTTCGCCGGACACCGGCATGCCCCGGCCCTACGGCATCATGTCGCTTTGGGATAACGAGTATTTCGGTCACAGCCTGGTCGAGGCGGCGGCGCTGATCGGCAAGACCACCGACGAGCTAAAGGAGGACCCGCTCCAGAACATCCGCGGCGGGGCGGCCTTGCTGCGGCAACTCTACGACGCGAATCCCAAGCCGGCGGAAACCACCGAGGCGGACATCGAAAGCTGGCGCTACGCAATCCGCAAATATTGCGGCATCCCCGAACCGGACCTGAACGCGCGGCATGCCCTGGATGTGTACACCTTTATGAGCAAGGGCTATCACCAATACGGCATCGAGTGGAACGCCCGCCCGGTGAACCTGGAACCGATCCGGGAGGAGACCCGGCGCATCGTCGCCGAGGAAGAGGCCAAGCACGCGGCGGAGAGGGCCGCCAACCCGGATATGGCGGATAAACCCATGCCGCAACTTGCGGCCAGCACATTGACCGGGGCGGAGGAACCGATGCCCAGGCCGACGAACGCGCCGGCAGCGTCAGCCACCGCGCCAGTCGCAGTGGTGCCCCCTGTGACGGCCGGATCGTGGAATCCCTGGTGGATTATTCTGGCCGTGGTGGCGGTCCTGGTCGGCAGCTTCCTCATCAAGCGCCTGCTTAGCCGTTCCGGCTCTGCGTAAACTGGCAGAGACTTTTCTTCCATTTCCTGCCGGCATCCGGTGTATAGTAACGGCGCAATGAGAGCTGCGGTTCTCCACGGCAAGGAACTAATTCGAGTGGAACAGGTCCCGCCCCAGCCTTTGCGGGCGGGCGAGGTCAGGGTGGACATCGAGGCGGCGCTCACGTGTGGCACAGACCTGAAGGTCTTCAAACGCGGCTACCACGCCCGGATGCTGATTCCGCCCACCCGTTTCGGGCACGAGTTCGCGGGGGTCGTATCCGAAGTCACACCCGACGCCGCGGGCTGGCGCGCGGGCGAGCGGGTGGCCGTTGCCAACTCGGCCCCCTGCGGCCAGTGCTTCTACTGCGGCAACCGCCAAGAAAACCTGTGCGACGATTTGTTGTTCCTCAACGGTGCCTACGCCAGGTCCATCGTCGTCCCGGCGCGGATCGTGCAGAAGAACCTGCTGCGGCTCAAGCCGGAGACCGCCTATGCCGATGCGGCCCTGGTCGAGCCCCTGGCTTGCGTGGTGCAGGGTATCGAGGACGCGAGACTGCGGTCCGGCCAACGAGTGCTGGTGATTGGCGCCGGGCCGATCGGGCTGATGTTCGTCGCGCTGGCCCGGCACCTGGGCTGCCACGTGACCGTATCCGGCCGGGGCAAGAAGCGATTGGAGACCGCCCAACGCCTGGGGGCGGACCTGGTCCGAAATGCCGCCGAACCGGGCCCCTCGGAGGACGCCACCCCGCCCGGTTCGCCCTTCGACGTGGTCATTGAAGCCGTCGGCAAGCCCGAAACCTGGGAAGAGGCGGTGCGCCTCGTCCGGAAGGGAGGGACGGTGAATTTCTTCGGCGGCTGCCCCTCCGGCACAAAGATCTCGCTCGACACGGCGCTCATCCATTACTCCAACCTCACCCTGTTGGCCAGCTTCCACCACACCCCCAGGACGATACGCCGCGCCCTGGAGTTCATTGAAGCGGGGGTAGTGCGCTCGGATGATTTTGTGGACGGCGAATGCTCTTTAAGCGAGCTACCCATGCTGTTCCGGTCCATGGCCGCGGGCAACCGGGCCGTGAAGACGCTGGTGCGGGTCCACGAATGAACTTCCCGCAGACGATGCAACCGCATCGTTGCCCGCCGCCGCCCTCGGCCTCAGGACCGGCCTGACGGAGAAAGACCTCGAGCGCGCGACGGGGAGGCACATCCTGGCCCAGGCGCAACTCACGGGCACCTGCCAGAGTAAGTAGCCGGCGCTGCAGCGGGCCTGGCTAGAACTGCGGCGGCCAGAACCTGAACGGATCAGGGAACTTGCGCTGGTTGGCCACCGAGAAGGCGCCGTAACCATCCACCTTGGCGAAGTTGCCGCGGACCATCTGCGCGTGCAGGTGGGGAAACCAGTTGCCGTTGTTGGTCGGGTCGCCCACGTTCCCGAGCAACTGGCCGGCGCGCACGCGGCTGCCGGGGCGCGCCCAAATCTTCCCAAGGTGCGCCAGCAGCAGGATCAGCCGCGGCTTGATTCGCAGTGCGATTCGCCCGCCCCAACCGCCCTTGGTGTCCTCGTCGTGCCAGGTTTCCATCACCACGGCGTCCGCCGGGCTGTAGACGCGGGACCGTTCGGGCACATTGAAGTCCACCCCCAGATGGAAGGCCAGGTTGGGTTGCATGTAGTGCCCTTGCCAGAGTATGGAACGGTCCTCAAACCAGCCTCCGTACGAACACCTGGCGCGATAACGCCGATGCAGGCGGCGGACCCAGCGCTGGCAGTAGCCCGGGTCCAGCAGGGGATTGGGTTTGCCGGGACGCTGTTCCGCCAACGCAAGGGTTCCCAGGGGCAGATACACCCACCGGCGGCTCTTGTATTGGGGAAACAGCAGTTGAAACATGTCAGTCCCCCAGGTCGTATTGGAACTTCCGTTCGATGGCCTTGGGGTGGTTGTCCAGATTCAACGACATGTAGATGTGCCGGATGCCCTGCCCGAAGCCGAACTTGCGGAAGAAGGCAACGGCACTGCGGTTGCCCTCGTAGGTGTCCACCAGCATGATGCGGACTCCCTTCTCGACGAAGCGTTCCTGGATCTGCCGCGTGAGCCGTTTGGCCACGCGCCTTCGTTTGAACGAGGGATCCACTCCAAGCCAGTCCAGCCATCCGTAGAGCCACGAACTGCCGGGCTTCTCCAGCAGCGTGCCCAGGGCGAATCCGACAACCTTGTCGTTGCTGGTGGCGACCAGGCTGGTCTCCTTGTAATCACTGTAAATCTGAAGCACCTCGGCTTCCTCCCAGCAGCGATAAAGGGTGGGAGATGTTTCGGCGTTAAACAATGTGTTTCCCAGTTCCACCACGGCCGGGATGTCATCTAACTGCATTTCTCTGATTTCAACTGAAGGTCGGCGGGGCATATTCTCAATCTCTGCAGCCGAAACGGGCTGCGATCGCGGTAAAGTCCTTTGGTAAAACTGCGCTGACGGGATCGCGTCACCCCTGGAATGCGGAGCGGGTGCTCCGGCAAGGGGCGCGAAGACAAGCCCGGATCGGGTCTTCAGCCAGTCGGCCGAACTGCGCGACTGCCGCCCGGCAGAGGATACTCTCCAATGCCGAGCCGCCGCAAAACGGATCCCATTTCACATACATACCCTACCAAATCCGCCCCTGGCCCCGCAATGTCATTTCCAGACGCTTTTACAGGGGTAAAATGAGGCTGGCAGGCCCAGGGGCGCGGATGCCGTTCTACCCTCGCCAACGGGCCTGAAGAGCGTCCGGGACCCGCTGTGGGCACCCCGGGCTCTGCTTACCGGGGATCGCTGCACAGCGCCCAGAGCAGAATAGCCGACGCTGTGCCGTCCATTATCGGCTCGTTCGAGGAGTAATCCTGGACGTCGTCGTGATAAACCGCCGGACCCTGAAAGGCCGCAAGCGGGTCTGGTTCGGTGATGGCGACGCCTTTGAGTGACTTGAAGATGCGCTCATAGACCGGCCCATCCACCAACCCGCCCCGGATCGGGCGTTTCGTTAACTGCATCGTCATGAGGTGCGGGTCCCGCGGATAGACGCTGCCGATCCCGGTGAACATCGTGTAGCCCCAGGGATTCCGTCCCAGGAGCCAGTCGCGCTGGCGCGCGGCGAAGCTGCGATAGGCGTGGTCACCGGTCATACACTCGTAGAGCAGGCATTGGGTCGCCAGGGCGACGGTGAGGTTGGCCGAACACCAGATAAACGGAACGCCGATGCGGTAGGGATTTCTCTCGCCGGCGCGCACGCACAGTTCGATGCCTTCGCGGTAATAGCCGGCAAGCTGCTTCTTGGACGCGCGGTCTGCCACCTCATACAGCCGGAAATGGCCGACGTTCATGAAGGGGAAGTACTGGTAATGGCCGGTCTGCTCCTTGCCCATCCAGGACTCTGACGCCGCCAGCCTGGCGTAGCGTTTCGCCTCGTCGAGGTAGCGGCGCTGGCGCGTGGCGCGGAACAGCTCCGCCGCGCCCCATTCCATGTCGTCGGCCCAGGTTGTCTCCTCGTAGCGATACGGCGCGCCGTAGGAATTGCCTTGCTGAACACCCTCCTTGGCGCGGCCCAGTTCATAGACCTCCTTGCCCGCCTGCAGGCAGCGCTCCGCAAAGGAGCGTTGGCGCGGATCGTCCTTCCAAATCTGGTGGGCCAGCGCCATCGCTGCCGCGTAACGCCCGGCGAGGTTCGCGACCCCGGTGGAGACGCTCTTGTATTCCCGCAACCCCTGCGGCTGGCCGTCGGCGAAATACACCACGCGCGGACCGCCTTTGCCCCAGCCATAATCGGCGATCTCATTGTGCGGCAGCCGGCGCCCTGTGTGGTCGCGGTCGTCGGCCACCTGGTGATAGAGCTGATCGGGCGCCGGATGGAGCTTGAGCATCCACTCCAGGCCCCAGCGCGCCTCGTCGAGCAAATCCGGGATGCCGTTGGGATACGGCTGACCGAGCGCGTTGACGAGATCGGTACTGGGTCTTGCCAACTGATATGCCAGGAGCATCTGCGCGGTGGCATTGCCGGAGGTCAGCAGGTACTTCAGCAAGTCGGCGGCGTCATGCCAGCCGCCTCGGGCGTCGAGATGCGTGGCGTTGGTCAGCGGCCCGTAGGCCGTGCGGCCATCGAACGGATGGCACACCGCGTCGAGCCAGGGATTGTAGCCGCACCGCTGCTGGCGCATGAATTCGAGCAATTGATCCGGCAGCGCGCTGTAGGCCCCGTCGCCAATGCTGAACGGCAGCGATTGGGCTTCACCGACGCGCAGCACGTAGTGTCCGGGCGTCTTGAGGTTCGAGAAATCCAGTTCAATGTGGTTCTCAAACTGGCCCCATTTCACTCCGGCAACGGGCTGCCCCTTGCCTTCAAACACGACCTTCCCGGTATCCGCCGCAATCACGGTGAACGAAGCCGGCAGGGCTGGCTTTCCGAAAGCAATCGCTATCTTGGTGTCCCCGGGCCGGTAGCCAATCTGGCTGGCGCGAAGGTAGATTTCGTCGGCTCGAAGGCAGGCTGAGCCGGCCACGAAAATGAGGAGCAGGGGATAAAGCGTTCTGAGGGGCGTCACAGGAGTTGCGGGTTTGGGTTCATGCAGGTTGCTCCGCCGCATCCTGCCAACCTCCCCCACCCTGTCAACCCCAGTCTCAGGCGGCTTCGGCCAGGGCCTGGTTCATGCGCCGGATGGCTTCGTCAATCTCGGCGGTGCTCTTGAAGCCGATGACGACCGCGTCTAATTCAGGCCGGCTCATGGCGAAGCGGATGGACTTCTCGCGGTCCTCCGGCTGGGTGAAGTCGCCGTTGCCGATGATCTTCATGCCAATGACACCCCGGCCTTTGGCGTGCATGGTCTGGAGTTCCGTCAATACGGGCGACAGATCCAGGCCGGACTGGTTCCAGCCTTCATTCGCGCCGTCAATATATTTGGCCTGCGGATTGACGCGCACCAGGTGGACCTCTGTCCAGTTGGAAGCGGTGGCGGCGCGCAACGCGGGCAGGCTGTGGCAGGAGACGCCTTTGGCCCGGATCCACTTTTTGTCCTTGGCCTCGTTGAAAGCGTCCATGATGCGCTTCCATTCATCGGTCCAGCGGTCTTTGGTCATGCAATGGATGAGGAGGCTGTCCACGTAATCGGTATCGAACACCTTGCGATGCTGGTCAATGGCAGCCAGCACCTGGTCAGGCTGGCCGGGGATCTTGGACTGGAGGAATATCTTCTCCCGCGGCAGTCCCTTGATGGCGCCCTTGATCCATTCGAAGGTGCGATAGGATTGCGCGCAGTCGAAGTAGGTGATCCCCTGGTCGTAGGCGTAGTGGATTAGCGAGTTGAACTGCTCCTGGCCCAGGGCGAACTGGACGTTGCCGCTGTTGCTGCCCGTGCCGAAGCCGAGCCGGCTCAGCTTAAGGCCGGTCTTGCCCAGTGCCACCTGGTCCACGGCTGTGCGTTTGGCGGCGGTCTTCGAACTGGCCCAGGAACAGGAGGTCAGGAGCAGCGCGCTGGCGGCGGCGGCGGAGCGTTCCAGGAACTGACGTCGATTGAGGCGGTTGGGGGGCATGAGCTTTTCCACTGGTTGAGGCGTCACAGCATTTGGCAACAAATCAATACTGCCCGGCAAGGATCGCAATCCTCCGCTGACCGCGGTGCCGATCGCGCGCGCATCCTGCCGAACATCGTCGCTCCTACTCTACCACGACGAGGAGGACCGTCAACGGGAAGCGGGGCAGGGACGTTTCGCCAGGACACGCCTGTTCAGCATCGGCGGGTTCGGGCTTGACGCAGTTTGAGCGGGGGACATGCTCTGGGTCATGAATAAAAACCTCCATCCCGGCTCTGACGTCCTCCGGGCGGCAGAGAAGTCTGTTTCCTTCAGTTCGATTACCCGGCGTTCGTTCCTGCACGCCATTGGGCTTGGTTCGGCTGCCCTGGCGGCTCCGCTGGCTGCCCGGTCGCAGGAGAAAGTGATCCAGGGGTTCGAGAAGGCGGCTACGGAGGAAAGCGCGTCCAAGGGATGGAAGCCAGTCTCGGATCGCCGGATTCGGGTAGGGCTGGCGGGCTACGGGGTATGCCGGTTCGGGGCGGCGTTCAGCTTTGACAAGCACCCGAACGTGGAGGTGGTGGCTGTGAGCGACCTGATCCCCGATCGGTGCGCCGCGCTGGCCAAGGCAGTCAAGTGCGGCAAAACGTATCCGTCCGTCGAGGAGATGGTCAAAGACGACCGGATTGAGGCCATCTTCGTGGCCACGGACGCCCCCAGCCACGCGCGGCTTTGCATCGAGGCGATGAAGCACGGCAAACACGTCGCCTCAGCGGTGCCGGCGATGTTTGGCTCGCTGGAGGAGGCGCACCAGTTGTTTGAAACGGTGAAAGCCACCGGCTTGAAGTACATGATGTTCGAGACCTCGTACTTCCATGAGGACCTTCACGCGATGCGGCAGATCTATAACGCTGGCGGGCTGGGCAAGCTGCTTTATTCCGAAGGGGAGTATTTTCACTACATGGACACGCCGATTGATTCCTACAAGGGCTGGCGCATCGGCCTGCCGCCGCAATGGTACCCCACGCACTCGAACGCCTACTACACCGGCGTGACCGGCGGCAGTTTCACCGAAGTCTCCTGCATGGGCATGCCGAGCGTGATTGAGCATCTGCGACCGGCCAACAACCGCTACAAGAATCCGTTCGGCACAGAGATCGCCCTGTTCCGCACCAGCGAGGGGGGCACTTCGCGGATGGGCGTCAGTTGGGATTCCCCCGGCTACGGGGGTGAGATGGGCCGGATTCGCGGGCAGAAGGGCTCGTTTTACGGGAAATACGAAGGGCTGGAGAAGAAACTGCCCGACCTCAATCGCCCGCCGCTGCCGCCCGGCGTGGAAGCCGGCAGCCACGGCGGCTCACACGGCTACCTGATGAACGAATTTGTCATGGCCATCCTCGAAAACCGCAAGCCGCTGGTGGACGTTGCCCAGGCCCTGAACATGACGGTCGCTGGCGTCATCGCCCACGAGTCCGCGCTGAAAGACGGCGAGCTGTTGAAGATACCCCAGTTCAAGCTGTAGGCGGGCCGTCTGGCAGAGCGGCCCACGGGCCTGCCGTCAGGCCCGCTCCATGTACTTGCCGGTGCGGGTATCCACCTTGATCTTCTCGCCCGTCTTGATGAAGAGGGGGGCCTGGACCGTGATGCCGGTTTCCAGAACAACTGGCTTCTGGACGTTGTTGGCGGAATCGCCACGAATGCCTTCCGGCGCATCCGCCACCTTCAACACCACGCTGGACGGCAACTCAATCGCCACGGCCTTGTCCTCGACGAACGTCACGGTCACCTGGGCATTTTCCACCAGGTAATTCTTCCCGTCGCCGATAAGGTCCGGCGTGAGCATCACCGTATCGTAGGTCTCGGGGTCGGAGAAGACGTAGTCCTGGCCGTCTTTGTAGCTGAAATCCATCTTGCGGGTCATCATCGGCACGACGTCAATCTTCTCGGTCGAGCTGAAGCGCACGTCGGAGGATCGCCCGCTGCGGATGCTGCGGAGAGTGGCCTGGACAAAGGCGCGGAGGTTGCCCGGCGTGCGGTGCTGGCTGTCCATGACGACGCAGATGTCGCCGTTGTAATTAATCGCCATGCCGCGGCGAAGGTCATTTGCTGATGGCATATCGGTCTATTCGGTCTGTTCTAATTTACTGCTGTCCACATTCCAGGACGGGGAGCGTGGAGGGTAAGTGTGCGCTGCCTGATTGCAAGTCTGGTTTTTTGCTGGCCCAGGCCTGCACCTCTGCCTTGGCCTCGGCCAGGTCGCGCTGGAAGGCCGGGCTGGCGAGAAACTCGCGCGCCAGCGCCTGACCCAGAACGCGCGCCGCGTGGATGTCGGTCGGGAAATGCTTGCCGATGAGCACGCGGTCCCAGCCGATCTGGCGGCCGATGGCCAGAATCCCCTCTTTCTGTGCCGGGAACAACTCCGCCAGCAGCAGGGCCTGGACGGTGCCGCGGGTGGAATGCCCGCTCGGGTAGGCAGAACTCCTTTCCGGCCGGCCCAGGGTGAGTTGCGGGTCCAATTGGTAGGGACGCAGCCGATTCCAGTGATCCTTCGTTCGGTTGAGCGGCTCGGAGATGTCCGTTTTCACCTTCTGGAACAACGCCTCGGTCTTGGGAAACCTGCCGGGCTGAAAGAAGGGTCCGATAGCCGGCGCGTACAGGAAGATCGAAAGACTGGCGTTTTTGAATGCGTGGTCTCTCTCGGCTGGCGTCCGCGCCTGGAAGACCGCGCGCGCTGAGGCCAGGTCCGCCGCCTCCTCGGCTGATCCAGCGACCGGCGGCGGTGCCAGCAAAGACACGCCGTCGGGACGGCCGGGGGGCAGATAATGGCTCTCCGCCAGCAGAGGCAGGGCAACAACGACGACCAGGCACAGGGTCAGTGCCCGACAACAACCAGCCACCCGCGAACCCGGATGGCCCATGCCAACATTCAACTTCACGCGATTACTATTGCACAGGGAGGCGCAGGTGAGAAGCTCCTTGCCAGTTTGGCAACATTCCCAGCCAATCTGAACCGACAAAGGCGACGGCTGCGAGAAGGCCAACGGCAAAGGTCATCGTTGGGCGAGTTGGTTCCGCACCTCCCAAAGTGCCGAAATCCGTTGCCACGGTTCCATATTCCTCGACCGGATGGCCGCCCTGTTAGAAATCGGCGTTGTGTCCATTTTTGAGACAGTAATAGTCTCCCAGCACTCTCCCCACAGTCGAATTTGCCGGTGCGACTACGATGTGACACCCGTGCTGCCCCGGTGTGTATCCCATGGGGAGCGCTCCCCATGGGATACACACCGTAGTCCCGCCGGATTGTCGCCGTATGCTCGCCGTAGCTGGCATGGGCTTGGGGGGGGGCTGGTGGGGCATGACTTGGCACGAACCTGCCGTCCTGGCGCTAAGAGCAGCATCCGCAGGCTGTTATGGGGTAAACACCCCATAGAGCGGGAGGGCAGGATGTGCTAGGAAAGACGAGTAACTGCGGCTCGGAAAGGAGGCGAGACGCGGGACTGTGTTGCGGAGCGGCCCCCCAGCCCGGTGGCCGCTCCTTTTCTTTGCCTCTGGTGGTGCGAGAACGGAGGCATCCGCAAGGCGAATTCTCCTGTCCGTGCCGGGGTATAATGCTGCCGTGGATGAGTTCATAAGGCTGCGTGGTTGCCTGTTGGCAATCCCGTTTCTGGGCACGGTGCTGCTGCTGCCGATCCTGGTGTTTGAGCGCGCCTATTCCATCCACTACCTGGCGCAGTACGGCAGCGGCTACGACGTCTGCTCAGCGCCAACAGCCAGCTTTTGAGCCATCGGCCGCTGTTGAGATCAAGAAGGCCCCTCTCGCTTGCCTTCTCTCCTTCGTGGGGGAGAGGGGCCCATTCGAATTCCCTGGCCCACCCCAATCAGGGTGCGCGGCTCAGGAGCTCTGGGGCCGGCGACGAGCGCCGTGCTTTACGGTGTGGTTTGTATCCGATAGAAACGTTGCGCAGTGGAGACCGAGTTCTCGGTTTGGAAGTCAGACGTGCCTGAAGCCTGCTTGCTGCCTGCGGAATACCAATTCGTGGTAGCAAGATTGGTGCTGTATTGCAGCGTGTAGGTCTTGCCGGCCATGGTGTTGGCGTAATGGACCGTCACGCTGCTCGTGCCAGCTCCCGGGATTGAGGTGATTCGCGGCCGAGGCGTGGCGACCACCATCACGAACGCGCGGTTGTACAAGCCGCTCCCGTCATTATACAGGCCAGCTCCGGTGATGACTGGATCGCCGGCTGAGTTGGTGCCCACGCTGAATGCCCGGTACAAGCTGGTGAAGTTGCCGAGGATGCCTTCAGCCGCCGCCCGCTCCGTCAGGTCCAAGACCTTCCAATTGGCGGGGTTCGCGTCCCCGGTATCCCACAGCACGGCCTTTTCCGCGCCGCGGTAGTTCATCCCCACGGCATAGCGTCCGTCGGCGGTGCAGCCGTACGGAGTTACCAGCCTGGTTGATCCCCCGGTGTTGGGGAAATCAGGCAACGGGTGGATGCTTTGCAGCGAGTCGGTGTCCGAGGTCACGATGGCTTTGTAGCCGTGCCAGTTGGGATCTGTGGGGGTCGGGGAACGGCCGAAGATCTGGTTGCCGTCGGCGCTGACGGAGAAGCATTCGCCGATCAGGGTGCTATCCAGGCCGGCAAACGCCCAGGTGCCGACGTAGCCCGCAGGCCAGCCGATAGGCCCCTTGGGAGGGTAGTCCACAACGTAGTTGCGCCTCGTGGCGCTAGCCGCGTCCCGATAGTATCCCACGGCGCGCCCTGTGGCGCCCGCGACCCCGTTCATGGCTCCCGCGTCCGGATTGTCAATGTAAAACCCCTTTTGCACAAATGCGCAAGGCGTCGCGCTGTTCCATGTGCCGCTCCCCTGACAGGTGAAGAGCATCCGCTGGTTGTTGATGTCCTGAGGCCAATTGCCGATGATGACGTAGAAGTTCCCCGAGTTGGGCACAGCTCCCAGTGAATTTGCGTTGGGCGGATTCAGGCCGTTAACAAAGCTGGTATCGGTGCGCATGGCGCCCCAGGTGGCGCCACCGTCGGTCGTGCTCCAGTTCGCCTGGTAGCCCCCCGACATGCCGTCCAGCACGAGTTGCTGATTGCTCCGATACCCGATGCCCGTCAACCGGGAGGGCGGGTATTGCTCGCTGGGAACCGAACTGGCCGAGGGTTGGATGACGGTGCCATTGGCCACGTTATAGAAGAACCCGTAGCCGTCCCCCAAAGTGCTGGTGTAAGAGGAGCCGACCACGTACCGGCCATCCGGCGAAATGGCGCGGCCCTGGCTCTGAGGTTGGCCGGACTGCCACGCTGCCATGGGAACAGCGATGAGCCTGGAGCCGCTCGGGGCTTCGCTGACGGTCACGAGAGCGGCAGTGGAGTTTGCGCTCATGCTTGAGTTATACACGACGCGCGCGCTCAGGCTGTAAGTACCCGCGGGCACGCCGGGCCACGAATACGCATAGGGCGGGACCGCGATGCTGGCGATCAGGTTCGTGCCCCAGTTGTAGAAGTCAACGGAGTTGATGGTGTTGAAGTTGGTCGTGACGGAGGCCGCCAGCCCTATCGTGGCGGGGGCGACAAGGCTGGCGCCACCCGTCGGGGCAGTTAACACGACCACGGGCGGCGGGTTGGCCTCGGTGGTAACGGTGGCGCCGGGAGCCGACACGAGGCAGCTTTCCTGGCCATTGACGGTCTGGGTAGCCTTGAGCACCCAGCCGGCGACCAGCGTCGGAGGGGCGACGGTCACCACGACGTTCGCGCTGCCACCGGCGGCACTGCCGATCTGGCTGCCGTCGTGATAGACTTTGATGGTCGTGGCCGCCGGGTCACAACCCGTCACGGTCACCGTGGTGGCGGTTTCATAAACCGGGGCGGTGATGCCGCCGACATCGGCGACGGTGCTGCAGAGGGAAACGGTCATCACAAAGCCGCGGTTCCATATGCCTGCCGAGTTGCTGTAAGAGCCATATCCCGTGACCACTGGGACCCCGGCCGCATTGATCCCCACGCTATAAGCACGGGCCAGCCTGAGCCAGCGGGAATCCGGGGCGGTGTCCAGGAGGCCCTCGGCGGCGGCGACGTCCGTCAGATCCGTCACCGTCCAGTTGGCGGGGTTTGCGTCGGCGGTATCCCACAACACCGCCCGTTCCACGCCTCGGTAGTTCATCCCGACCGCGTACCGTCCGTCCGCGCTGCAGCCGTAAGGACAAGCCAGGTATTGCGAGCCAGCCGCGTCGGGGAAATCGGGCAACCGGTCCGTTCTCACCCAGGAATTCATGGTGGTGCCCACGATCGCCTTGTAGCCGTGCCAATTGGCGTCGAAGGAGGTCGGCGACCGGCCAAATATCTTCGTGCCGTCAGCACTGACCGCCCAGGCCTCGCCGTTAGTGCTGCCGTTCAGGCCATTAAAGAACCAGGTCTTGGCATAACTGGCGGGATAGCCAACACCACCCGGGGGCGGATATTCAACGATGCAGTTGAGTATGTAGGTTTCCGTCTGCCCCGACCAGGGCGCATCCCGGTACCAGCCGACCGCCCGCCCCGCGGCCGTTCCCGTATAGGCAACCCCGCACATATTAGCGGCGTCAGGATTATCAATGGCGAAGAACTGCTGGTTCATGGATGCAGGCCACGTCCCGCTGCCCACGCCGGTATAGCAGTGTCTCTGGTTGTCAATGCCCGCTCCAGTAGGACGAGTATCCGCACTACCGATCAAGGTGTAGTACTTGTCGGATCCAGTGACCGAGCCAAGCGAGTTGGCAACGGGCAAATTCTTGCCGTCCGCGAAAGAGGTGTTGCGACGTATGACTCCAAAACTGGCACCACCGTTAGTCGTCATCCACTCCGACTGGACGAAATTCGCCTGGTCATAGCCTTGCATTACGACTTGCTTCTGCCCCCCGCTGGTTCGATACCCAACCCCGGTCAGAATGCGAGGGGGCGCAGTGGCGCTAAGAGGTGAGTCTATGGTATTGTTGGTCACGTTATAGAAGAAGCCGTCCATGTAAGCCCTATACACCGTATTGCTCTCATACTCGACACCCACCAAGTACGCCCCGTCCGGGGTAATGGCCCGGCCTTCGTTTTGCCATTCCCCATAGCTCCCCTCGTAGAAGAGCGGTATCAGCTTAAGGGTTGAGGCCGCCGCATTCGTCGCCGCCGCCGCGATCAAGGCCGCCGCGAGCGTGAATGCCAGTTGCAGGAGTCTGTGGCCCAGGCCAACGCGGCCTGGGGATTGGGGGGTGTGGGGATGCATATACGGGGTGCTTCGCATTGAGTGTTTGACTGTTGCTACTGATTCTTCGGCATCGCCGAACCAGGCGGTACTGCGGCCAGCACTGCAATTGCAGCCGGCTGGCCAAGTGTTCTGATTCTGACTAACCGGCTGCATATTACAGATTCCGCACGACGAATTGCAATCTGTAATTGCCCGGGATGACTTGTCTATCGGTAAAACAAGTGGACCGGCCCGGCGGGGAGGGAAACCTCTGCTGAAGCCGGCGTGATCTCCGGGCCAGCCGGGCCCTGCTCGCCGTCGCCGCTGCCGCGAGGCCTCACGGTGAAGAGACACCATGAGCTGGGATCAAGTCCCGCCGCTCGATAACATTCCTTTTTGTGTTTGCAGCGGGGCGCGTGGACTCGCGAAGATCGAAGGACTCGTTGGGCGGGGCGCGTGCTCTGTGCGCGCCGTGGTCTGCTCGAATGGAGACGCGGCAGGCAGGCGCCTGCCGGCCCTGCCTGGAAGTTGTTTTAGTCAATTGCTCTATGTGTGCCGACGCCGCCCATAACCGCTGGACCAGCCGCCGCCGGCTGCTGACCGCGCTTTCGTGTGGAATTCCGGACCGGGTGCCTATCAACACCTATGAGCTGGCCGGCCGGAACCGCCGGGACTGGTGCAACCAGCAGCCCAGCTACCGCGGCCTGATGGATTACATCCGTGCGCACACAGATTGCATCACCAACTGGAATCCGCGCCCGGCCACGGATCGTTACACCTGCGAGGAGCGCTTTCTGTGCTCCGACTACCCGGTGGAAATCGAAGCCCGCACCGAGGCGATTGGGCAATTCGAGCGGACTACGAATGTTTGCCACACGCCCAAGGGGGATTTGCGCCAGGTCACCCAGAAGACGGCGGACGTTCACACCACCTGGCAGGTCGAGCACTGGTGCAAGAGCATCGCCGACGTGGACAAGGCCTTAAGCGTGCCCTACGAACCGGCCCGCTACGACTCGTCCGACCTGGCTCGGGTCCTGTCCGAACTGGGCGAGCATGGGTTGATCATGGCGTCTGTCGGCGACCCCGCCTATCTCGCCGCCGATCTCATGTCCTTCCAGGACTACATGATGTGGGCTTTCGAGGAAACGGACCATTTCGCGCGCACGGTGGAGATTGTCGCGGAGCGTGTGATGGAGAACCTGCAACGGCAGCTCGACTGCTGCGTGCTGGATGTTTACCGCATCGTCGGGCCGGAATATTTCACGCCGCCTTACCTGCCACCGGCGATGTTCAAGCGCTTCGTGATGCCGCATGTCACGGAGATGACACGGCTGATACACGAGCGCGGCGCGAAGGTGCGGCTGCATTGCCACGGCAAGGTGGGCCGGGTGCTGGACCTGATCCTAGAGACGGGCTGCGACGGGATTGACCCCTGCGAGCCGCCGCCCGACGGCGACATCAGGCTGGACGAATTGAAACGCCGCTGCCAGGCGCGCGGAGTGTCGGTGTGGGGCAATATCGAGCTGAAGTTGCTGGAAGAGGGCACGCCCGAGCAGGTGAGAGCTGAAGTGCGAAAGGTCATGGGGCAGGCGAAGGAGGGCGGCGGCTTCGTGCTGCTTCCCACCGCCGGGCCCATCAACGTCCCGCTTTCTTTCAGGACCGAAGCCAACTACAAGGCGTTCATTGACGCGGGCCTGGAACTGGGCCGCTACTGACGACTGCTCAAGGGACCTGGATGCGGTAGAAGCGGCCAGAAAGCTCGGTGCTGACAGGGAAGTCGTTGGTAATGAAGCTGCCGGTCCCGGGGTTGGTTGTGAGCGGCAACCAATCGTTGGTGTCCAGCAGCGCATCCTTGTACTGCACGACAGAGTCAACCCCAGTGACGCTGGGGAAGGTGATGAAGAGATTTGTCGATCCGCCTCCTCCGGGCGACGGGTCCCCCGGGTAAACGGTGAGTTCAGGCCCCACAACCGTCAGGACGGCAGCGGGACTGGTCACGGCAGCAGCCAGGTTCGCCACTACCGCGTCGTAGTTGCCCGCATTGGCAGGCAGGGCAAATGCGAGAGTGTAGCAGTTGGTGGTGGCACCCGGGATCTCGATTCCCTGGAAGCGCCACTGGCAGTCCAGTTGGCCGCCACAGTCGTTGGTCGCGCTGAGGCAGAAGGTAACGCCCTCGCCGAGGGGCACCGCCTGGTCTGCGGGATTACTGAGGATCATCGGCGGGGCCACCACCGTCAGGGCAGCGGCGCTGCTCGTCAGAGAACTGCCCAGACTGCTCACTACCACCTCGAAGCTGCCCGCGTCAGCGCATTGGACATTAGTGCGGGTGTAGACGCTGTCGGTAGCTCCCGCAATATCGCCCCCATTCCAGCGCCATTGATAAGTCAGGGCGATGCCGCATTCATTGGTGGCAATCACCGTGAAGGCGGCGTCCCCGCCCTGAGTGGCGATTTGGCTGACAGGCTGGGCCAGGACGTAACTCGGGGAAACGACGGTCACGGTGAAGGAGCACGAGTTGGTGTTTCCGCTGGCGTCCGTCGCCGTGCAGTTCACTGTCGTCACGCCCGCCGGGAAGGTCGAGCCGCTGGGCGGCTCGCTTACAACGCTGGCCACCGCGCAGTTGTCGCTCGCGGCCACCTCCCAAGTCACGTTGCTCATGCTGCACTGACCCGCATCGGCGCTAACCACCAGGTTTGTCGGGCAGGAGATTGTCGGAGCCTGGACATCCAGCACAATCACATGCTGCTGGCAACTGTTGGTGTTGCCAACGGCGTCCGTGATCGTCCAGGTCACCACGTTGGTGCCCAGCGGGTAGCTTCCGATTCCATTGTTCGTCACGGTTGCTGTTCCGCAAGGATCGTCCGTCAGCGGGCTGCCCAGAGCCACGCCGGATGCCGTGCAAGCCCCCGGGTCCGCAGGCACCATTACGTCCGCCGGGCACGTGATGGTGGGAGGGGCCGCGCCGGCGATTGTCAGCGCGGCTGTGCTCGAAGCGGTAGTGCCCAACGAATTGCTGGCCAGCAGCGTGTAGGCCCCGGCATCGGAGCATTGAACGCTGTCCAGCGTCAGCGTGTGGCTGATGGCTCCGTCGAGATTTGTCCCGGCATGCTGCCACTGGTAGCTCAGGGGTTGCTGCCCGGCAGCTATGGCGGTGAGCTTGACGGTTGTGCCCAGCGTCACGGCCCGGGCAAAGGGTTGCACCGTGAAGTGCGGGCTTCCACCGCCCTCCAGCGCCAGGGTGTGATAGCCGCCGCCTGCCACCGCCATACCATTACTTAAGAGGCCAGGGGTATTGGTCTGTCCGTTGTTATTCAATCCCCAGACTGCCACGGTTCCGTCCGCCTTCAGCACCAGCGAGTGGTACAACCCGGCCGAAATGGCAGCCACGTTGGTGAGGTCCTCCGGCACCTGAGACTGGCCGAAGTCCGGGTTGCCGCCGGTATTGTTGGTGCCCGCGCCCCAGGCGGTTACCGCCCCGTCGGCCTGCAGAGCCAGGCTGTGGTAGCCGCCGCCGGCGATCGCCACAACATCACTCAACCCATCCGGAACCTGGGACTGGCCGAAGTCCGGGATGAGGCCTGTGTTATTGGTCCCTGCGCCCCACCCCACCACGGTTCCGTCCGACCTTAACGCCAGGCTATGGTAGATGCCGGCTGCGATGGCCACCACATTGCTTAGTCCGGAAGGCACGGCAGATTGGCCAAAATGCGTGGAGCCCAGGTTGCTGGCACCCGCGCCCCACGCAATCACCGTTCCGTCCGACTTCAGCACCAGGCTGTGATAGGCCCCGGCGGCGACGGCGGTAACGTTGGTCGCTATCGCCGGCACGATCGCCTGTCCATAGTGCGGATTGGCGCCGCTGTTGGTTGTGCCCGCGCCCCAGGCGGATACCGTGCCGTCCGCCAGCAACGCCAGGCTGTGGTAGAATCCAGCCGCCAGGCTCACCACGCTGTTCAATCCGTCGGGCACAACCGCCTGGCCAAACTGGGGGTTGAGCCCCGAATTGGTCCGGCCGGCCCCCCACGCAACCACGGTTCCATCCGCCTTCAGCGCCAGGCTGTGAAAGAGACCACCCGCCACGCCCGCCACGCCGTTGAGCCCGGGTGGGATGTCCGCCTGGGTGAGAACGTTATTGCCCCACCCCACCAGCGGCCACAGTGCCAGCAGGGCGTTCGAACTGACCACACTTCCGTAACTGTTGCTCACTCCCACTGAATAAGCGGCCATGTCCGCCGCCTGCGCATTCGACACCGTCAAACTGGCCGTCGCAGAGCCGTTGATCTTGCCGCCGTCCACCAGGTTCGTGCCGCCTCTCGTCCACTGAAAGGCCAGGTTCGGGCCGGCGGCCTCTATCGTGAACGAGACCGCGGAGCCGGCCACTGCCGTCTGGCTTGCGGGCTGAGCCAGAATGACGGGCGGGAAGGGCGCCGTGAGCGCGGCGTTCGAACTCGCCACCCATCCGTTGATGTTAGTTACCAGCACCGAGTAATTGCCCATGTCCGCCGACTGCACATTCGACACTGTCAGGCTGGCGGTTTGGGCGCCGCTGATGTTCTCCCCGTCGGCCAGATTGCTTCCTGCTCTTCTCCACTGGTAACTCAGCGGCAAAGTGCCCCCCGCGCTCGCGACGAAAGTGGCTGTTGCACCAGCGGCCACGGCCTGGTCTTGCGGCTGCGCCACGATGAAGGGATCCATGACAGTCAGCACCGCGTTGGTGCTCAGGACCGAGCCAAAGTCGTTGGTGACCAGGACCGCGTAGGTGCCGGCTTGGGCCACCTCCACATTGGTCAGCGTCAGCACAAGGTCCACCGCGTCCGCCAGGTTGGTGCCATTGAAGCGCCATTGGTAAGACAGCGGCGCGGTGCCGGCGGCGGTGACCTGAAAAACCGCATTTGAGCCGGCGAGCACGGTCTGGTTGTCCGGCTGAACGGTGATGGTCGGCGGGGCAAAAACAGTGGTGACGTTGGTCGCCGAGTTGTTGTCAGAGTTCGGGTCGGGAGTGAGGCTGGCGACCGAGAGGGTATTGGTGATAAGCCCCTCAGCATTGGGCGTCACCACCACCGTGAAATTGCTGGCACTACCGGCAGCCAGGGCGTCCACTGTTGCAACGACTTGCCCGCCAAGATGGACGCATCCCGGGGATGCGGAGACGAAGGTGACGCTCGCGGGCAAGGTGTCAGTCAGTGTCACACTGATGGCCGGCTCGGGTCCGAGGTTCGTGACGGTCAGGGTGTAGGCCAGGTTCTGGCCAGCCACAACGGGATCGGGCGAGGCCGTCAGCGCAACCTGCAGGTCGGGATTCAGGATGCAGCAGGCAACGTTGGTGCTGGTGACCGACAAGGTGTCAACGAACCACCCGGGCGCGCCGGTGCTGCTATCGGACCCGCAGCGCCAACGCAGTTGGATAATCTGGCCGGAAGCGGCTGAAGGCAAATTGACCAGAGTAGTGATGAACCCGGCGGAATCGCCCGTCCATGCGGACCGGCCACCCAGGGGGTTGCCGTATAAAGTGCTCAACGTGCCCACGTAGCCGCCGCTCACGAAACTGCCACCCGCCAGCAGGATGTCGGTCCAGGGGCCGTCGGCGATCTTGATTTCGAGGACGCCACCGTCGTAGATGGTCTCGAGGTTGTAACGGTGCCGGAAACTCAATTGCGCCAGGCTCGCCGGCAGCGCGATGCCCGGCGAGTTCAACTCGTTGACGCCGATGTTGCCAGGGTCCGGGGAGAAGAGGGCGTTCGGCGCGGTGTCAGCCGAGGAAATGGAGCTGATCCAGGCCGATTGGGCGTCGCTGGCGACAGAGGTCCAGTTCGCCGGCAGGGCCGGGGCGATGACATCGTCGAAGTTCTGGGACCAGACGTTGGTCAGGCTGGATTGGCCCAGTTGAAACCAGAAGTTCACTGTCCCCAGGTTCTCGGCGCCGTCCTGCAATTGGAGGGTGGCGACATTGTTGCCGCCGCAGTTTCCGATCGCGGTGAACGAGAACGGCAAGCTTACGGCCGGGCCATTGGCGGCCAGCTCTCCGTAGGTCTGCGGGGCGCTTGGCCAGATCAGTCCCTTGTTGGTCAGCAGGGTCGCAACGAGGTTGGTGGTGCCGCCGCCGCCGATGTTCCTCAGGGCAAAGTTGACGGTGACGGTTTCATTGGGATCAATCACGGAATTAGTGGGCAGGCACCCTTCGGCGCTGAGCAAAGCGTTGTCCAGCCCGATAACCGGTTCCTCGGGACCGACTCCGAAGGTCATGGTTGTTCCGCTGTCGCTGAAATGGTGGAAGAGGATGCCGGACGCCGAACCATCCCACCAGCGGGCGGCGGGGCTGGAGGCGTCACTCAAGCGGTTGCTGTAATCGGCCGCCGTATTGCCGAGGAAGTAGAGGTCCTGGGCGTCGCCGAAGTTGGAGTTGTTTTGGAGGTGACAGGAGTTGTCGGCCTGCACGAGGGACAGTTCGTAGTTCAGGTGCAGGTTGTTGAAATTGGTGCTTTGGTTATCTTTGTCGCCCAACTCATCCACGTGCCAGATGGCGACGCCGGACCCGGGCAGGCTGGCGTCACGACCGCTCTGCTGGCGGTTTTCCACCAAGTAGTATTCAGTGGGGGTGCCTGGTTTGGTGCAGCGATAGAATTTGTTGAAGTCGGGGCCCGACGAGCTGACGGAGGCCGTGAGGACGGAACTGGTGGTCAATTCCAGGGTCGTTGCCCAGCCCGCCGCGCGTTTGAGGTAGGCCGAGACTTGGACCGGGTTGGTATCGTAGAGGCCATAACCCATCAGGCAGAACGCCCCGGCGCCACCGATGGAGTCGAGTCCCTCGTCGTAGAGGTCGGGGAACCCGCACAGCAGGTGGCCGCTCTCGTGGCAGAAGGTGCCCAGCGTCGGCGCGGCTCCGATGTTGGTGATCTGGTATTTGAGCACTGCCTTGCCGTTGCCCAGGTCAATCGGGCTGACCAGGCTCGATGGGTGGGGCCACAACCCCTTTTGCCATACGCTGCTGCTGGCCCCGGCAAAGAAGACGTTAAAGACTAATACGTTGCTGCTGGCATCCACAGTCAGGTTGGCGAACGTCGGCAGGATTTCCGTAGTGTAATTGGCCAGCGCCTTCATGGCGGCGATGGCCTCGCTGGTCAGCAAGCGCCCCTGTGTCCATTCATCGGCGGTGACGTCGTTGTAATAGCTCTTGGGCTGCGGCGCGCGAATGTAGATCGTGACCACATTGCTGTAAGTGAGCTGCTGGTTGGAGACGTCGAGAAAGTAGCTTTTCACCGAGCCGTTGTTGCCGTAGCCGGTGTAGTTGTCCCCGTTGCAGAAGTCGATGATATCCGCCTGTGGGATGGTCGCTACGTCGTCGCTGAAATCAATCAGCAGAGTCAGCCCCAGCTTGTGCCCTGTGGTCGTCGCAGGCGGCGGTGACGACGCCGGGGTCTTCTGTGTTTCGGCCAAGTCAGCAAGGCGTCGCGCGCTTTTCAGGGCATTCCAGCGCTGGGAGATCTCGAGCGCCTGATCCCAGCGCGCGTAACGCTCCGCTGCCTGGCGCTTCGCCGCCAGCGGATTGATCCGCACGTGCGGCTTGAGCTTCGGGGTGGCGGGGGGGCTGTGGCCCACTGCGACACCGGTGGAGACGAGCTCCGCGCCGTCGGCGGAAACGCCGGCATAATCGTAAGCCCCGGTCTTCTGGTTGAATACGACCGTGTAGCCGTCCAGGGTCTCGAATACCGCGTGGAATTCATCACCTTGTCCCCACAGCACGATTTGCGTGCCGTCAGGCTGCGTGAACGCGAACCTCCTGGCAAACGGCGCTGCCGGCGCCGGGAGGTGACAAAGCACCAGCAGGGCGGCAACCAGGCCATGCGTTAAGGTTGGGGTTTTCAGGGCGCTGTTATATGGGTTTTGGGCTACACAGCACGAGTGTTTCCAGTTAATCATTGAAACACAGGGTGATGGGGTTGTCGAGGAGATTCCTTGCGTGTACCAGGCGGTTCCTGGGTCTGGGGGGCCCCTCCAAAACCCTGGCGGCGACCACCGCGTGGGTTTTGATCTCCAGCGCGCTGCCGGGGGTGATTGCCGCCTTGCCAACGCCCCGTCCGGCAGATTAGCTACCCGGACCATATTGACCTATATGGAGTTCAAACCTATGACGAAGCGCCAGCCATTGCGCAGGCAGTTCACGTTTTCAACCGGCCCGCGCCTCCGCTGCCGGAGCGCGCTCGCTGCGGCGTTGCTCCTGTCATTGCTGTGCAGCGCGCCCGCCAGCTTCGCAGCAGCGGCGCGAGGGGCGGTTGATTTGGCCGGCGGTGCAGCGAGGCAGGCTGCGGCTTTTATGAGCGCCAGCCCGGACCACGCCAGCGGCCAAATCGACCTAACCGAAGACGGCAAACCGGTCCTGCGTTACAACTACAAGACCATTGAGCCGGGTGATTCGCTGCACATGGTAAAACCTGCCAACCGGATCTATGCGCGCGCCCGCAGCAACTACATCCACCCGCTTTACGGCCTGAATGGCGAGGTGCTGACGTGGGATTGGCCGGCGGACCACCCGCATCATCGCGGCATCTATTGGGCGTGGCCGGAAGTGGATTACGGCACGAACCGCGGCGATCTCCACGCACTGCAGCAGGTGTTCGCGCGGCCCACGGGAAAGGTGCGGCTCCAGAGTGGCCGGCTGTTTGCCGAAGTCGAGGGCGAGAATCTCTGGTTGTGGGAGGACCGCGAACCCATTGTGCGGGAACAGGCCATCATCCGCGCCGGCCGCGCGACGGCGGCGGGCAGGGTCATCGACCTGGCGTTCCGGTTTGTCGCGCTCAAGGATGGCGTGACCCTCGCCCGGCGCGGCACCGACCAATACGGCGGCTTGAGCCTGCGCCTGGCCGGCCCGGCGTCGCAGGAGATATCCATGCACACCGACCCCACCAACGCCGTCCCGCGCCGCGCGTGGTCGGACTTGAGCGGCGTATTTGCCGGGGCCGGGGCGCCGTCCGGGCTGACTGTTCTGCAGCACCGGGAGAACGCCGATTACCCGGGAGACTACTTCCAGGTCCCCGCTTTGTCGTGGTGCCAGCCGACATTTCCGGCTGCGGGGACGCGCTACCCGTTGCGGCGCGACCAACCGCTGGTGCTGCGCTACCGGCTTATTATCCATGCCGGGCCCAAGCCGGACGCGAGCCAAACCGCGAACTTGTGGGACGCGTTCAACGGGCCTGAAGCCGTCCTGCCGGCTTTCCGCCAGTAAGACTACCGGGACGCGCCCAACCGCATTTTCGCCACCACCGGGCAATGGTCGCTCGGGAACTGGCCCTCGCGCGAGAAGGGCACAACTTCGACGCGGTCCACCGCCGCATCGCCGCGGTACAGTATCCAGTCAATATGCGCCCCGCCCTTCTCAATGGCGTTGAACCCGTTGAAGGTCCCGATGCCTGCGTTCACGCGCTCGCGGGCGGTCGTCCAGGTGTTGGTGAAGAATCGGTCGCCGGTCAGGATGGTGTAGGCCTTGTTCTTGCCGGCGGCGGCGTTGAAGTCGCCCACGAGCAGCACCGGCAGCCTGGCGTCGAAGGTGGCGGCGCGTTCACGGACGAGTTGGGCTGCCTTCTCGCGCGCTTCCTGGACCTGGTGGTCGAGGTGGGTGTTGATGAAGACGAATTCCCCTTTGGTTTGGCGGTCGCGGAATTTCACCCAGGTCACCATGCGGGCCAGCTTGGGTCCCCAGGTCTTCGAGCCCATGACTTCCGGCGTGTCCGAGAGCCAGAAATGGTCGAACGCCAGCGGTTCGAGCCGCGCCGTGCGATAGAATACCGCCATGAACTCGCCCCGGCTGCCGCCGTCCCGCCCCAGGCCGATCCAGTCGAATGCCGGCAAGTCCGCCGCCAGCTCCTGCAGCTGGCCATACAGTCCTTCCTGCGTGCCGAGGACGTCGGGCGCGAGCTGCCTGATGAGCTCTGCCATGAGCGGGCGGCGCTGCGGCCAGGCGTTTGGCGGGTTGGGACTGGCGAACTTCAGGTTGTAAGTCATCACCGTCAACGTGTCCGATTCGGCGGCTACGGCCGTCTGGGCTTTGGCGCGGAAGGCACTGAGGCCAAAGGCGCAGGCGGTGAAAAGCAAAATGGCGGTGACACGGCTAAGGCAGACACGTTGTTTCATGCCATGCATTCTAGCCGCCCGGTTCGGGCGGGCAAGTCGCAGAAGCGGGCACTCTCGACGTGACGCGTTGGGCAGCCCGGCCCCGCGCGCATGGCTTTTCCTTGGGCGCACCCGTCATTGACGGTGGCGGTCAATGATGCGAGCATCGCGGCTATGAAACGATTGTCGCTCGTGGGTTTGCTGCTGGTGTCGCTCGTCGCTTTGTCCTCGTGCAAGAGCGTGATGTATTCCGCTTACGAGAAGGTCGGCGTTTACAAGCGCGACCTGCTCAAGAAGCGGGTCGTGGCGGCGCGCGACGAAGAAAAAGAAGCGCAACAGGAATTCAAGGATGCCCTCACCCGCCTGAAAGAACTGTCCAGCTTCGATGGGGGCGAACTCGAGAAGCGGTATCGCCAGCTCCAGTCCGACTACGACGATGCGGCGTCGCGGGTGGAGGCGGTTCACAAGCGCGTTCAGGATGTGGAGACAGTGGCGGCGGACCTGTTCGCCGAATGGGAGAAAGAGAACCAGCAGATTGAGACCGCGTCGTTGCGCGACGTGAGCCGGCAGCAATTGACCGACACCCGGCGCCACTACAATGAGATGATCACCGCGCTGAAGAAGTCGGAGCAAAGCATGGACCCGGTCCTGCGCAAGTTCCACGACTATGTGCTGGCGCTCAAGCACACGCTCAACGCGCAGGCCATTGCCGCCCTTGCGGGCGAGTCCACCAAGATTCAGGCTGACATCGCGCGGTTGATTGACGAGATGAACGCCTCGATCGCGCGCGCGGACGAATTCATCCAGCAGATGCCGAAATGACGGCAGACCGGCGCCGAGCGGTCTGACGCAACCGGCCCGGCGGCGAGCCGCCGGCCGGCATCCACCGCCAAGCGGGCGCGAAGGTTGCCGGCTGGACGCGGCGGGCGAACCACCAGGCGCCACTTGCGGCGCCAGCGAAGGACAGATTCTTGGACATCTTCGCCCTTTCCTCGCTACACTGGCTTTCCGAGTATGAGCTCGCAGGCGAGTGAAAGCAGAAGCGGCGTGGCCGAGGCGCTGCAAGCCTTGTTGGACCGCGCCGTTTTGCTGGATCTGGAGGTTTCTCACAGCGGGAAGATTCTCAAACTGGGTGCCGTTCTCGGAGAGCAGCGCCTGTCGCGGTTGGGAAGCAGCCCCTTGGAAACTGTCTGCGGCGAGCTTAACCGGCTCTCGGCGGGGGCCAAGTGTGTGCTCGGCCACAACCTGCTTCGCCACGACCTTCCTGTCCTGCGAGAGCGGGCGCCGGAGCTGCCGCTCTTGCGATTGCCGGTCATAGACACCCTGGTGTTGTCGCCGATCTGCTTTCCGGAGAATCCCTATCACCGTTTGGTGAAGAATTACAAGCTGGTCCGCGAGAGCATCAACGACCCTGTGGCCGACGCCCGGCAAGCCGCGGTTTTGTTCAAGGACGAGGTCCAGGCGCTCAAAGGACTGCGCCGCACCGAGCCGCGCCTGTTCGAGGTCCTGCATTATCTCTTGGCGACTCCGGACCTTGAGACCGACCCGCTGTCGGCCGGGATGGCGCTCGTGTTTGACGCACTCGGCGCCAGGCCCCCGACCGCCACGCGGGCGCTGCAATTGTGCCGTGAGCTTGTCCCTCAGTGGGGCTGCTCCAGCGTGCCAGTGGCTGAAGGCCTGGTAGAAACTCAACCCGGCAGGCTGGCCCTGGCGTACACGCTGGTCTGGCTCCGCGTCGCCGGCTCGAATTCTGTACTGCCGCCGTGGGTTCGATCGGAACACCCGCTGACCGGCGAGCTCATTAAGCGGCTGCGGGAGGTGCCGTGCGCGTCGCCCGAATGCACCTATTGCAAAGGGGCGCACGATGCCACGGCGCAGCTGCGCAAGTTTTTTCAGTTGGACAGCTTCCGCCCGGCGCCAGAGACCAGCACGGGCGGCAGTTTGCAGCAGGCGATTGTCGAGGCGGGCATGGCCAACGAATCTTTGCTGGCCATACTGCCCACCGGCGGCGGCAAATCGCTTTGCTACCAGCTCCCCGCCCTGGCGCGCAACTTCCGCCGGGGCGTCCTGACCATCGTCCTGTCTCCGCTCCAGGCCCTGATGAAAGACCAGGTGGACGGCCTGGTCCGGCGCACCGGCACGCCGTTCGCCGCGGCCCTTTACGGTCTGCTCACGGCGCCGGAGCGCAGTGACGTGCTCTGCAGAATCCGGCTCGGTGACATCGCGCTCCTGTACGTCTCGCCGGAGCAGCTGCGCAACCGTTCCTTCGCTGAAGCCATAGCCCAGCGCGAGATCGGCTGCTGGGTGTTCGATGAGGCCCATTGCCTGTCCAAATGGGGGCACGACTTCCGCCCTGACTACCTCTATGCCGGCCGTTTCATTCGGGAGTTCTCGAAGAAGCAAGGAGTGGAGATTCCGCCTATTGCGTGCTTCACCGCCACAGCCAAGCAGGACGTGCGCGAGGAAATCCTCGCCTTCTTCAAGAGCGAGGCGGGCCGGGAAATGACACTCTTCTCCAGCAGTGTCGAGCGGGACAGCCTGTGCTTTGAGGTGCAGACCGTTGAGGGGTCGAGCAAGTATGAGCGCATCCATGAGTTGCTCTCCGATCGCCTCCCCGAGGGGCGACCCGGCAGCGCCATCGTGTTCCGCGCCACGCGGCAGGAGACCGAGATCACGGGGGAATACCTGCGCGCGCACGGCTGGACGGCCGCTCACTTCCACGCAGGCCTGACCCCGCCCGAGAAGAAGCGCATCCAGGACGAGTTCCTGGCCGGCGACACAAAAGTGATCTGTGCCACGAACGCCTTCGGCATGGGCATAGACAAGGAAGATGTCCGGCTCGTGATCCACGCGGACACGCCGGGCTCGCTGGAGAACTACCTGCAGGAGGCCGGCCGCGCCGGGCGTGACGGGAGGAAAGCAGAGTGCGTCTTGCTTTACGCGGACCAGGATTGCGAGACGCAATTCCGGATGGAAGCCTTCTCCGAGCTGAGCCGCCGTGACATCGCCCAGATTCTCCGGAGCCTGCGAAAGGCCGTTCGCGGCGACAAACAGGAACTGGTCATCACGGCCGGCGAGATCCTTCGGGACGAGGAACTGCAAATTGATGTGAACCTCCAGGATCGCATGGCCGACACGAAGGTCCGGACCGCCGTCTCGTGGCTGGAACGCGCCAACTTGCTTCAGCGCGACGAGAATGTAACGAGGGTCTTTCAGGCCCGCCCGGTGGTCAAAGACCTGAACGAGGCCAAAGCCAGAATCGCCGGCTTGCACCTCTCCGCCAACGAGCAATCCCTCTGGCTCGCCATCCTGCGGGAGATTTTCAACACTCCGCCGGCTGAAAGCCTCACGGTGGACCAATTGGCATTGCTGCCTGAATTCGCCGGCTTTGCCAAAGCCAACCCCGCCGCGGCGGCCAACCCGGAATTTGTGAGCGCCAGGATTCTCAAGATCCTGGGCAGCATGACTCAGGCCGGGCTCATGAAGCGCGACATGCAGCTCACGGCTTTTGTGCGCCACAAAGTCGCCGACCACTCCCGTTTGCGGCTGGACCGGATTCTTCTCACCGACCGCAAGCTTGTGGACGTGCTGGCAGACGAAGAACCGGATCCGGTAGACTGGATGCCCCTGTCCTTGCGGCAGCTGAACCAGCGGCTCTGCGACGAAGGCTGCGAATCTTCAACCGAGCTGGTTAGAGCCTTGCTCAAGAGCCTGGGCGAGGTGGGGCGCGGATTTGGCGGCACCAACGGCTGCCTCGACCTGCGCTATTTGGCCCGGGACACCTACCGGGTCAAGGTGCGGCGCGGCTGGACCGAAATAAAGGAACTGGCAGGCAACCGCAGAAAGCTGGCGTCGCTGGTCCTGGACACGCTCCTGGCCAAGATTCCCCCGGCGGCACCCGCCCGCGCCGACTTGCTGCTGGAATTCCACTTTGAGGAGCTGCACCAGGCGATCGAGCGGGACCTGGCGCTGGGGGTGGAAACCAAAGACATTGACGCCGCGATAGAGCGCGCGCTGTTGTTTCTCCACGAGCTGCGCGTGATCACTCTGCAGCAGGGGTTGGCCGTCTTCCGGTCCGCGATGACCATCCGGTTCCGCCCCGAGGCGCGGGGCGAGAAGTACAAGGCCTCGGATTACCAGCCCCTCGAGCACCACTACAAAGAACGCATTCTTCAGGTGCATGTGATGAGCGAGTACGCCCGCCTGGGGCTCGAACGAATACAGGCCGCCCTGGAATTGGTCCTCGCCTATTTCACGCTGGCGAAGGACGAATTCCTCCGCCGCTACTTCCGGACCAAGCCCGACTTGCTCGAGCATGCGACCACCGCCGGTTCGTTCCAACGGATCGTCACCGACCTGGCCAATGCCGACCAAATCAGAGTGGTCACCGCGCCGCCCAGCCGGAACGTGCTGATTCTGGCCGGCCCGGGCTCGGGCAAGACCCGGACCGTCGTTCACCGCTGCGCGTATCTCCTGCGGGTTGAGCGGGTGCGGCCGCAAAGCATGCTCGTGTGCTGCTTCAACCGTCACGCGGCGATCGAGCTGCGCCGGCGATTGGCCGACCTCGTGGGTGATGATGCGCGCGGGGTGACGGTCCTGACCTACCACGCTCTGGCCATGCGCCTGTTGGGCTGCTCGTATGCCGAGCAAGCAGCCGGCGGGCGCGACCTGGACTTCGACAAGCTTATCGCGGACGCGACAAAACTGCTGCGCGGCGAGAACGTTCCGCCGGGGCTGGAGGCCGACGAGGTCAGGGACCGCCTGCTGGCGGGCTTTCAGTATGTTCTGGTGGACGAATACCAGGACATAGACGAGCCCCAATACGAGCTGATCAGCGCCATCGCCGGGCGCAGGATCGAGGACGCGGACCTGAGGCTCTCCATCCTGGCCGTCGGGGATGACGACCAGAATATCTACACGTTCCGCGGCGCCAACGTGGAGTTCATCCGCAGGTTTGCGCAGGATTACGGCGCAGAGGTTCATTACCTCGTCGAGAACTACCGCTCCACGGGTTACATCATCGAGGCGGCGAATCACCTGATTGCGGCCAATGTTGACCGCATGAAAACCCACCACCCGATCCGTATTGACCGGCATCGCGAGATGCTGGGTCCCGGCGGGGAGTTTGGGCGCCGGGACGCGTTGTGCCGGGGCAAAGTCCGGATCATCCAGGTCGCCGACGCCGCGTGCCAGGCCGAGGCGGTAGTGGCGGAGTTGCGCCGTCTCAACCGGCTTGGCGTTACCGAATGGTCCAGCATCGCGGTGCTCTCGCGGGAGCGCGCCGATCTGGCCCAGGTGCGGATGCTCGCTGAGCAGGAGTCCATCCCTGTCCGGTGGGTGGACTCGCGGAGCGCCATGCCTCCGCTCCACCAAATTCGAGAGCTGAACTTCTTCCTCGCACACCTGGCCAAGGACCGCGGTGCCTTTCAGCGCGCCAGTGATCTTTCACGCCTTGCGGCCAGGCTCTTCGATGCGAACGAAGGGAATCCGTGGACACAGTTTCTTGGTCGGCTGCTCCAGGCCTGGGCCACCGAATCTGGAGATGCCGATCTGCCGGTGCGGCAGGCGCTGGAATTTTTGTATGAGGCCTGCGCCGAAAGCCGGCGCGAGTTTACTTACGGCCAGGGCGTGACGCTGAGCACCGTGCATTCAGCGAAAGGGACGGAGTTCGACCACGTGCTGGTGATTGGGCCCTGGCGGCTCCCGGCGCAACGAATGAAGCAGGAGGAAGAGCGGCGGACTTTCTACGTCGGCATCACCCGCGCCCGGCAGACGCTGGCAGTGTTTGACCGGCGGGATGTATCCCCCTCGTTGCCGGCAACGATGTCGGACAAGTGGGTAATCCGCTCCCGGTTCGCCACCGCCCCCGGCAGGCGGCGGAGCGTCTCCCTGCGCTATGAAGTGCTTACGCTGGAGGATGTCCACCTGGGCTACCCAGGCCAGTTCAGCCAGGGGGATCGTATTCACAAGGCGCTGGCGGCATTGAAGACCGGCGACAAACTTGCCATGCGACCTTGCGGGCGGAGTGGCATTGGTGCTTTCGACAAGTCCAACAACTGCGTCGCCCGTCTCTCGCGGCAGGCGGAGGAGCGTTGGGGCAGCAGGCTGACATCTGTGCGGGAGCTTCGCGTCCTGGCCATGGTCCGCCGGAAGGCTGAGCAGGACACGGACGAGGCCCGCCGCAAGCGGTACCTCGTGCCAGAATGGGAGGTTCCGGTGGTGGAAGTTGCGTTCGAAGACGGTTGATGAAACAGGTTCAGCCGGCGCGGGCGGTTGCACCTGCACCGGAGGACGCTGAGACGGGAGTTGCGGGTGGGAAAGCCGCTACAGCGGAGTTTGGGGCGAGGGGTGGCGATCGGGTAGGAGGTGAGGGTTAGAACCTCACCGTCCTCCCACACCACCGGACG